>NZ_CM001974.1:1713506-1891468 GCF_000406105.1 Dickeya chrysanthemi NCPPB 402 | reverse complement strand
CTTCTGCTTTGCCACGGGACTGCCTGCGTTGTCAGGGAATGCGTGATCTGATCCTTCAACTCAGCAAAAGTTCGATTTATTCAACAAAGCCTAATTGAGCATAATCCAGATTATCTAAAAGAGTTAAAAAAAATATCATCCATAAATTCGTTAGAAAAAACAAAAAATTAATATAAGTCTAACTCGGATACGGAGACTGTCACGGTCGATATGGACAATAACGTTTTTCGGTCGCTTACGACACCAGAGCGCCATTTGCAGCGCATCACAAACCAGTTGCGCCGTCATTCGCGACGACTACATACTTTATGGGGAGCCGGTCAGTTAAGGGACACAGCCTAAGATTGACTAAATTTTACTAATGATTCAGATATGTTCGTTATCTCAGGCTCATTTCATTGAGTTGTAAACTTTGAATGCGGGATTTTTTTCAAAAATTTCAGCAACAAAATCCATGAACACAATCGCCCGTTTTGGTAAAAGTCGATTAGCAACATAAACGGCTTGAATGGGAACGGGCGGTGCAGTGTAATCAGTCAGTAATAATTGTAAGTTGCCATTTTCCAGTCCCTCCTCGAACAGCCATTCTGGGCCCTGTGCGATCCCAACCCCTGCATTGACAAATTTCTGTACTGCTTCTGGTGAATTGACCCTGAGCCGACCAGAAATAGGAACATTGATATCCTGAAATCTCCAGGTAGCTCCTGTTGTTAGCAAGGTATAGATCAAACAATCATGTTTTTTAAATCCTCTGGGGTATTAGGGGTTCCGTGTTTAGCTAAGTACTTGTTACTGGCAACACAGACTCGCTCATACATGCCAAGTCTGCGGGCACGCATAGCACTGTCCTCCAGGTGTCCAATGCGGATTGCCAGCTCAGCCCCTTCATCAACGAGATTGATATAGCGGTCATTAATCTGTAGCTCGAGTGTTAGCTCAGGGTAGCGTTCTAAAAAATCTGGGATGTGCGGGACTAAGAATGTGTGAGCCAATGCTGTGGGGCAAGCAACGCGTAATAGCCCTGTGGGTGTAACATTTTCTCTGAAAGAAGACTCTGACTCTTCGACGGCCTCCAGAATACGCCTTGCTTCCAAATAATAACGTTCTCCTTCAGGAGTTAGGGAAAGCTTGCGGGTTGATCTGTGAAGTAATCTGGTCTGCAAATGCTCTTCGAGGGTTGCAACATGACGACTCACGTTCGGTTGCCCTAAGCCTAAATCCCTACCGGCTGCGGAAAAGCTGCCTGTTTCAGCGGTACGGACAAAGCATGTCATCAAAAGTAATCTATCCATCCTAAAACCCATTTATGCTTTTAATGCATGAAACATATTTAAGAATACAATCTTATCACTATATGAGCATGAGCTTATAGTGGCTATCAAATCGGTCATTCGCCGATCAGTTGTTAAAACTAACAGGAGATTTTTACATGTCTAGATTACAAGGTAAACGCGCACTGATTACGGGTGGAACAAGTGGTATTGGTCTTGAAACAGCGAAGCTGTTTGTGGCAGAAGGTGCACGCGTAATTGTTACTGGTGTTAACCCTGATTCTATCGCAAAGGCGAAAGTAGAACTTGGTAATGATGTGTTAGTCGTGAGCGCTGATTCCGCTGATGTGAATGCACAGAAAGCTCTGGCTCAAACGGTTAAGGAACACTTTGGTGAACTGGATATCGCTTTCCTGAATGCGGGTATATCAATGTATATGCCCATCGAGGTATGGACAGAAGAGATGTTCGACCGTATTTATGATATCAACGTTAAAGGCCCTTACTTCCTAATGCAGGCACTGCTGCCGGTGTTCGCAAGCTCTGCATCAGTGGTCTTTAATACATCTATAAATGCTCACACCGGACCTGAGAACTCTTCCGTTTATGGCTCAACCAAAGCGGCATTGCTGAACATGTCAAAAACACTTTCTAACGAGTTACTTTCTCGTGGAATTCGTATCAACGCAGTGAGCCCAGGCCCAGTTGACACACCGCTTTACGATAAGGCGGGGATTCCAGTGGAATATCATGATCAAGTGATGAAAGATATCGTTGCAACCATCCCTGCAGGTCGTTTTGGTAAGCCTCAAGAAGTCGCGCAAGCGGTACTTTACTTCGCATCTGATGAGTCTGCCTGGACCGTGGGTTCAGAAATCGTCATCGACGGCGGTGTTTCAATCTAAGCCACCAAAATAAGATTTACCGTTCATCAAGCCCGCCACCTTTTATGGCGGCGGGCTATCATTTTATCTGGAGTTTGAGATGTCTACTCATGACCTAACACTGATTAGCCACCCACTATGTCCCTTTGTGCAGCGTTCAGCGATCGTTCTTCTCGAAAAAAATGTGCCATTTGAACGCGTAAATGTAGACCTATCGGCGAAGCCTGATTGGTTTCTTGCTCTGTCACCCACTGGCAAGGTGCCGCTACTTAAAGTGCGTCAGGCAAACGGCGAAGATGCCATTATTTTCGAGAGCATGGTGATCTGCGAATACCTTAATGAAACGCAAGACGGTGATTCGATGTATGCTGACGATGCATTAGTAAGAGCCCGACAGCGCGCATGGATCGAGTTCTCTACATCAATGCTTGGAAATGCATGGCAATTTTTAAATGCGACTGATCAGGCCATTGCAGACAGCAAACGCGCGGTGTTCCGTGAGCAACTTGAACGTATTGAATCCGAATTGAGCTTAGGGCCTTATTTCTCTGGTGCCGAATTCAGTATGGTTGATGCGGTCTACGCGCCTATTTTCCGTTACTTCTCCATCATCGATGCATCAGTATCTGAGGCGATTTTTGAGGGACTTCCGCGTGCTTGCGCATGGATAGCTACACTTGCGGAAAGGGAAAGCGTAAAAGCCGCTGTATCATCAGATTATGCAGAACTTTTCCAAAATCATCTTCGTCAGCATTCTGCAATTCTCGCTACTTGGAGATATTAACTGGGAAACCGTGACCTGCTCCCCGTTGATTAAAACACGGCAATGTTAATAATTCCGCCACCAACTGAGAGAA
Source organism: Dickeya chrysanthemi NCPPB 402 (assembly GCF_000406105.1). Lineage (NCBI taxonomy): Bacteria > Pseudomonadati > Pseudomonadota > Gammaproteobacteria > Enterobacterales > Pectobacteriaceae > Dickeya > Dickeya chrysanthemi. The sequence goes on along the minus strand of NZ_CM001974.1, from coordinate 1,888,456 downwards.
CAATTTTGAACTTCCGCTCCTCGATCAAAGCTGCCTGTTATGAAAGCTTAACGTAAGATTTTTCCCGTCTTCCAAGAGGGCTACTTACAGTATTAAGTAGCCGCTTGCCTCTCCTTTCTCTAGGGTGTGTCCCTTAACCTCCTTGCATATTAAAAATTGCTGCAGGAATCATTTCCGAAATGTGATTTTTGGTTGAATATTGCGCGATTCGAGGCATTCTTTATCGCTTAAAAGCATTTTTTGCATAGTGATAACAATGCTGTTCTGTACAAAAAATAGTTACGGGGCACACCCTAAAAATCATGGCTGGTTAATCCATTTCCAGCAAGAAGGTACGTGGAAATTCTCAGTTAGTACGCATTCATCTAAATACTAAGGTTTTTTCAAAATTTTCTTAGCATCTAGACATAATCCCCTCATGAAGAACCATGTTGACTCATCTTTCAATTTTCAGAACACATTGACAAAAGACCAAATATAGTTCATATTAAGACCACTCCATCAAGAGTACCTCAGAAGGCGGCTGATGAGGTTACAATCTGAATGTTTTAAAGAAGCGGCTTAACTGCCGTATGTGTTACCGACTACTTTGCGTCGGCACGGAGTGATAAATACTCATGATGTTTGAGAAACCTTCGTAATTTTGTACGTATTTAATTGCCCCTTGTGGGGTAGGAGTTACTATGAGAGTAGAAACTATTAGCTATATAAAAAAGCACGCCGCTGCGCTTGAACTTTCTGAGCCAATACTGGTTACTCAGAATGGCATGCCTGCTTATGTTATTGAATCTTTTGAAGAAAGAAAGAGACGTGATGATTCTATCGCTCTTTTAAAGCTTTTAACTATTTCAGAAAAGGATAAAGTCGAGGGGCGTGTATTCACACGTGACCAGATATTGGCAAGTATATAACTTGTAAATAACTGGGAGCTAAAATGGCAAAAAATAAAACTGATATTGAAGTAAATGTAGTTTATACCGAAACTGCAAAATTTTGCGTTAACAAAATAGCTCTATTTTTACGTAGTAAGAATTTAGAACCGCTTTCTATTCTGACTGCTGCAACTCAAGAATTTGAAGATAAAGTTAAAGTTTTCCCTACAGGCTGTCCTATTTCACCACAGCTTTCAAAGATTGGCTGTACGAAGTACCGTGAGTGCAATACGGGAAATGGCTACCGTATTTTGTATTCATTGAATGATGAACAAACAGAAGTAACGGTTCATATTATTCAGTCACAACGTGAAGACATTCAACAACTGCTTTTTGACCGAATGATCGAACGTTAATTTTTTACAAATACTAAAAACCACCATCTGAGTGGCTTTTAGTATTAAATCAGATAAATATCTATACCCAAAATAATTCGAGTTGCAGGAAGACGGCGACGCAGCGAATCCCCGGGAGCTTACTCAAGTAAGTGACTGGGGTGAGCGACAAATCTGCCGGGAGCAGATTTGAACGCAGCTCGCTACGGCCCGTAGGGCGAGGCCCAGAGATGGGCCGAGTAATAAAGCCAACGCACCTGCAACTTGAAGTATGACGGGTATATAGCCAAACTCTCTTTCTTACTTTCCACAAGTACATAGCCTCTCATCGATACAGATATGAAAGACGACAAAAAACATAACCAACAATCAAGATCGTCCGGTTGGGGCGGGAAACGTATCGGTGCAGGTGCTCCCGCTGGTAACACCAATGCGGTGAAACATGGGGAACGCAGCCGCCAGGCATTCTTTCCTTTGGCTGGAGATAATGGGCGATTCACGCAGTTGCAATTGCTACGAGTAAGAAACCTACTCCTTGCTGAACGTGTAGGCGAGTTGATGCACAGCTCTCTTTCTTTGGGTACAGCCGAGTGGCGCGAGTTTATGTTGCTAGATGGGATTTGAGGATTCCGATATGACTTCCTTTCATCAACTTACAGCCACCAGTCTGGGTGGCCAGCTTATCGCTATGGCCGACTACGCGGGTAAGGTGGTTCTGGTCGTTAATACCGCCAGCCATTGCGGCTTCACGCCACAATACGGCGGCCTTGAAGCGCTCTACCAGAAATACGCCGCCCAGGGTTTGGTGGTGCTGGGTTTCCCCTGCAACCAGTTCGGTAAACAGGAACCCGGCGACGCCGACGAAATCGCGCAGACTTGTCACATTAACTATGGCGTGAGCTTCCCGATGTTCGAGAAAGTAGAGGTCAACGGAACTGCAGCGCACCCGGTGTTTCGTTATCTGAAAAACGAATTGCCTGGCGTGCTGGGTGGGCGAATCAAGTGGAACTTCACTAAGTTCCTGATCGGTCGCGACGGTAAACCGCTCAAGCGTTTTGCACCGTTCACCACCCCGGAGAAAATGGAAGCCACAATCCTTGCGGCACTTGAAATCTCAGTGTTTCGATAATTCGAACCATTCAATTTTAGAGCGCTCACGAACAACTCATTATCCGTGGGAGGATAACTTCCGCTGTTCGCTCGTATCAGCCTCGCTTCAATGTCTGCAGTACTTAGCCAAAAGCGGATGTTGCTGGCGCTATTTCTTCTTATTAAGCATCGACTTGAGATCGGCAAAGGGATTATAGGTTGCTACACCAACATCTTTTTGCGCGTCTTCCCCCGCCACAACGGTTGTGCCGTACTGCTCGGCTTCCGTGTACTTCGAGTGTTCGTGGTCATGGCAATACAGACACAACAACTCCCAGTTGCTGCCATCTTCCGGGTTATTGGTATGATCGTGATCGATATGATGAACTGTTAATTCACGTAGGTTTGAATAAACAAACTCCCGTGAGCAGCGCCCACACACCCATGGATAGATTTTTAGTGCTTTCTCACGGTAACCGCTTTCCAGCCGCGAGTAGTTTTTGGGGATCAAAACCATTGCCGATGCCACCTGTTATTTATAAAGAGGTAATTTTACAATATATCCCATATCTGGAACAGAAAGAGACGCTTCGTCGTAGTCCGTTTTTCTCGCTTAGCAGAGGGTCAGCAACTAATCTCCACCAGCACAGAGAACGGCATTCCAGTTCCCAAGATGCAACATCGCTGTCACTCGCAGCTAATTAACACGCTTTCCCTGTTTATCAACCACTTGCTCGCCATCCTCTTTAATGAATGCGCCTTGCTGTGCATCAGGCAAAATATCCAGCACTACTTCTGATGGGCGGCATAGCCGGGTGCCAAGCGGCGTGACCACAATCGGGCGGTTGATCAATATGGGGTGAGCCAGCATAAATGTGATCAATTGTTCATCGCTGAAGCTATCGTCAGCCAGACCTAACTCGCTATAAGGCTCAACGTTTTGGCGCAGCAGCATACGTGGGGTAATGCCCATCGCGCTAATCAGCCCCTCAAGTTCCGCTCTGGAGGGTGGCGTTTCAAGGTAGTGGATAACGGTGGGTTCAACACCGCTATTACGAATCAGCGCCAGTGTATTGCGGGATGTGCCGCACACCGGGTTGTGGTAGATAGTAATCTCTGTCATTGCCCTATTCTCTTTGAAAGCCTGCGTTGAAGGCCACGCCGGTTAGATAGAAAGACGCAGCGCCAGCGCTGCCAGCGTTACGAACAGCACCGGTAACGTCATCACCACGCCCACGCGGAAATAATACCCCCAACTGATGCGAATCTCTTTTTGCGCCAGCACGTGCAACCACAGCAGCGTGGCAAGGCTGCCGATAGGGGTCAATTTGGGGCCTAAATCACAGCCGATAATGTTGGCGTAAATCATTGCCTCACGAATGACGCCATCAGCCGCAGAAGCATCAATCGACAATGCGCCGATAAGCACCGTCGGCATATTGTTCATCACCGATGACAACACTGCCGTGAGGAAACCGGTGCCGATTGTCGCAGTCCATAATCCCTGCGCGGCAAAATCATTCAACACACGTGTCAGAGAATCCGTCAGTCCGGCATTACGCAGACCATACACCACCAGATACATGCCCAGTGAAAACACCACAATCTGCCAGGGCGCACCGCGCAATACTGTGCCGGTATCAATGATGGCCCCTCGCCGGGCGACCAGCCAGAGGATCACGGCGGCCACCGTTGCGACCAGGCTGACAGGTACGCCCAGCGGCTCCAACACGAAAAAACCGCCTAACAACAGTGCCAGTACAAACCATCCGGCGTTAAACGTCTGCCTGTCGCGAATTGCCGCCGCGGGGTCTTTCAGCTTGTTCAAATCATAATCAGTTGGAATGTCCCGACGAAAAAACAGATGCAGCACAACCAACGTAGCAACGACAGCGGCGATATCCACCGGAATCATCACCCACGCATAGGTATTGAAATCGATACGAAAGTAATCCGCCGTGACGATATTAACCAGATTAGAGACTACCAGCGGCAGACTGGAGGTATCAGCAATAAACCCGGCGGCCATCACAAAGGCCAGCGTTGCACCGCGGCTAAAACCCAGCGCGGTCAGCATCGCCACGACTATTGGCGTCAGGATCAGCGCGGCGCCATCATTCGCAAACAGCGCAGCGACCAATGCCCCCAGCACAATCATCAGCGTGAACAGTCGTTTGCCGCGGCCCTGTCCTTTGCGCGCCATATGCAGCGCCGCCCACTCAAAAAAACCCGACTTATCGAGCAGTAAGCTGATAATAATCACCGCAATGAACGTCGTCGTCGCGTTCCAGACGATGTGCCACACCACGGGAATATCTTCCAACTGAATCACCCCGGTCGCCCAGGCCAGCACCGCCCCAAACGACGCGCTCCAGCCAATCCCCAACCCCCGCGGCTGCCAAATGACCAGAATTAACGTCAGTATAAAAACGACTGCAGCCAGTAACATGCCATGCCCCCATCAACACATATGAAATAACGAATATATAAAGATAAATTTTTTATTCACAAACCCGCTGATGACCAAGCCGTTTTATCACGCCGGCAACAGCGTGACGTTGGCTTAACCACGCCTGTTCGATAATCGCGGCGCACCAGGCCGGCATATGGAGCGAAAGCCGATAATGAATCCATTTACCCTGGCGGCGATCCACGAGCAGCCCGGCATCCCGCAATAGTGCAAGATGGCGGGAAATCTTGGGCTGAGGCTCCTGTAACCCCTCACATAAATCGCACACACACAACTCACCCGCTTCTCGCAACAACAGCACGATCGAAAGGCGAGTTTCATCAGACAACGCTTTAAACAGCTCCTGCGGGGTCAAGGTAGTCATGAAATTCTCCAGAAAGCGCCCTTATATAGGTTAAATCAGATATGTTTATCATAGCAACCATTGCTTGCTGGCAATAACCGCTAAACGACAAAAGTCGGATAATGCATTTAAATCGTTTTTTACTTGCGTTATTTTGAGTGTCATTAAATCCGACGGGTAGATCCAGAAGCTGACAAAACTCACCCGTTCGATCGTATATTTGCTTCTTGCTTATACCCGTCATACTTCAAGTTGCAGGTGCGTTGGCTGCGTTCGTTCACCCGAATCACTTACCTGAGTAAGCTCATCGGGATGAAATGAGAGACATCCTGTCTCTCACCAGAGGCCAGTTGTTGGCTGGTCAAATTCGTTCCCGACGAATTTGTCTCTCTCTTGCCGCGTTACAAGGCTCTATGAGCCTTGCCCTGAAGGGCCAACGCGTTGCGTTGTTCAAAACGCAACACGTTTTGTCCTGCAACTCGAATTATTTTGGGTATATGCCAGTAGAAAGAAGATATTAAGGTAGAGAAACCAGAACATGACGAAAAATGAATACACGTCATTCCACGTTCGATTTTCTTCAGATGTTCATTGCGCGAGATTGTATTGGGGTGAAGGCCCATCACAGTGTCAGCATCATTAACAAAGAGATATTCTTCGCGCTGGGCATCAACAGACGGACAGAAAGCGCTGCCGGGCATGTGGCTGGTCGACAATGGGGGAGCAATATCGAGTCAGGTGACCGCCTGAGCGGTCACTTCTGAGAAAAGGCGTTTACACAGAATCGTGTACAGGGTCTTTATTAGTGCTGATTTTGTGGGGATCTCTCAGCCCTTTAAGGCGACTCCAGTATTAGAAATAACCCTCGCTACACGTTTCTGCACCTTATCAAACTACCAGCTCAGCCCAAACCCACGAGGGAACGCTACCGTACATGTATTCGTTTCCACATCGAAATTACGCCAGGTATTGACCGGCAGTTTTCCCTGGGGCGTGAGTTTCCCTGTTAGCACGTCTGCCAAAGAGATCATTGAGTGACCACGCCAAATACCGTTGTCATACCCGTAATAGGAATAGGTGGCCACAGCTGCATCTACATCTTCGGCATAGCTGACAATATCGTATGGCGCGCGCAGTGAAAGATGAACGCGTTTTTTCCCCAAACCAGCGGCATATTTCAACCAGCCGGTATAAGGATTATTATCTTTTGTTCCGCCGGTAACGACGCCATCCTGTTCAACCGGTGTAAAGCGGGTTGACAGTGTCCCGAGCAAAAATACGTCACAGCCGTCAATATGCTCTCTGACCTGCGCGTCACTAAGCTCTGTTTCCTTTGCGGCAACGACGTTCTGGTATCCATCTTGAGTCATCACGGTCGCAACACCGTGGGCCTGCTCGCCCCAAGGGGTCAGGATAAAATAGCGCAGGGTTTTGTCCTTTAAGGGCAACAGCGATTGCTGGTTTATAACCACAGTAATCGAGCGATCGGCGATACATTTTTCCAGTTCATGCTCTGACGGAGAAGCTCCGGCAGTGGCGGTTTCTTCTTCACCCAGCAGGTTATACCGTTTCTTGAGGTTTAAAATGCGTTCGACCGATGCATCGATATCGTCTTCGCTGATACGATCTTTTTTAACCATTTCCACAATGTAGCGGATAAGATCCGGCAGAAGGCTAGCCTGAGAAGGTGATGTAATGCTGACAGGCATCAGGGCAATATCCACCCCGGCGGCAAATACGTTTTCAATGGCCTCTTCCTGGCTGAAATGGTCGGCAATCGCCCCCATATCCAACGCATCCGAAATCGTCACGCCAGCATAACCTAGCTCACCGCGCAGGATATTGGTCTGGATTTCGCGTGACATGGTTGCAGGCACTGTAATTTTTTCACCGTTGCGGGTGATAACCTGACTGTTATCCAGTGCCGGGTACTGAATATGCGCAGTCATGACCATATCCGGAGCCACCTGGTTATCAATCGCCTGTTTATAAGGCGCGATATCAATGGCAAAGGCATCTTCCCGTGAGCGATCGACGCGAGGAAGGCCGGTATGTGAATCAGTGGACGTACTGCCGTGCCCAGGAAAGTGTTTATAGGTGGTGATAAGCCCCTGTTGTCTCATCCCTGCTGTGATTTTTTCAGCCAGACGGGAAACGGTGTTTTCGTCATCGCTGAGTGCACGTACGTTAATTACTGGGTTGAAAGGATTGGTGTTAACATCGACGACTGGTGCAAAGTTGGTATTGATATGCAAAGAGAGCATATCCTGGGCCATCAGTTTGCCCTGTTCAACGGCAAGTTGATCATCGGCTTCCCCATTAATGGCCGCGGAGAGGGCCATATTGCCGGGAAATGAAGAGTAATCACCGCGTGGTAGCCGAAAAACATTACCGCCTTCGTTATCCGTGCCAATAAACAAACGAATGTCCGCGCGGGTTTTCATCGCAGCATACCAGGCTGTCAACGTTTTGATCTGCTGCTGATCTTTAAGATTATTGGCAAACAGAATCACGCCACCGACGTGGTTATCCGTGATTAACTTGCCGATGGTTTCATCAGGAGCAATCATATCCTGATTGCTGCTACCGGTCGGCTCCCAGTAGCGAAAATCCAGCATGATTTTTTGCCCGATTTTCTCTTCCAAAGTCATGTTTTTTACTTTCTGTTTAATATTCATAGTAAATCCCCTTTTTAAAGCACCAGTGAATGACAAGATAAAAAATATCCCTAAAAGCTCGAAGCAACCTGTCATTTTGTTTGTGTCAGTGATAGGACAAAGGACACTTGCGAATTTATTAAACAAAGAATAAAAAAATATTGAGATCAATGAATTAATAGACATATAAACATGCGTAAAAAACTGATTGCCTTACTGATTTTTGTGGTAGTGATTGAACTGTTGTTATTGCTGGTGCCCTGGGATCGCTTCTGAGTCCCTGACAACTGTAACCATAAGCAAATAAATCGTTCAGAGAATCCGTCAGTCGACGTAAGATAGACGCATTCTTATATACCCTAAATAATTCGAGTCGCAAGAAGGCGGCGACGCAGCGAATCCCCAGGAGCTTACTCAAGTAAGTGACTGGGGTGAGCGAGGAAAGCCAACGCACCTGCAACTTGAAGTATGACGGGTATATTATTATCGCCAGGCGCATACGGTCCCTGTCCCCCGTCAGGTGCCAGGCTCACACCATCGCAACCACATCACGAGGGATCACATGAACAAGCCACATACTTCTTTGCTGGCGCTTGCCCTGTCGCTGCTGTCGCTGACGGCATCGGCTGCCGACGGTTACAAAAACCTGAAATTCGGCGCATCCGCCGCCACCATCCGGCAACAGGCGAATTGTTCACTGCGTGGCCCGGAAATGATTCTGGGACAGACCGTGTACATCTGCCCTGACTTTAGTTTTGCCGATAAAAAAACCCAGGCGATATTCAGTTTCAACGGCGACAAGTTTAACCGTCTGGCAATCTCAATCGCGCTGCCCGATGTGCCAGGCGTCGTGGAAGGGCTGAAGAGTAAATACGGCATGACGGCACCGTTGTCCGCCAGCGACGTGGATACCTTCATGAACAAGCCGAACACCCGCGTGACCGCTCGGTTCGATAAAAACAATATTACGCTGGTGTTCGACAATAGCATCGACAATCAGAAAGCTATTTATCTGGTGTACAACGCTGAAAACAGCGTCAGCGCCGGCCCAACCGCTGCACCGGCCACCCGCGGCATCACCAAAGACGACCTGTAACGACGGCATACGACATCGCTGCCCGGCGCTCGCCGGGTGCGGTTTTCGGTCAGACCCGCTCCGTGCCGCCTTATCCGGCGTGGTAGCCGCTCCAGATTTTCACCAGCGCCGCCGCCGACAGACTCCAGCACACCACCGCCAGCATCAGTGCCGGCGGCAAACGCATCACGCCGGTAAAGTAATAGAGCGAAATCAGGTACACCAGATAGGGGATCACCGCCCAGATGCCGAACAGAATCGTGGCGCGCAGCGCTTCCACGCCGCGTTCCGTTCCCACGATGTAATGCGCTATCAGCGCAAACGTCGGGAATAACGGCACCAGCCCGGCAATGTAGTAATTACGGGTTTTGGCCAGCAGGCCAATCAATACCACCACGATCGCGCCCAGCGCCGCTTTTATCAGTAATGCCATGTTTGTGATGTTCAATTATCAGTGTGCCATTCGGCTCGTCTGTCACGTCCGCCCTTTCCGCCTGATCGACCCGGCAGTTGCTTCTATATCTAACAGAAAACCCGCTAATATCTAACAGAAAACTCGCCAAAAAACAGGATTGACGCCTTGTTTGTGGCAACCGTTCGCAGATAGAAATGAAACACAGGTTTATTTTTAAAAATTTATGATCCCGCTTCGCGTTTTTTTGTCCTGGGTTGCGTAGGCTGCCACAGCCTGATGCCGATCCGCCCTTAACATGACCGCAACCCAAGAGGAGCACGCTGTGAGTCTGACACACTTTTCCGGGCTGACCGCCGCGGTGTCTATGTCAATTCTCCTGACCGCCTGTGGCAGCCAGATGCCGAATCATTCGGCGCGTTTTCAGCCGGTTTTTCCCGGCACCGCCGGTCGCCCGGTGCTGTCGGCACAGGAAGCCGAACGCTTCACACCACAACACTATTTCGCCCACGGCGGTGAATACGCCCGACCGATAACGGATGGCTGGACGCCAACCCCGATTGAAACCGCACATGTCACCGCCGCTTATGTCGTCGGCCCGCGCGTGAGTGTAGCCGGCGTTACCCACACCAGCATTCAGCAAGCGGTGAATGCCGCGCTGCGTCAGCATCCAGGCCAGACGCGGGTATACATCAAACTGCTGCCAGGCACCTACACCGGTACGGTATACATCCCCGAGGGCGCGCCGCCACTGACGTTATTCGGTGCCGGTGATCGGCCGGAACAGGTAGTCGTGTCGCTGGCGCTGGATTCAATGATGTCGCCGGCCGACTACCGCGCCCGCGTCAATCCGCACGGTCAGTATCAGCCGACCGATCCGGCCTGGTATATGTACGATGTATGCGCTTCAAAACCGGGCACAACCATCAATACCACCTGTTCAGCCGTGATGTGGTCACAGAGCAACGATTTTCAGTTGAAAAACCTGACGGTGGTGAATGCGCTGCTGGATACGGTAGACAGCGGTACGCATCAGGCCGTTGCGCTACGTACCGACGGCGACCGGGTGCAACTGGAAAACGTTCGCCTGCTCGGCCGTCAGGACACTTTTTTCGTCAATACCAGCGATCGCCAAAACGACTATGTTACCGATCATTACAGCCGCGCCTACATCAAAGACAGCTACATTGAAGGGGATGTGGATTATGTGTTCGGTCGCGCCACTGCCGTGTTTGACGGGGTGCGATTCCATACCGTGTCGAGCCGTGGCTCAAAAGAAGCCTATGTGTTCGCACCAGACAGTATTTCGTCGGTGAAATACGGCTTTCTGGTGATCAACAGCCTGTTAACCAGCGACAGCGGTTATCGCGGCGCGCGGAAAGCCAAACTGGGGCGCGCCTGGGATCAGGGCGCGAAACAGACGGGTTACCTGCCGGGGAAAACCGCCAACGGCCAGTTGGTGATCCGCGACAGTACCATTGACAGCAGCTACGACCTCACCAACCCGTGGGGTGCCGCCGCCACGACCGACCGGCCATTCAACGGCAATATCAACCCGCAACGCAATCTGGACGACATCCACTTCAACCGGTTGTGGGAGTACAACACCCAAGTGCTGCTGCGAGAGTAATGCCGGTATGTCGTATTGCCTCCAACTGAAGCGAGGCGCCAGGCCGGCGCCTCTGTTTTCTTAATACACTCATTTCTTAATACACTCATTTCTTAATACACTCAGCGGGCGGCGGCGGCATGGCAACACTCCCACTTTCGAACCTCGCCGGGTTCCAGCCCTTTCACCAGAATGCCCTGAGGCAACGGACTGACGACGTCAATCCGCCTCACTTCCGGCGCTGACTGTGGTGTGGGGCGATAATAAACCGCCGTCTTCCCCTGCTCGTCCTGGCCGATCTCATCCGGTAACAGCACCATGCCTTTCGGATCGGAAACAAGGGTGATGGTTATCAGTGCGGACATACCAAACCGCGGCACCGCCTGCCCGGCGTGGCAGCAATCGAGATTGAAGACGACATCATAGGTGGCGCCGGGCTGCCCTTCGGCGTAATTGGCCTGCGGGCTGACCATCCGTAACGTACCGGCCAGCGGCTGGCCGGGCAGCGCCTCGCTGGTCAGCGTGACGGGCATGCCCGGTCGCAAATGGTCGATATCGGCTTCGTCGGCTTTGGCCCGCGCATCAAAGCGCGTCACGCCCGCCAGCATGAATAACGCCTCCCCCGCGCCGACACGCTGGCCTAGCCGGGGAAAGGCAATCTTATCCTTATCGTCGTTTTGTATGCGAACGGCATAGCCGTCACCGGGCGCATACAGCCAACCATGTGCCTGCTGGTCACGAATTTGCTGTAATTTCTGTTCGGCGTTATTCAACTCCAGTTCAGCCACCGTCTGATTTTCCGCACTTCCCGACGCCCGTGCGGATGTCAGCGCCTGACGCGCCGCCTGTAATTCCAGGCGGCGGTTGGCCAGTTGCTGAACCAGGCTGTCGCGCTCCGAACGTGCAATAATCCCTTGTTGATACAGCGGTTGTGCCGCATTCAGCTGGCTGACGGCGTCCCGTTCGCTCATTTCCGCCATGATCAACGCCCGCTGAGCCGACATCACTTCATTGCTGTTTTCCCAGGCGCGTAAATTTCTCAGCGACTGACGCGCCTTGAGAAATTGTGCCTGCCCATCGCGATACTCAATCTGCAACGGGGTGGTATCCAACGCCAGCAGGGGATCGCCTTTATGCACTTCTTGCCCATCCTGTACGTTCAACTGGCTGATATGACTATCAAAAGGGGCGCTGACCACATATTGCTCCGCCGCCTGCACGTGCGCCAACAGCGTAATATGGTTTTCCACCGGCGATGGCGTGACAGCGCGCCATTGTGTCCCGGTTTCGCTTTCGGTCTTGGCCGGCCACGATAAAAACGCCGAGACCGCCGCCAGAATGATTACCCCTCCATACAACACCCGTCGTCGCCAACGAATATTACCGATCATTCTGCTCTATTCCCCAGTGGTTAAGGGTGGTGCCCAGCACGCGATCCAGCTCAGCACGCGCGTTGAGATAGGCGATCTGCGCGGACACGCGCGCACTTTGCGCAGCGCGCAGACTGGTCTGGTAGCTCAGCACCTGAAAGTTCGATGAACGCCCTGCCAGTAGCTTGGCCTGCTCCGCCTGCAATGTTTTTTCCGACAGTCGCGTCAGGCGATCGGCAATCAAAAACTGCTGCCAGTTGCTATTAAGCGCGTTGACCTGCTGCGTGACCGTTTCTTCCAGTTGCTGACGCACATCCGCCATCTGCAATAGTTGTATTTTCCCCGCCACCCAGGCGCGCTGCTCTTCCTGACGCGCCTGCAGGTCGTTCAACGGAATGGAGACATTCAGGCCGACATAGCGCTGCCAGCGGCCATCATCCTCGATATCTGCCGCCCGGGTATTCACTCGCCCGGCCCCGGCGACCAGATCCACCCCCCACAGGCGCTGGTTTTTCGCCTGCATCAGGTAGATCTGCTGTTTGTCCGCCGTGAGTTGCTGAATCAGATAATCAGGTTGACTTTTCATCGCCAACGCGATCGCCTGCGGCGCTTTCAGGGTGATCGGGTGTATGTCGAGGCGATCGCTGGCGCTCAACGGCGTACGGGTGTCAATGCCCAATAAACCGTTCAGAGCCAGACGTCGCTCATTCAGGGCATTCTCCTGCTGTTCCAGGCTTAACTGCTGCGAGGACATATCGGCATCGCTCTGGAGTCTGTCGAGCGCCGCCTGCCTGCCGCTGTCAATCAATGCCTGCATCACGTCGCGCTGGGCGCTGGCCCGTTGCAGCGACTCCTGCGCCAGCATCACCCCTTGCTGCGCCTCCAGCAAGCCGTAGTAAGCCTGAACAATCTGCGTAATGGTGTCTGTCATCTGCTTTTGCTGGTTCAGGTGACCAATGCGCTCATCAAGCCGGGCCAGACGCACCGGTGCGGTATTGAATTCAACACCGGCGCCCTTTAACAACGGCTGTACGACATTGACCGAGTTTCCCAGACTGCGGGAACTTCCTGCCGATGACTGGCCGGAATAGTCATCGTCCCAGTCAGCCTCAAACTGCGTGCCCAATGGCGTCAACAAGCTGGCGGAAAGACCGGCATGATTTTCCTGCCCTGGCAGCTGCGCCCCCATGTTGTGACGATACTGATTGTTCAACACCAGATGCGGCCGAAAACCATCTTCGGCAACCAGCAAATCAAACTTGTCCATCAGCCGGGTTAACGCAACGCTTTTCAGCGTATTACTGTTACGCACACCCAGTGCGACGGCATCGGCCAGCGTAAGCGGCACCCGCGCCGGTGATAACGTCGCTCCGGCTGTCGCACCGTTCGCCAGCGATGACCAGGGCGCTACCAATAACGATAAAAAAGCGATGGCATACGCCGGGTTAATGTTCACGTAACGCCTCCGCAGGGGATAAACGAGCGGCGGTCAACGAGGGTTTCAGACCAAAAAAGACCGCCAGTACCAACGAACTGCCAATAGCCAGTGGAAACACCCACGGATCGACCATCAGCGGCCAGTCGGCGTAACGGGTATAAGCCCAGGCGAGCAGCGCCCCTGCTACGCTGCCCAGCACCGCGCCGGGGAGTGAAAGCAGAGCGGCTTCCAACAGAAACAACACGCCGATATCCAGCGAACGGGCGCCAATAGCCTGACGCAGGCCGATCTCATGCCGACGCGTCGACACACTCATCACCATGACGTTCATGACGCCAATACCGCCCATCAACAGCGCCACGGCGGCCAGTGCCGCCAGCAGGTAGCGGAAGGTCGCATTTTGTTGCGCCATGCTGTCGATGAGTTGCTGCTGGAGCTGAATCTGGATCGTCCGCGTCGGCAACATCTGCTCAAGCCAGGGTCGGATAGCATCGACAACCGACGTCAGGAGCGTGGTCGACGTCACTTGTATGTACAGCAGGTCTGTGGTCGCAAAAGGTGAAATCCGCATGATGGTATCCAGCGGTACCAATACGACATGGTCGGCCGCCTGCCCGCCGATTGATAACGTCGCTGATTTCAGGGTACCAATCACATCAAAGGCGTAATGGCCGAGCGGGAAAGTGCGCGCCGGGGCAGGACCCGAAAGCCGGGAGGCCAGATCCGCACTGACAATGGCATAGGTGCTGCGGCTGTCGTAACGGGAAAACGCCCGCCCCTGCGCCAGCGTCAATCCCAGCAACGGCATCAGATCGGGCGTAGAGCCGATCACCATCAACGGGACGCCGTTCTCATCCCCCTTCTGCGGCAACGAGGTATTCCAGCGCGCTACCGGAACAACACGCCGGATGCCATGGTGCACATGAGACAGCACCGACAGATCCAGCTTGACAGGCAACAACAGTACCGGCGAGTGGCTGTCTTCCTTGATGCCGATATCGACCACAATGATATCGCCGCCCAAATGGTCAAACGCACTCAATGCCATCTGTTGGGCGCTTTTGCCCAGCATTAACAGCGTCACCACCAATGCGCTGCCCACACCGATGCCCAACATCGCCAACGACGCACGCTGATGGAAGGCGATCAGGTTGCGGCAGGCTTCAAGCCATTGTTGCATCACATTCATGCCGCACTTACTCCGCAATCAGCACGCCGTCTTTCATGCGGTAACGTCGCTGTAGCCGTTGTGCCAGTTGCTCGTCGTGGGTCACCATGACAAGGGTTAATGCCCGCTGACGGTTGATGTTCAGTAACAGGTTGAGGATTTCTTGCGCGGTTTCGGCATCCAGGTTGCCGGTCGGCTCATCCGCCAGCAACACGGAGGGTTCACCGACCAGCGCCCGGGCCAATGCGACCCGTTGGCGCTGCCCGCCGGACAGCGTTGCCGGGCGTTGCAGGCGATACGGATACATCCCCAATTCGCCCAGAACGCCGACAGCGCGGCGGCGGGCCTGCACCACGGGAATATTCCGGTACAACAGCGGCAGCGCCACGTTATCCAGCACGTTATGACTGTCCAACAAATGAAAATGCTGGAACACAAATCCCAGTTTTTGATTACGCAACCGGGCACGCAAGCCTGCGGAACACAGCCGGATATCGTCACCATCCAGATGATAACTGCCCTGCTGTAGCGGCTCCAGCAGCCCCAGCACATTGAGCAGCGTACTTTTGCCGCTGCCGGAGCGACCAAGAACGGCACAGGTTTCCCCATGCCGGAGATGTAATGAAAGCGAATGCAATATGGTCGTTTCACCATAGCGGTGCTGCAAATTCTCAATCCGAATCACAAGTATAGGTTTCCCGTCCACATTCCCAAGAAAAGCAGTGAGCGACAGCTACCAGAAAATACGGTAAATGGACCATCAGGGCACATCGATCATGCTGATTACGTCAAACTCGTTATAGAAATGCTTATCTTTCTCCCGGTATTTTTCGCTAGCGCATCTTTTACCGAATCATTTGCCGAAACTTTATAAAAAACGACATGGAGCTTTATCGGCCGGGGAGCGGCGGTAGTCGCGGCAATAGTGCCTTCCAGATAACCATCATACAGGTAATACTCCGACTTCTTATCGCTAAACGCTTTTTGATCCATTCTGGAAATCGTGACGAAATACCCGGCTGCATTTCCCACATGCGTATTCTTAGAAAAGGCCTCTTCATTCTTTCTTTGCTGCAGCCATCCCCGACGATACGAGAAGCAACGCTATAACAGAAAGCAATCTTTCGATATATTTCATCATTCACCTCTGGTGAATTAAATACCGTATTTCACATTCGTGTATGGATCGTATCAATCCTGATGAAACCACACTGCACTTACTTAATCAGGCACGTCCGACTTAGTTATAAAAACGGCCGTCTGATCAAACCGCATATCCTTTGATTTATTAGTCACTTTACTTACATTACTTACACCATTTTTGCACTGAACTTTAGTATCGTTACTATTCCCGGGAACAAAAACAACATGCATAACGGCAGGATGGTCCCCGGGCAGTTGTCGCCCATGATCACTACCCAATTCAAATGAAAATACATTCGCTATCATTTGATTATCTTTTCGAGATATAGCCAGACAGTAACCGCTGGTATTCGCTACATACGTTTTAGTTTTACCTGTTTGGTATGGCTTGAGTACACCACCTGAACCTGAGTCCGCCTGTACCATAGCGGCAGACAATAGGCTCCCCGCGACAATGAAAGAAAAAAACCATTTACCATATTTCATAATTCACCTCTGATGTTGGAGATTGTGATAACGACCAGAAAAAACCTTTTATACCCTTCATACTTCAAGTTACAGATGTGTTGGCTGTGCTCGTTCACCCGAATCACTTACCTGAGTAAGCTCATCGGGGTTCACTCACTTGCCGCCGTCACTGCAACTCGAATTATTTAGGGTATATTCCCTAAAATTAAAAACACGAAAAAATTAGCTCACACTATATTTATTACTTCAAAAAATAAAAGTTGTAAAAACCGCTAAAATATAACTAACCGCTACGCAAGCAAGCACCCGGTGTCATTTTTATTTTTCGACATTACCAATGCCTGTTAGTACTGTACAGTACTCGTTATTGCTACCGCTGGGCCATCTAACTTCAGGTGTTTTTTCCCTTTCATATAAAAAGCACCCCTACAAGGATTATTGCCAATATGGCCATCCTTACTGTCAGGCACATAAAAATCAACATCGACATAAACAGGATGCTTTCCCATCACGGACTCACCACTATCATCTTTAATATAGATGCGCGGTAAACTTTCACCGCCCTTGAAATCACCACTGAGATTACCACCGTCTTTACGATAAATAACAGCACAATAACCACTTTCGTTAATCACATAAGTATCGCCATCATATAGATTTTTGTCCCTAGCCTCAGCCATACCTGACAAAAGGAGAATCGACGTCACACACAACACCCCACCATTTACATATTTCATGAGAGCACCCTTCTAAGTTAAGTTTAATATGAATAAAACCCTCACAAAGCGTCACATCCATACTCTGAATCAGAATTTTCACCTGTGAGTTTCAATACATCCTTATTACTTATTACAGTATTACACTTTTATTCAATCAAATCGCTTTGCCTATAAAAGTATTTTAATATCATCCATATCAGTATCGGAATACTCCCAACTATTGCATCAGAAAATCTATCACCATAAAACCAAAGAGAATAAATATTTCCATACAGAGACAGATAATCTGCAACGATTCCGGCAATATCAGGCAAGCACTCTTAAATATTACTTATAAAAAAGCCCCGATAAAAATCGGGGCAAAAAAAAGAAATCATAAGAAGGGATAATAAAAATTAATGTTCATGTTCCAATGCCTGAACCCCCGCCTGATTGCGGTTTTCAATGGCAATTTTTTTCGGCTTTTCGTTTTCCGGAATATCCTGTCGCAAATGAATAGTCAGCAGGCCATTTTCCAGATGCGCGCCTTCTACCTTGACATGTTCCGGCAGTGAATAACTGATGCTGAAATCGGTGCGGTTGATGCCGCGATACAGCCAATTCTCCTGCTCCTGCTGCTCCTGCGAGACTTCGTCCTTATGTTTACCGCTGATGGTGAGCTGACCGCCCTGTGTATTGATCTCCAGCTCCTCTTCGCGCCAACAGGGCACGCTGACCGTAATGCCGTAGTGCGTATCGTCAAGCCGGCGGATGTCGTAGGATGGCGTAGCGGTAAGCGGGGTATCACCGGTTAATTGGCTGAACAGCCGGTCGATACGGTTAAAACGATCGGAGAACAGTGCGTCGGTAAAAGCCGGAAATAAAGACACGGATTTGAATGCCATAGTTAACCTCCTGAATATATCGTGACACACATTCAAAAGTGCAAACCGCAAGGCAACAATAACAATATTGTCTTGCTTTCGTTATTTCATATATACCCGTCATACTTCAAGTTGCAGGTGTGTTGGCTGCGTTCGTTCACCCGAATCACTTACCTAAGTAAGCTCATCGGGATTCTCTCTCTTGCCGCCTTCCTGCAACTCGAATTATTTTGGGTATAGATCCGTATGCGATTTTTTCAAGGCCAGCGGCTAACAAATTAGCCGGTGAAGTCAGGCGGGCTTCCCTGCCCCGCCACTCTCAGGCGTTACGTTGATCCGGCAATAACCGGTACAACGCCAGCGCCACCACAAAGGTCACCGGTGCGGAAAATGACTGTAACAGCGCACTGCCATGCATCAACGCGACCCCGGCAATCACACTCAGCAGCCAGGCGACAAGGCCGGTCGGATTCAACGCTCGTACCGTCGTCGGCGCGGCGCGTCCCCCGAGAATATGCGCCAGCGCCACACCGACCCACGCCACCACAAACACCCCCTGATAAGCCAGCGCTTGCAAGATATAGGCGAACACATCCGCCAGCATCAGCACATAGACCGCAACCCCCACCACGCAGGCCCAGACAATCTTGCGATAGCGCATTCGAAACAGTCGGTCAAAAAACACCTGCATATTGACGGTAGCCAGATAATAGTTGGCGGTATTGATGCGTGTTTGCGTCACCCACACGAACAGTAACCCCCAAAAACCGAGCAGGTTAAGGATATTGACTACCACCGCGGTTTCACTGACGCCATTCTGCTGGGCAAAACTGCTGACCAGATAGATACCGACCGCGCCATTGAGCAAAAAGGTGATCAGATAGAACGGCATACCGAAGTTGATGCGCGCGTGGTACTGGCTGTCTTCCTGACGGCCGAAGCGGGCATAATCAAAGGTGTACATCATTAAGATCCACACCCCCATGTAGTAGGTAAAGCAGTTCCACCAGCCGTAGGCAGGCGGCGACGCCGGACCGAACGACAACCATTGCGGCTGATAGCCGTAGTGTTGGATAGACACCACCACCGTCAGCGCCAGCCCGAGCAGGTAAAACGGCAACAACACGCCGTTAAACTTGTCCAGCCAATGCTGCACGCTGCCGAAAATCAACGGCACGCTGTAAAGCACCACCAGCAGCGCCGCCCAGTGATAATCCAACGCGGGAAACAGGTGATTAATCGCGAACGCGATCACCGAACCTTCAAACACCGCGTAATAAATCGCGGTAGAGAAAAAGATCAGCGTCGCCAGCGCAGAGCCGGCCTGGCCGAATAACTGGCCGGAAAATGCCGCTACCGACAGGCCGCTACGGATAGCAAAACGGCTAATCACCGCATTGATCACGCCGTAACACACCACGGACAATGCCATGCCGATGATGGCGTTGCGTGCGCCATAATTCAGCGCCAGCGACGCCCCCACGACAATATAAAAAATAGCGCTGCACACCGCCCACCAGGCCATGGTCAGCGATAGTTTTCCCATGCGCTCCGTTCCAGACACCGTATCGGCAGGCGTCACCACCGCCCCTTGTACCCCGGATATTTCCGCCATACCCCCTCCACAGACCTGTCGTTGATGTATCTTGATTGACGTTGATGATCCTGCCGCAGCAGGTTTTGAGGCCGAACGCACCCGCCGTGACGGCAATACCGCACGGTCAGTGATGCATTCGGTAGAGTCAGACACGCCCCGCCGATACCATTGGCCCTGGTGTTGGCGCGGGGTGCAATCCGGCGGGGCTGTCTGAAATCAGCGCGTTAACAACTGTTCCAACCGCTCAAGGCGGTGGCGATAGTGCTGGCGGGCAAGTAATGCGTCCTCCAGCGATACCGGCGTAAAGCGAACGCTATAATGTGGCTGTAACTGCCCGATGAGGTCCAGATCGCTGCTGATCACCGTCCCCAGCGTCATGTAGCCGCCGCCGGATACCGCGTCGCGTAACAGAATGATCGGCTCCAGTCCGCCCGGCACCTGCACCGAACCGATGGGGTAGCAGGCATCCACGATATTGGACGGGTCTGAGCCTGCGCCAAATGGCGGTGTACGCGGTTCAAACGCCAGCGGCGCGCCGCCTTTCAAACGATAACCGATGCGGTCGGCCTCGGTGCCGACCCGCCACTCGTCGGCGAAAAACTGCTCGACGGCGGCCGGGGTGAGCCGATGGATATACAGCCCGGTCACCATACGCAACGTCACCTGCTTCTCCAGCGGTGGCAGACAATCCGCCGGCACCGTCATATCGGGGGCGACCTGGCGTATCGGCATACCGACCGGCAACACGTCGTTGGCGGCCAACCGCCGCCCCTGATAACCGCCCAGCGCGCCGAGCGCATAGGTTGAGCGACTGTCCAACACCTCCGGCACCGCAATCCCGCCGGCAACCGCCAGATAGGCGCGGCAGCCTGCCGTGGTCGGGGCGAACCGCAACACCTGGCCGCCACGCACCGCAAAGGTGGTATTCATCGGCATCGCTTCGCCGTCCAGCAACGGCGACATGCGTGCGCCGCATACCGCCACCATCGCATCACCTTCAAACTGTAATTCCGGCCCCAGTAGCGTCATTTCCAACACCGCCGCCTGTACCGGGTTTCCCACCAGCAGGTTCGCCAACCGCAGCGAATACTGATCCAACCCGCCGGATGGCGGAATGCCGAGATGGTAATACCCCTCGCGGCCGGTATCCTGTATTGAGGTCGCCAGTCCGGGCCGGATAACGTTGATCCGCACGCCCGAGGTCCGCTCGCTACTGCGCTGCATACAGCACCCCCTGAAGATAGTGTTTATAGCCGGTTGGGTCGGCGAGGAATTTATCCAGCTCAAAGGTGACCGGGCGAATACGCAGGCTGAAGCGCCCCGTCGCCACCGCCTCGACATCCTGCTCATAACGCGCCAGATCGATAGGCTTAAACTGCACGATGTCGCCCGCGCGGAAAAACACCATCGAGGGTTGCAAGTAATCCAGCCGTTGTTCCGGGTCGTAAATCGGCGCCGGGGTCACACCAAACAGCTGATAGCCGCCCGCCCCGCGTACCGAGTAGATACAGCCGAAACAGCCGCCATGCCCCAGCGACAGTTTGGGGGTATCGGTGCGCGGTCGCAGGTATTTCGGCACCTGAAGCTGTTGCGCCTGCTCGACCATCTGGAACATGAACGGTAATCCCGCCACGAACCCCACCATCGACACAAACCACGGCGTGCCGCTGTGCGCCGCAATAAATGCCGCCACATCCTGATAACCGTTGATTCGGGCGGCGTATTCCAGATCGGTGGCCGCCGGCTCCTGGTGACGATCACGAAAACGCATCAGGGTGTCGTGGGTCCAGGGGTCGTTATACAGCACCGGAATTTCGATGATGCGCGTGTCGAGCACCGTCATCGTCTGCGCCTGGCTTTCGGTCTGTCGCACCTGCTCCAGCAACGCCTGTGGTGCGATGACGTCTGGATTAAAGCGCGCCTGAAAAGAGGCGTTGGCCAGGCAAATATCCAGTACCCCAGGCAACGCCTGCTGTTCCAACGCACGGGTCATCGCCAGCCCGCGAAAAAATGCGCCCAGCGACATCGCCTGGTCAATTTCGGCAAACAGGTGCTCATCACCGCCGAAGGTGTAACGTATTGCGGGAAACGTCATCTCAGGCCTCCTTCGTCAGCGGCAGCGTGTCGGTTTCCCGCACCTGTAGCCAGCTTTCCAGCGAGGTGGTATCAAAGTGACCGGCGCGCAGCCGGGGATCAGCCAGCAGCCACTGGTGCAGCGACTGCGTCGTGGTCACACCGCCGATGCGCAACTGGCGCAGCGCCTGTTCAGCACGAGCCAGCGCCTGCGTACGGTCCGCACCCGACACCACCAGTTTTGCCAGCAGGGAATCGTAATACGGTGGGATGCGGTAACCGCTAAACAGATGGCTGTCGATACGGATACCGGGGCCTTGCGGCCACGTCAGCGTGTCTACCACGCCGGGACAAGGAAAAAAGTTACGCGCCGGATCTTCCGCATTGATGCGCATTTCACAGGCATGTCCGCGCAAACCAATCGCCTCCTGCCGCAGATCCAGCGGTTCACCACCGGCGATACGCAGCATCCACTGCACCAAATCGACGCCGGTTACCCGCTCCGTCACCGGGTGCTCGACCTGAATCCGCGTGTTCATTTCGATAAAATAGAACTGCTCTCGCTCGGTATCGAACAGGTACTCCAGCGTACCGGCGCTGCGATAACGCAACTGTTGCGCCAGTTGCAAGGCGCTGCGGCACAAGGCGTCGCGCTGCGTCGATGAAAGCGCCGGTGAAGGCGCTTCCTCAAAGACTTTCTGGCGGCGGCGTTGCAGCGAGCATTCACGTTCATACAAATGCACCGCCCGTTCGCCATCCCCCAAAATTTGCACTTCAATGTGGCGAGCGTGGCGAATAAACAACTCCAGATAGACATCCCCACAGCCAAATGCCGCTTTCGCTTCGCTTTGGGCGATCGGCAATTCCCGCTTTAGGTCGTCCTCATTATTCACGACCCGAATCCCGCGTCCGCCGCCGCCTGCCGCCGCTTTGATCAGCAATGGATAACCTATCTCCGCCGCGGCCTGCAACGCCGCCTCCAACGACGACAACACCCCGGAACCGGGAACCACCGGCACCCCGGCGGCCTGCGCGGTGCGCCGCGCTTCGGCTTTGTCACCCATCAGGCGGATGGTTTCCGCCGTCGGGCCGACGAACACCAGCCCGGCCTGCTCCACCGCTGCGGCAAATGTCGCATTCTCGGACAAAAAGCCGTATCCCGGATGCACCGCCTGCACTCCGCTGTCTTTGGCGGCTTGCAGCACCGCGGCCTGATTCAGGTAACTCTGGTCGGCGCGCGCCGGCCCCAGCAGTATCGTTTCATCCGCCAGACGCGCGGGCAACGAATCGATGTCGGCTTCGCTGCAGGCGGCTACCGAGGTCATCCCCAGACTGCGTGCGGCATGAATAATGCGGACGGCAATTTCCCCCCGGTTGGCGATAAGCAATTTTCTGATCGGCTGACGCATCGTCGCTGCCCTCCTGATGACGTAATAATTAGGCTGTATGGTCGTGTTGAGCGTTATTCATCGATTTTTATGATGGCTATAACCTGGCCCGGCTCTAACGCATCCCCGTCATTGACACAAAACGAGACTAACTCCCCTGCCTGTTCGGCATAAATTTCACTGAACTGTTTCATTACCTCAACCAACCCAATTACCGTATTCGCCGTAACCGCGGTATTTTCTTCAATAAATACCGGGGTGTCCGGCGCGGGTTGGCGATAAAAAATACCCGGTAAAGGAGAACAAACTTCATATGTTTTCATTAGTCCCACTCCTTGTAATTCGTTATCAATTACCAATGATTAACACTATTTTGCAGTGGCGAACGCACGTGAATATTGGCGTTATTCAACGCCTCTCGCGTCGTTTTAATTAATGCCAATGCGCCGGGTGTATCGCTGTGAATACACACCGACTCAAACTCGACGGAAATATCCTCGCCATCGATCGAGGTCACCTTGCCCTCTAAGCAGGCACGCACCACTTTTGACGCCACCCTGGCCGGATCCAGCGCGCCGACGCGACGGGTGAAGACGATAGAACCGCTGGCATCGTACTCTCTGTCGCCATAAAATTCACAAATAACAGGATGTTGTAACTTTTTCGCTTCCTGCCATACCAAGGACCCATGCAGACAAAATAACCGTAATTCAGGGTCCAGCCGGTGTAGGGTTTCGACAAACAATTGCGCAGCCGGGCGATCTCGGGCCAAATGCATATACAGCGCACCATGCGGTTTGACATGCTGCAACGGTAATTGATAAAGCCGGGTAAATTCCCGCAATGCGCCCAGTTGATACAGAATGTCATTGACCATTTCCTGCGGCTGACTATGAATATGCCGCCGGCCAAACCCCACCAGATCGCGAAACCCGGGATGGGCCCCCACCGCTACGTCATTTTCCCTGGCCCATTCAATCGTCTGCCGTATCGTTGTCGGATCGCCGGCGTGAAATCCGGCGGCAATATTGGCGGAACTGATATAAGGCATAATCTCCTGGTCGACGTCATCGCCTATTTTCCAGGGACCAAAGTTTTCGCCCATATCGGAATTCAGATCGATTTCATATTTCATAATTATTTCTTATTTGTGATGGTTTTGTTTAAAAATAATATAGAGCCACAATTTTCCATTCGGAAAGACGTATTTTCAGAACGTTCACTATCTGAAAAACAGAACGCTCACTGATAAAGGAACTGGTTATGGTGACATTGCGTCAGATCCGCTACTTCATCGCCACCGCCGAAACGGGGCAAATCTCACAAGCGGCGATTCATCTCAATATTTCGCAGTCAGCGGTGACGACGGCGATTCAGGAGCTGGAAAACCTGCTGGGAAAACCGCTGTTCCTGCGATCGGTGCATGGCATGACGCTGACCGAGAACGGCAGCTACTTTCTCAATCACGCCTACGCGGTGTTACGTAGCGTTGATGACGCGATGAACATTCCGCTGACCGATAATCGCATCAGCGGTTCGCTCAATATCGCCGCCAGCTATACAGTGATGGGCTATTTTCTGCCCTTTCATCTGCAACGGCTGTCAGACGGTTTTCCTCACGTCGCCATTCATCTCAACGAGCGCGAGCGGCAGGACATCGAACAAGGATTGCTGGACCGTTCTCTGGATCTCTCGCTGGTGTTGACCGCTAACCTCACGCACCCGGAAATCACCTCGGAAACACTGTTCAACTCGGAACGGCGCTTATGGCTGCCGAGCCGCCACCCGTTATGCGACCAACCGGAAGTCAGTCTGGCGGATGTCGCTAACGAACCCTTCATCATGCTGACGGTGGATGAAGCGGATCACAGCGCCATGCGTTATTGGGAATTGAGTGGACATCGCCCGAAGGTGATGCTGCGCACCAGTTCCGTTGAAGCGGTACGCAGCATGGTGGCGAATGGACTGGGTGTGGCGATCCTGTCCGATCTGGTGTACCGCCCCTGGTCACTGGAAGGGCGGCGCATCGAAACGCGCTCGCTGACCAACAGCGTTCATCCTATGAGTGTCGGACTGGCCTGGTATCGTGATGCGGAATTTACTCCGGCGATGCAGGCGGTGCGGGAATATTTCCGCAACCTGTTCCTGACGCCGCAGTTGGCATTTTCGCGCCGTTAAGCCGATTCAGTCATCCGATAGCGCGGCCCAAAACGCAGCGCCATCAGAATCAGCGCCGCCACGCCTGCCGCCATCACCTGCCAGGCTTGTTCCAGCCCGCTGGTATACTGCCTGATGACGCCGGCCAGCAGCGGCATCAGGCTGGCTATCAGGTAACCGCCGCCTTGTACGAACCCCATCAGCGCCCCGGCCTGGCGCGGATCATCCACCTGATCCAGCGCGATAATCAGCGACAACGGAAACAGCGCGCCGATCCCCAGCCCCAGGGCAATCATAATCGGCAACACCAACGTCTGCGGCGCCAGTATTAGCCCCGCCATACCCAGCAGCAACAGCAGCAACACCGGCAGCAGCAGATAACGCCGGTCCGGAAAGTGATTAATCAGCCATGAAACCACTAACCCGGCCACCACTTCGGTAAGCGTCAAACCGCCCAGCAACAGCCCGCTATGAGCGGGGCTCCAGCCAAGCTGGGTGTAATACGGCGGCAGCCAGGCCAGAACCAATGTATAGGCACCGGTGCCGATGCCAAAAAAGATCATCAACGCCCAGGCCCGGTTGCGCGACGGCGCAGACCTGTCGTTTTTGCGTGGTGCAGCCTGGGGGAGTGGGTCAAGCGAGACGGTGATCATCCAGGCAATGGCCGCCAGCGTCGCCAACCCGCCCCACAGAGCCAGTGCGCCATCCCAATCGATAATATCCGCCAGTGGAGAAATGCTGGCGGCGGCCAGCGCGGCGCCGCCCATAATCGCGGTGGTATACAATCCCATCAGACGACTGCTTTGCCGGCTGAAACTACGGCGTAAAAACGATGGCATTAAGGCCTGAATCAACGCAATGCCGATACCGGCCATCGCCGCGGTTAACAACAACCCGATTGTACCTGTAAGCCAGCAGCGCAGCAGACAGGCAACCGCGATCCCCACGATACCGATGCCGATGCCTCGGTATTCCCCCAACCGGGATTGTAGCCACCCACCATAGAGCGCGCAGAGGCCCATCGCGAATACCGGCAAGGTGGTCAACAGGCCGGCTTGCGTATCTCCCATACCGGTAGCCGCCTGAATGCGCGACAGTAAAGGACCGACGCCGGCCAGTACCGGCCGCAGGTTTAGTCCAAGCAGGATGACGGTGGCAACAACAAAAAACCGTGACCTGGTACGAATCGAGTGTGACATAACGCTCCCTATAACGTCCTGATGCTTGAGCAGCCGTATCTATTATCCGTATAATATCTTCACAAAAAGAATCTTAACGTCAAGATAAATTACACTTATGACAACTCGGGCAGATAACGCTTACGAACAATGGCAACGAGAAAGGCCAGACATTGATCCCTTCCCGATGCAACTACTGGGAAGGCTGTTTGAAGCCTCATTGCGACTTGAACGGGATCACCTCAATCCGTTATTCGCACGCTTCGGTTTACGTCCTGGGGAGTTTGATGTACTGGCGACGTTACGACGTAGCGGAACACCTTATGCGCTGACGCCGACGCAACTGTACGAAACGCTGATGATGTCATCAGGCGGCATGACGAATCGCATTGATCGGCTGGAACAGGCCGAATGGGTGGCGCGTCAAAGCAACCCGCAGGACCGACGCGGCACGCTGGTGACACTGACGGAAAAAGGGCTTGCCTTGATGGAGACGCTGCTGACGTTGCATGTCGAGAACGAGCGGCAGTTGCTGGCGTCGTTAGATGACGAAGAACAGCATCAGCTCAATCAATTACTGAGGAAATTGCTGGCGGGTTTGCCGCAGTAATAATAAAAAATCCGCCCGTTTGGGCGGATTTCTCAGCACACGGGGTTTAACGCCCGTGCCTCACGCTGCTGCGTTCACGTCATGCGCGAAATACAGCAGGCAATTAGAAACGGTAGCCTACGCCCACGTTCCAGCTGCCTACGTCAACGCTACGGATACGGCTCTGCTCGTAACCGACATCAAAAGCAACGTTCTGAACCGGGTTGAACTGCAGACCCGCACCGTATACGAAGCCGGCATCGCTGGTGCTGTTGTTGGAAGAACCGTTGGTGTTGTTGGCGGTAAATTTAGCTGCGCTCACACCCACCAGACCGTAGATGCTCGCCCAGTCATTGAAACGGAAAGACGGACCAGCGCTGAAACCGTAGTACTGCGCTTTATTGTAAACACCGTCGGTAGTCTGGCTGTCTTGCAGGTAGGTGAAAGAACCCACCACGCCAAACTGGTTGTCGAACTCATAACGGTACTTCAGGTTGAAGCCCGGCAGTTTGTTCATTTGACTCTGAGCGTCGCCCTGAGCATAACCAAGAGATACAGTGCTTTCACCAGCCACTGCGGAACCTGCGCTTACAGCCAGAACACAAGCTAAAGCGGAAAGACACGCGATTTTTTCATAATATGCCTCGAATTATCTTACGAAAGAAGATTTAAGCGAGGCAAATATAACAAAAAATTAGGGCACATGCCGCCTGGTTATTATTTTTCAATTAGGCCAAACATGTAACAATATTTTTCAAAATCAAATTAACATATTGTTTTAAAAGTGAAAATAAAGTTCACTTCGACATAAAAAAATAAATAACACCTGCCGCGCCGATGCGGAGTTTTCTTAATTTTTTGATTAATTTTCAGGCTGATTTTATATCAAAAAAAGATTTTCAAATTGAGAGTAAATTAAGGTCAACAAGAGTAAACTAACCCCGAATAATTTGTTCATTTATTGCCTGCTTTTTCTGCTTGTCATACTGAGAGCCTATTCCAGTAGGCGTCATTGGCGCAGCCAGTTTGGACTCGGACAGCCGCAGAGACAACATGCAACGCATGTTGAACGGACAAAGCTCTTTGTCCGGCCCAACGGGCGAGCGCAGCGAGTAAACCGGAACGTACACGGAGTACGTGAGGATTTCGAGCACTGCCCAGGGCCAAAATGGCAAGTAAAATAGCCCTAATGGGATAGGCTCTCTGAATGTTAAGGCCCTGCAATGACCTTGATTCCCGCATTAAGAAACTCCGTACTGCTGCCGGTATTACTGATTGTGATCGCGATGTTGTCCATCCAGACCGGTGCCGCGCTGGCTAAACGGGTCTTTCCGCTGGTCGGCGCATCGGGCATGACGGCATTACGCCTGGCCATCGGTTCGCTGATTCTGTTGGTGGTGTTCAGGCCCTGGCGATTACGCTTCGGTTCAGAAAGGCTGCCGTTGCTGGTGTATGGCATCACCCTGGGCGGCATGAACTATCTGTTTTATCTGGCGTTGCGTACCGTCCCTCTCGGCATTGTGGTGGCGCTGGAATTCACCGGGCCGCTGGCGGTGGCGATTCTCGCTTCACGCCGCTTGCCGGACTTTATCTGGGTAGTGCTGGCCGCCGCCGGGCTGTGGTTGTTGTTGCCGCTTGGGCAACATATCGACAATGTCGATTTCGTCGGCGCCGCCTGTGCGGTTGGCGCCGGTGCTTGCTGGGCCGGTTATATTCTGTTCGGCCAAAAGGCCGGCGCCAACCACGGTGCCGGGACTGTAGCGATGGGCTCATTGATCGCCGCGCTGATATACTGCCCGGTCGGTTTACTGTTTTCCGACGCCAACACCCTGTTTTCCCTCAATGTCTTACCTATAGGTATTGCCGTCGCCTTGCTGTCCACGGCTCTGCCGTACACACTGGAAATGCTGGCGTTGACCCGGCTGCCGACACGGACTTTCAGTACGTTGATGAGTCTGGAGCCTGCCGTCGCGGCAATGTCCGGCATTCTCTTTCTCAATGAACACCTGACGCTCACCCAATGGCTGGCGCTGGCGTTTATTATCATGGCTTCGCTGGGCACCACGCTCAGCGTAAAAAAGCGCGTCGAACCCGTCGTTTCCTAAATAAACGCGAAGCTTATCGTCACGTTTTCCAAAACGTCGTTATTACACTCGGGAAATATCATCAATGGCCGCGCTGTCGGCGTCTATTCCTGTAATAGACCGAACTAAGCATCCTCTGCTTATACCGGCTGATATAATTCGTTCCGTTGACAGCCAGAATCATCATCAGTCATGACAGCAATTAAAGAGGATAATACTATGCGTACAGCCAAACTGGTAAAAGCCGCACCTACCGGCCTTATTTTCACCCGTAACGATCTGGACGATAACGTTAAAGCCTCGACCATCGCCCTGCTCAATCAGCTGGTCGTGGACTTTACCGATCTGTCGCTGATCACCAAACAAGCACACTGGAACATGCGTGGGGCCAACTTCATCGCCGTCCATGAAATGCTGGATACCTTCCGCACCTCGCTGATTACGCATCTGGACACCTTCGCCGAACGCGTGGTGCAGTTGGGCGGCGTGGCAACCGGCACGGTTCAGGTTGTGCACGAGAAAACCGCGTTGGGGAGCTACCCGCTGACGATCCACAGTGTGCAGGACCATCTGAAAGCGCTGGCGGATCGCTATGCGGTCGTCGCCAATACCGTGCGCAAAGCCATCAGCCAGGCGCAGGACGAAGATACCGCAGATATGCTCACCGCCGCGTCCCGCGATCTGGATCAGTATCTGTGGTTTATCGAAGCCAACATCGAATAATTCATCAATAATGACCGGCGGCCAGCCCGCCGGATTTCTTCAGGTATTTACGGCAATTCGCCCCTTTAGCCCATTTCATCCATGCCGTTTTCCGCAGATAAACCCACCGTTGCAGAAATGAAATAATATGCATTTTTTTTGCATCACCACGCAAATTGCTGGTATGTGCGCCAAAAAATGTACAAAAAATTAGCGCTTGTTAGCAATATTGCCCTTCGGACGTAATCAACGGTTGTGTCCCCTGCACAATTCAGTTATTCATAGCAGCGCGTTCCATAGGCGTTTCTGATGGAAGCACCATAATAAATTAGCGGGTCTACCCGTCCTGTTTTGGCAACGACTCCCCCTGTTTTATCCACCGCACTCTGAACGGCAGTACGGCGGTCGATCACAACCGATGTCAGGTCATCGGCCTCATGCCTGTATGCCAGAGGTTGACACAGCACATCCGCAAGGTGCGGTAAGACAGTGGAATATATAACCAACGAGAGGAAGGACGTTTTGATGAAATCGTTATTTAAAGCTTCACTGGCCGCACTTGCGCTGGCCTTTAGCCTGTCCGGTCAGGCAGCTGAGAAACCGCTGATCGTCGCGACCGATACGGCATTCGTACCGTTTGAATTCAAACAAGGCGATAAATACGTCGGTTTCGACATCGACCTGTGGGATGCCATCGCCAAGCAATTGAACCTGACCTACACCCTGAAACCGATGGATTTCAGCGGTATCATCCCGGCGCTGCAAACCCGTAATGTGGACCTGGCTCTGGCCGGCATCACCATTACCGAAGAGCGTAAACGCGCAATCGATTTCTCTGACGGCTACTACAACAGCGGCTTGCTGGTGATGGTGCGTGCGGATAATCAGGATGTTAAAGGCGAGCAGGATCTGGCGGGTAAAGTGGTGGCGGTGAAGAGTGGTACCGGTTCGGTCGACTACGCCAAAGCCAACATCAAAACCAAGGAACTGCGTCAGTTCCCCAACATCGACAACGCCTATCTGGAGCTGGGCACCAACCGTGCCGACGCGGTGTTGCACGATACGCCGAACATTCTCTATTTCATCAAAACCGCCGGCAACGGCAAATTCAAAGCCGTCGGCGACTCCATCAAAGCGCAACAGTATGGTATCGCGTTCCCGAAAGGCAGCGACGATCTGCGCAACAAGGTGAACGGCGCGCTGAAAACTCTGCGCGACAACGGCACCTACGCCGCCCTCTACCAAAAATGGTTCGGCACCGAACCGAAATAATGAGTTGAATAAAAAATAACGACCTGGCGATGACTTACGGTGCCGACGGCGAGGCCGTGCGGCACCGTGTTATTGCGGCGTTATATTGCTGGAGAATGTTCATGCAGTTTGACTGGAGTGCCATCTGGCCATCTATCCCCCTGTTGCTGGAAGGGGCCAAAATGACCCTGCTGATTTCCGTGCTGGGTTTGTTGGGTGGCCTAATCATTGGCGTACTGGCAGGATTCGCCCGCGTTTACGGCGGCTGGTTGTCCAACCGTATCGCGCTGGTATTTATCGAAATCATCCGTGGCACGCCGATCGTCGTGCAAGTGATGTTTATCTATTTCGCACTGCCGATGCTGTTGACATCGGTACGTATCGACCCATTTAGCGCGGCCGTGGTCACGATTATGATCAACTCGGGCGCCTACATCGCCGAGATTACCCGCGGCGCGGTGTTGTCTATCCATAAAGGTTTTACCGAAGCCGGCCTGGCGCTGGGGCTGTCTCGTCGCGACACGCTGCGTCATGTTATCGCGCCGCTGGCACTGCGCCGCATGTTGCCGCCGCTGGGCAACCAATGGATTATCAGCATCAAAGACACCTCGCTGTTCATCGTCATCGGCGTTGCCGAGCTGACCCGTCAGGGGCAGGAAATCATTGCCGGTAACTTCCGCGCGTTAGAAATCTGGAGTGCGGTGGCCGTGATCTATCTGGTGATCACGCTGGCATTGAGCATGGTTTTACGCTGGCTGGAAAGAAGACTGAAAATTATATGATTGAATTTAAAAACGTATCGAAACACTACGGCCAGACGCAAGTGCTGCACGACATCAACCTGAACATCAATCAGGGCGAAGTGGTGGTGATTATCGGGCCGTCCGGCTCCGGTAAATCTACCCTGCTGCGTTGCATCAACAAGCTGGAAGAGATTACCAGCGGCGAGCTGGTGGTGGACGGCCTGACCGTCAACGATCCGAAAGTGGATGAGCGCCTGATTCGTCAGGAAGCCGGCATGGTGTTCCAGCAGTTCTACCTGTTCCCGCACCTGACGGCGCTGGAAAACGTGGCTTTCGGCCCGATTCGCGTACGCGGCGCCAGCAAAGCCGATGCGGAGAAGCTGGCGCGTGAGCTGTTGGGCAAAGTGGGTCTGGCGGAACGCGCCCACCACTACCCGTCCGAGCTTTCCGGCGGTCAGCAACAGCGGGTGGCGATCGCCCGTGCACTGGCGGTCAAACCGAAGCTGATGCTGTTTGACGAACCCACCTCGGCGCTGGACCCGGAATTGCGTCACGAAGTCCTGAACGTGATGAAAGATCTGGCCGAAGAAGGCATGACCATGGTCATCGTGACCCACGAGGTGGGCTTCGCCCAGAAAGTGGCCTCACGCCTGATCTTCATCGATAAAGGCCGGATTGCCGAAGACGGTCACCCGGATGCGTTGATTTCGAATCCGCCCAGCGATCGTCTGCGCGAATTCCTGCAACACGTATCCTGATAGCACATTGACGGCGGCCCTGAAACGGGCTGCCGTCCACGTTGGCGTTGACACGATGCTGATCCCCTGACCGCCCGATTCCTTATGCCGAACCTCACTAACCGGGATACGAACATTTACCGGGATACGGACATTAACCGAGATACGAACATTCCGGAAACCAATCCAATAGATTTGGCATTTTTTACCGATTGCTATACGCTGCCCGAAGCCGTTACCCGTCATTATCAATATCACCTTTAAATCAACACGTTATCAGTTCACCAGGATGTACGCATGAAAACTACCCGTTCTCGCCTTTCCCGACGCCGACTCAGCGCCCTGATGGGCGGATTGCTGTTCAGCGCATACGGGTTCGCTGACGACGCCCACCCCGCCATCGACACACAGCGCTGCGCTGGCTCGGTTGCCTCAGCCAGCCTCATGGCCGTCGATAAGGACTCTCAGGAGCTGTCTTATCCAAAGATGAATGGCCTGTACCAGCGGCCGGCGGCAACCGGCGTCACGCTGGTCGGCGACAATGACGGCGAAGCCAATAAATACGTCGAGCCGATTAAAGGCGCAAAGGAAGGGAAATACCTGCTGTTACACGCCGGCGAGCACCTGACGCTCACCGGTCAGGGCTACTTTCTGATGCACTGGGAGCTAAACTATTTTAACCGCGGCGGCACCTTGCTGGCGGAAAATGCACCGCTGGTAACGGCCTCGCAAGGCATCATCAAAAAAGTGGCGTTAACCGATCGCTACGCACCGGATTACCGCCTTGACGGCACGCCCGGTCGCTCCGGCGTCTGGAACGCCGGCACCCAAACCAGCACCGGCAACCCGCTGGTTCCCTTTACCGTCGGCGCACCCGCCGGCAACGGCGAAGTGATGCCCAGCCTGTGGCTCAATGAAATTTTCTATCTGGACGGCACCGCGACCTTAACGCAGCGCGAAGGTACGGTGGATTACGACATCAGCATCACCCCGCTGACATTGACCGACGTCAACAACCGACTGGCGGCGACCCGCCATCGCATCAACGCCGCCACACTGCGTGACGGGGTCTCGCTGGATCCGTATACCGGCGACGATAAACCACCGTCGTCTCCCGATAGCCTGACGGTCGGGGTCGTCTCAAGTTCAGTGGTGCAACTGGACTGGAACGACTGTTCGGATAACGAGCGTGGCTTTATCGTGGAGTATTCTTATGCCGGAACCTTCGGCGAAGGCGCCTATGACACCACACCCCGCGCCTATGGTGCCGGTGCGGTCTATACCAGCGCCGAATCGCTGGGGCCGGGCGCGACTTCCGTCGAAGTAGGCACGCTGGCCCCCGGCACAACTTATGCGTTCCGGGTAAAAGCCTACAATCAGGCCGGAGACTCCGCCTACTCCAACGTGGTCACCGTCACCACTCCGCCCGCCGCCCCGCTCAGCGCCGACTGGACACAACAGGATATCGGCAAAGCCGCCGCCTCCGGTACAGCCAGCGAAGACCAGGACGTGATAGCGCTGGAAGCGCAAAACGGCGACATGTGGGCCGCCGGCGACAGCGTGAATTTCGTCTATCAGAAACTGAAAGGCGACGGCAGTATTACCGCGCGCCTGATCGACCTGCGCTACAGCGATCCTTACGCCAAAGCCGGCGTGATGATGCGCAACACCCTCTCCGAGAGCAGCGCTTACATGCTGACCGGCTATATCGCCTCTTCCGGCCCGATGTCGCAATGGCGCAGCAAAGAAGCCAGCGCCACCGGCAGCCGCGGAGCGTTCGCCAAATCCGAGCACGGCAGTCAACCCACCTGGTTACGGCTAACCCGCGACGGCAACGCCTTTATCTCCGAGGTGTCCAACGACGGGCAGAGCTGGACCACGCTCAATAAGACCATCAATCAAAATATGAACGATACGCTGTATGTCGGGCTGGCGCTTTCATCGCACAACAACAGCCACGGCAAAGTCAGTTTTGATAACGTCGGTATTACGCGTTAATCGCATCGGTTGCGGCTTGGTATGCGCAAAACGGTTTGGTATGCGCAAAAAAAAAGAGAGGCGCGAACTTCGCCTCTCTTCGAGCCTCTCTCAATAGGCTATTTTACTTGCCATGATTTCCCCCTTTTCAGGGGGAATCATCTTCATTTCTTCATTTCTTCATTTCTTCATTTCTTCGCCGCTGCCACCGCATCATGCAGGTTCAGGCGTTGCCAGAAATTGGCGTCCGGCCCGCCGGAAGATAACGGGTAGCCGTCGGCAATCGCGGTTTTCGCCATCAACGCCCGGCGCTGGGCAGCGCTTAACTGCGGCAACGGCCCTTCCAGCAGAACTTCCGCACCTTCCGGCACCTTGACCGGTTGGGCTTTCACCTTCGCCATCGGCAAATTGTAGGTCATGGTGTAACGGTAGAACGACTTCATCGCCGGGTCGGTGTACGGATCGTTTTTACCCTGCGGTTTGGCGCATTCGGCCAGCGTGGTGCCGCACGCTTTCTCCAGCGCAGCGCGCAACTGGGTTTTGGCTTCGTTGAACAATACACGGTATTTCGGGTCATTCAGGAAATGCGCCACGCTGCGCTGCGCCGTCATGCGCCCGCCGATGACATCCAGAGGGAAATGCACGCCCAACACCTGACGGGAATAGCCGTAAGTCGCGGCGCGGTCGAGAAGCGGCACAAAGCGTTCCGGCAGCATCTGCGCCAGCAACAACGCATCGTTATAGCCGCCGTTGGTATGGCCGCTGGGGAACGAACCGCCTGACGCCGTGTAACGGACGTTGTCTGCGACAACGGCGGTATCCGGCACCAGATGAATGCTATTACCCGGTTGTCTGAACGGGCGCGGGTAGTCAAACGCGTTTTTCGCCGCGGAGGTACTGACGTTGGTGGCCTTGATCAGCGCGGCGGCTTTCCCTATCTCACCTTTTTGATAAACATCGAGAAACGCCTTGCCCAGCTTCGGCCCCAGCGCTTCCGCCAGAGCATACAGATAACGGGTATTTTCCGCATCAATCAGCGCTTTTTGGCGCAACGCCAACGTCGACTCCAGATTGATGCGTTCCACCGTCGCCAGGTTTTTCTCCAACACCGCCGTGGGCAGCGTTCTGAACCCTTCCAGCAGTTTCACGCTGGCTTGCTGCTGGTCTTTCGGGTTGAACACATAACCGGTCGCTTTCAGCCATTTCATGTCGCCCTGCGGCTCACCCTGATCCGGCGCTTTATCCAGTACTGCGCGAGTCAGCTTCGGCGCGGTTCCCTGCAAGGCTTTTTGCAGGTATTGCTGCACCTGTTGCTGCATTTCAATCACCGGGGCGCTATTGCTGGCCTCGGTGGTGGTTTGCAGCACGCTGATTTGCGGCAGTTGGGAATCGCTACGGGATGCAGCCTGCGTCTGGGCTGCCGTCAGCGAGCACACCACTGCCATAAACACGTAAGAATAGCGCATGATATGTCCTTTTTATTGTCACGGATTATCGTCAAAGATAAGAAACCGCATCAGCCTAAGCGTTGCTGATGACAGTTCGGTGAAACTTTTTTAATAACAGGCACTTTCATTGCGGATACCGCCAGACCAGTATAGGCGCGGGTTCCCCCCGGCGCGAGAGAGCCGCGCCGGTTTAGCGATACAAAAGAGTGATGGGGTTCAAAAAGCAAGCACGCCAACAGTAAACGCCGCGGCACCGCCACGGCGTTGCGCACTCAGGCATGAAGCGGATAGGTATCCTCAATGGCACGGGCGAATGCCTGGCACATGGCGTCATCGCCGTCTTGATTGTCCGCCAGCACCATACCGCCATCCACCACCTGGATATGGGCATTGAGCGAGAAATCCGCCGCCGGTTGCGGACGCGCCATCGCCGCGGCAATGGCGGCCTGCGCCTGCTGCCAGGCTTCGTCTACCGTCAGGTTGCACTCATGCGCCAGATAGTCCGGATTGAACCCTTCGCCGGTCAGGCTGCGTAACGTTTCATCGTGGCTCAGGCTGTTGCCCGGCTGCCAGTAGTGACGCGTCAGGTCCGGACCAATCGCCGGGTTATCCGTCAGATAACCGTCGCGTTGCAGGAAGAAATGCCGCGTTTGCTCTACCGCCATCTGCGCCAGCAGATACCCCTGATACGAACAGGCCGACTCCATCGACAGCAAATGCGGGATCGCCATCGTCGGGCGCGGGCTACCGCTGATGCCGATAATACGCTGCTCAATATCACGCGCCAGTTGCAAAATCGCCTCTGGCGTACGCGCATCGTCATCCATGCAGTACAGTTGCCATTCGAAATACGGCACCAGCAAAATATGGCGCTCGTTGAAGGCCCGCATCGGTTGACGTGCACGGATATCCACCTGAATTAAGGCATCGGGCACCGGCTCGCCCTGTAAATTATGCGCATAGCGCTTGAGCCAGTCGGCATCCTGCAACAGGCTATCGCAGAACATCGATTGGGTTTCGGCGTAGGCCATTGACGTCGGCGGGAACTCCTGCGCAAAGCAAGGCGCATTCTGGCGAATGTTGGCGAAATGCGCGGCGTGGCCGCCTTCATGAAACAACGTGTTGATGCCGATAGCGCCGCTGCCGACCTGATCCGGCTGCGCCAGGCTGGTAAAATTGATGCGCGCCGGCAGCCACCGTCCCTGATCGACAAACGGCGGCACCGGCTGGTGCATAAAACCGTTTTCATATTTGCCTTTACGCACCAGCAGGTCGAGCTGCATCTGTGCGCCGCTGAAGTCGACATGCAACCGTTTGAAACTGTTGACCCAGCGAGACAACGAGGCGGAAAACGGGAAATACGGGTCCATCTGACGGGTGACATCGCCGGTACTGGCATAGCGCACATTCCACGGCTGTAACGCCGACTCGCCCTTTTCCGCCGCCAACTGACGCAGGCTACGCAGATTGGCCTCGCGGGTTTGTTCCTCGAAGCAATCGAGAATGGCGAACAATTGCTCCGGCGTCATCCGCTCGGTTTTGTTCACCTTGTAATCAAAGTAATTGCGATAGCCCATCTGGCGCGCAAAGCGATTGCGCAAACTGACCAGCGCCGGGAATCCGTGCGTCACCAGCCACTGTTCCAGCTCACGCAGCGCCTGCTGCGAGCTGCGTCGGTATTCCTCGTTATCATTGGTGGCCTGGTTGGTCAGCAACTCGCCCAACGACGCGGAAACCCGCTCGCCCCGCTCATTAAGATGGGTCGGCTGGTAGGTTTTACGGCGGGAAAACAGGTCGTGTTCGGCGGCAATCAGCTCATCCATCAGCGCCTGTGCCTGCGGGTCTTCAATCACATTACAGTCAAAAAAGCGATACCAACCGCGCAAGCCGTGCAGCAAGGCGTCGCGCGCTTCGTCGGCAGGTGCCGCCTCCACCGTCGCAATATGTTGCCGCAATTCGGCCAGCCGGGAAGACTGCGAAATAAAACGTTTCCAGACGCTTTCCGCTTGCGCGAAACGGGAAGAGACGGTCTCGTCGCCGGTTCCCATATAACGTTGCCAGAAGAGATCTTCTTTGGTTTGATGCACCGCCAGATAGTCGCGGTTAAGGGCGTCAAAATACGCCTTGGCCTGTTGCATGTGGTTGTTCCCTCTTATTGTTAATCGTTATGTTCAACCCAATCGCTTTGGTATTACCGAGACCGCCTGCTCCATGGAGGCTGCCTCACCGGTTCCCACCAGACAACACGCCAGTTGCAGCCGAATCGCCTGTGGTATCGGTTGCTCCCCCGCCAGGCACGCTTGCGTCCAGCGAGCCGTCGCCACCGCCTCTTTATCAGCAGGCAGGGCTGAACGATCGACGGTGATATCCTGACGCACCTGCAAAAGGTCGTTGCGCTGTTCACGGATGGAATAAATATCCGGGCAGCGCTGCGGGTTGGCGTAAACCTCACCTTCGGTGCCGTGCATCAATAACGCGCGGCCGCGGATGTCCTGAAAAAAGGTGCCGACCCGGCCGACATATTCCGGATGCGATACGCTCGCCAGTCGCAACGCGGCGTCTTCCCCAAAGGGCGTAGCCAGCTTGGCCAGCGTATGCGCGCTATTGCGCACCCCCATACGCCAGCGTAGATCCAACTGACGTTCGATAGCAGGGCAGAGCAGCGACACCGGCATGAACACGACATCGCCCTGATCGAGTCGCTGCTGCGCCGTCTGTGCATCGTTAACCGGCGCAATGCCCAGTTCACGAAAGATCGCCTCGCTGGTCACGCGGGTTGGGTCGTGGCTGACGCCATGCACCACCACCGGCAGCCCCAGTCGGTGCAGCAACAGCGCGAGCAATGGCGTCAGATTAGCTTGTTTACGTGCGCCGTTATAACTGGGGATCACCACCGGCATCGCTCTGCCGGCCGGCGCAGACAGGTGTAGCGTTTGCTCGCACATCGCCTGATAGAAACCGCGCATTTCGGCTTCGGACTCGCCTTTAATCCGAAATGCGATCAACAACCCGCCCAGCTCCAACTCCGGCACCTGATCATTCAGGATGTGACCATACAGCTGATACGCCGTGTCCTGGCTCAGATCGCGTGCATGATTTTTGCCACGACCAACCTCTTTAATGATTCGGGTGTAATCCATAATGTGCTCTCACGGGTAAGGCGACGGTTAAACGATTTTCATCGACCGGGCGCACCGACGGTGCCGGTCATGGCAAGACAACGCATTGGAAACATAGCATGAATTGGCCGCGGAGGAAGCGTGAAATCGCCGTTGCCGCTCCCGCAACCGACGCCGGCTAAACCGTCATAACTGACTGTTAATGCGGCTGATAACCCGACGGCAAGCTACTTATCATCCGGCATCTCATCCGGCATCGCACGCTGTTCGATGGGAAATACCGGTAACGCAGCCAGTAACTGGGCGCCGTAGCCTTTGGTCAATAAGCGACGGTCGTAGATGACGATTTCACCGAAACAGTCGTGACTGCGGATCAATCGGCCGACCTGTTGGATCAAACTAAACGACGCGCTCGGCAGGCTCTGCACCACAAACGGGTGACGTTTGAGGCTTTTTAGCCACTCGCCTTCGGTGAGGACAAGCGGGCTGTCTATCGGCGGAAACGCAATCTTATGGATATGCACCTGCGACAGCAATGCTCCTTTGAGATCCAGTCCTTCAGAGAAGGATTGCAGGCCGATCAGCACGCTGGTTTGCCCCTGCCGTACACGTTGGCGATGCAGCTCTACCAGTCGATAGCGCGGCTGATCGCCTTGCACCAGCAGCATCAGCCGCAGGTCGGGCACTTCGGTCAGAAACTGCTGCATCGCCCGTTGGCTGGCGAACAACATCAACATGCCCTTGTGGGCTTCCCGCTGTAGTTC
The DNA here is from genome assembly GCF_000406105.1 of Dickeya chrysanthemi NCPPB 402. NCBI lineage: Bacteria > Pseudomonadati > Pseudomonadota > Gammaproteobacteria > Enterobacterales > Pectobacteriaceae > Dickeya > Dickeya chrysanthemi. Next base: position 1,848,558 of record NZ_CM001974.1, on the reverse strand, counting down.
AGCCCGGAAAAACCGCGCCATCTCGGCGAGATGTTCCGCTTCCTGCGCGATCAGCGGTTCATGACGCATTCGCGGGATCACCAGTTTACCCTGTTCACGGTGATTAAACGGTGAATCCAGCGCGATGAAGGTATCGCCTTCCTCTTCATCCAGCCCGGAGAGTTCCTTCAGACGGGAAAAGCTGTTGAGCGAACGCAATGTCGCCGAGGTGACCACCACATGCGACAAATTGCGCCACAGCAAGCGGTCCAGTTGGTCGCACACGCGAATACCCGCGCAGTGAAAGTAGAGATGCAACTGGTTGTCACGCCGTTCCCGCAGCAGCCATTTCGACACCGGCGCATTAGAGGATTTCTCCAGCGCCGCCAGCCGCCATAACTTGCTTTGCGACTCCCAGTAACCGTTCAGCCGGCTAATGCGCAGCATCGCCTGATGCAGCTTGACCACATCATGTTTACCGGTTTTTTCCGCCAAATCATTCAGCAGGTATTCCGCCAGCCCACGCAGGCTATCCGCCAGTTTGCATAGCCGATTGCAGCACTCGCGCATCTCTTCCGGCAGTTCCCCCATCGGAAAACGGTAATCGGCGTCCGGCTGGGCAGGCGGTAAAAACAGGCTGCTCAGGCGCTCGAACAGTTGCAACTGCTCTCGTATTTCGCCACAGTGCTCGCCCAATCGGTCAGGCTGCATTAGCCGCGGCGGCGACTTGGGCGGGAACTGCGCCAGACACAGCCCGACCTGCTGAATCAGTTGATCCATCTGGTGCTGCACCGCACTGACCGTCACCTCACCGGACATCTCCAGCGCATCGCGCGCCACATCCGGCACGTGGTGGCCTTCGTCCAACACCAGCAGCATATTTTTCGCCTGCGGCAACACCGAATCGCTTTCCATCGCCGCCATCACCAGCGCGTGGTTGGTCACCACCACGTCGGCGTCTTCAATTTCCCGGCGGGCGAGGAAGAATGGGCACTCGCGGTAATAATGGCAGTTGCGGCCAAGACAATTGGCCTTGTCGGTACTGAGGCGCTGCCATAGCGCATTGTCGATCGACTCCTGGCAATGGTCACGCAGTCCGTCCCAGGCATAGCTTTGTAATGCCTGTTGCAACCGGGCGCTAGTGGTTTGGTCCTCGCGGCTGGACGGCAGGTGGTCATCCATAAACAGCATCAGATCGCCTTGCGCCGACGCGTCGGTCGCCATCGCCGCCAGATTGCGCGGGCACACATAACGCCCACGGCCAAACGCCGCAGTGAACTTCAGTTCAGGAATAAACTGGCGCAGCAACGGCAAATCTTTGTTGAAGATCTGATCCTGCAACGCCACGTTGGCGGTGCTGATGACCAGCGTTTTCAGCTCTGCCCGGCCGACGGCAATGCCGGGGATCAGATAAGACAGGGTCTTACCCACACCGGTCGGCGCTTCGATCACCAGATGACGCGGATAATCGCCTGCCAGCGCTTTCGCCACCTCGGCAATCATCTGGCGCTGTGGCGCACGGGAGACAAAATCGGGAATCTGCTGTTGCAGCGCTTTATACCATTCGCCAATCTGCTGCTTTAACGCGGGGGTCAGGGTCATGCCATCTCACTGTCGTTCAATCTGGCCGGTATTGTCCCACAGACCGGCGGCAACGTCAGTAACCCTAGTCAATAACCAAATTTGTGACATTGTCACATTTATCAACGCCGTAAATTTATCAACGCCGTAACGGATTGACGCCGACACATGCGGCTGGCTTGTATCCGGTGGCGGAGGCTCTATAATCGCCGGGACGTAACCATTACCGGGACGTAACAAAAGGATAACCGGATGAATATCAAAAAACTGGGGGTCGTCAGCCTGTTTGCGCTGTGCGCGTTAGGTGGCATCGGCGGCGTGATGCTGGTGGGGTATATCATTATCGTGCACGGCGGCTGACGCCAAACCGGTTAGATCCGGCCGCCTGTTATAGCGCAGCCGGTTTTCCTGTCCGGCCCCTGGGAACATCATCTCAGGGGCCGTCGTTTTCTACCTCAAGTCAAAACAACAGGCGCTTACAGCAAGGTAAAGCTGCTGGTTTTCACGCGCTGGGAATCCAGCCCAATCATCACATCAAACTTGCCCGGCTCCGCCACCTGCTGCATCTGTGCGTTGTAGAACATCAAATCCTGCGGCGACAGGGTGAACGTCACCGTGCGGCTTTCACCCGGCTGCAACATCACCTTCTGGAAGCCGCGCAGCTCTTTCACCGGACGGCTGATTGACGCCACCACATCATGCAGATACAGCTGTGCCACGGTTTCGCCGGCGCGTTTGCCGGTGTTGGTAATCGTCACCGACGCTTTAATGCTGCCGTTGCGTTTCATGGTCGGGCTGGAGAGTTTCACGTCCGACACATCGAAGGTGGTGTAACTCAGGCCATAACCGAACGGATACAGCGGGCCGTTGGCTTCATCAAAATAATGCGAGGTGTACTTGTTGGGCGCGTCTGCCGAATACGGACGACCAGTCGGCAAGTGATTGTAGTACATCGGGATTTGCCCCACCGAGCGCGGGAAGGTCATCGGCAGCTTACCGGACGGGTTATAATCGCCAAACAGCACATCGGCGATGGCGTTGCCGCCTTCGGTACCGCTAAACCAGGTTTCCAGGATCGCGTTCGCCTGCTGATCTTCACGGCTCAGGTCCAGCGGACGGCCATTCATCAGCACCAGCACCAGCGGCTTGCCGGTGGCTTTCAGCGCGGAAATCAGCGCTTTCTGTTCCGGCGGAATGGTGATTTTGGCACGGCTGGACGCTTCATGCGCCATCCCCTGGGATTCCCCCACCACCGCAACCACTACGTCGGATTTCTTCGCTACGTCTACCGCTTCGTCAATCATCGCCTGCGGCGAGCGCGGGTCAACCACGACAGACTCATCGTACTCGTTCAGGAATTTGAGCAACCCCGGATGATTGGTGACATTCGAACCTTTGGCGTAATAAACGCGAGTGTTATACCCCACGGCTTTACGAATGCCTTCATACACGGTGACCGCCTGCGCCTTACGTCCGGCGGCCGACCAACTGCCGATAATATCGCGCTGACTGTCGGCCAGCGGCCCGACGACCGCGATAGTGCCGGATTTTTTCAGCGGCAGAATATCAAGACGGTTTTTCAGCAACACCAGACTGCGGCGAGCCACGTCACGCGCTTCTTCGCGGTGCAGACGGCTTTCGGCGTTGGTATCCACCGGGTCGGAACCGGCCGGGCCAAGATGACGGTACGGATCCTCGAACAGGCCCATATCGTATTTCATGTTCAGCACCTGACGGCAGGCATCATCGATATCCTTCATGCTGACCAGCCCGCGTTTAACCAGATCCGGCAGATAGCGCACGAAATACTCGTCGCTCATGCTCATGCCGATGCCGGACTGCACCGCGATACGCGAGGCATCGCTCGGGTCTGCCGCCACACCGTGCTTGATCATCTCTTTGATGGCGCCGTGATCACTGATAGTGATGCCTTTGAAGTGCCACTGGTCGCGCAGCACATCTTTCAGCAACCAGCGGTTGGCGGTGGCCGGTACACCGTTGATGGAGTTGAGCGACGCCATGACGCCGTAGCTGCCTGCATCAATCGCCGCTTTGTACGGCGGCATGTAATCCTGGAACATGCGCTGCGGGCTCATATCGACGGTGTTGTAATCGCGTCCGCCTTCCGCCGCGCCATACAGCGCATAGTGTTTCACGCTGGTCATCAGCGAATGGCGGCCGGTCAGGTCGTCGCTCTGAAAGCCTTTCACCATCACGCGGGCGATTTCGCTGGTCAGATAGGTATCTTCACCGAACCCCTCGGAGACCCGGCCCCAACGCGGATCGCGGGTGATATCCACCATCGGCGCCCAGGTCATGTTCAGGCCGTCTTCGGTGGCTTCATAAGCAGCAATTTTCGCCGACAGCTCGACGGCGCTCATGTCCCAACTGGAGGCTAACCCCAACCCGATCGGAAACACGGTACGCTGGCCGTGCACCACGTCATAGGCGAAAAACAACGGAATTTTCAGGCGGCTGAGTTGCATCACCTGATCCTGCATCACGCGGATATCCTGCCGGGTAACGGTGTTGAAAATCCCACCGACCTGACCGTTGCGGATCATCTCACGGATAGCGTGTTTCGGGTTATCCGGCCCGACGCTTATCAAACGAAGCTGGCCTATTTTTTCATCCAGCGTCATTTTCTTCATTAAATCGCTAACGAAAGCATCGCGTTGTTGCTGGGCGGGAGCCGCCTGTGGCGCGGTCTGCTGCAGGGACGTTTGCGCCCAAATCGGGCTACAGGCCAGGCCAACCGCCAGCGCTAGTGGAGTAAACCATTTCATTGTTATTGCAAGTTCCTTGTGCAGTTGCCGGTTAGGGAGCGACAACCTGCCCGATGATGTGATTGACAAGGCGGCTAATGTGCCACAAAACCGTCAGTGGAAAAATGGCTATTACACATTTTCCCGCTGACGGTGTGATGCAGCACAAACGCCAGGAAAGCCTCACACCGTATTCGGGCAATATTACGTTCAGGCGCTACCGCCGCGCCCACCGGGACATCCTTAACGCCACGGTCAGGAGGCGGTCGCACTCAACGCCTTGTCCAGCGCCCCGACCAGCCAGTCGATGTCATGCGCCTGAAACGCCAGCGTCGGGCGCAGTTTCAGAACATTCCCATGCGGGCCGGCCACCGAGGTCAACACACGCTGCTCGCGCAGATGTTCGATAACGTTCAGCGCTCGTGTTTTGTCCGGCGTTTTGTGGTCGCGATCGCTAACCAACTCGAAACCGATAAACAGCCCGGCGCCGCGAACATCGCCAACGCTGGCATGACGATCCGCCAGCCCGGCCAGTTCCTTCAACAGTTGGGCCCCCACCACTTTACTGTGCTCTTGCAGTTTCTCCTCACGAATCACCGTCAGCACCGCTTGTGCCGCCGCCATCGATACCGGGTTACCGCCAAAGGTATTGAAATAGGGAATCTCATCACTGAATGCCGCCAGTACCTCCGGTTTCGCCAGCAACGCCGAAACCGGAATACCGTTGCCCATCGGTTTTCCCATGGTGATGATATCCGGCACGATGCCGTGACGGGCAAAGCCCCAGAAGGCGTCGCCGGTGCGGGCAAAACCCGGTTGCACTTCATCGGCGATAAAAATGCCGCCGTTCGCATGTACCACGTCGATAGCGGCCTGCAGATAACCGGCCGGCCCCGGCAGCACGCCGTCGGAAGAGAAAATCGAGTCGGCGAGGAAACCCGCAAATTTGATGCCGTGCGCGGCCATGTCATCGATCTGTTGCTGGATTTGATTGGCAAACCAGACGCCTAAGTCCGGCGCATCGACACGATAACGATCCGGCGCCGGCACCAGTCGGGTGGTGGCGGCGATCGGCTGGCCGCTGCCCAGCGCCGGCGACGCGCCGGACGTCAGCTCGCTGGTGCCGTGATACGCCTCGCGGGTGACGATAATCCCGGTGCCGCCGCTGTAAGCGCGCGCTACCCGAATCGCCAGATCGTTGGCTTCCGAGCCGGTGCACATGTACATCGCCTTGGTGATAGCCGCTGGCACCAACGTCAGCAACTCTTCGGTGTAATCCAGAATACGATCGTGCAAATAACGGGTATGCGTATTGAGCTGGCACATCTGCGCGTGTACCGCCTCAATCACCGCCGGGTGGCAATGGCCGATGCTGGCGACGTTGTTGTACACGTCCAGATACTGGTTGCCTGCCGCGTCCCACAGGTATTGCTTCTCACCGCGCACCAGATGCACCGGCTTACGGTAGAAAAGCCGGTAAGAATCCCCCAGTACTCTGCCGCGTTTTTCCGTCAGCGTGCGGATGTCGTCGGTGAGTGCCGCGGCGTGTTCCGCCCGAAAGCTGTTGGTATCCATAATGGTTGAACGTGTCGCCATGATGACTCCAGATTGAAAGTAATATGCCCAACGCGTGATGGCCACCGGCTCTCCGGCGCCGCCTGATGAGCATTACCCTACACCAAAAGCAACAAAATACACAAATACAAAAATATGCAATATAAATAAACGCTATCCCACGCCAGATACGCCCACTAAATGGGCGGCAACCTACCACGTCACTCCATCGCCTTCGCGGTTAAATATACTTTAATAACAATAAATAGATAAAAAATCACGTTAAAATGACTTCCTGTCGGACCATTGCCAACACGATGATACCTGTTATGCTTAAAAGCACAAAAATACACAAACGATATCTATCCCCAAAATAATTCGAGTTGCAGGAAGGCCAACGCACCTGCAACGTGAAGAATGACGGGTATATCGTCCGTTGAACCTGATCGTCCGTCGCCTTGCCGTTATAATGGCGCGACCGTCACACTGACCGAGAGAATGCCCGTTAATGCTCGAAGAAACTCGCCTGCACCGTATCCGTTTGTTGTTGTCATCGTTAAATCGGGTCAGTACCGACCACATCATTCAGCATCTGGGCGTGTCGCGGGAAACCGTACGGCGCGATGTGCTTAAGCTGGAAGCGCAAGGCGTGCTGCGCCGGGTACACGGCGGCGTCGTCTCGACCGGGGTGGAACCCGAACCGCCGCTATCGGTACGCAACACCGTGCGGGAACAAGAGAAACTGGCGATCGCGCAACGGGCGGTACAGTACCTGAAAGCCGGTCAGACGCTGTTTATCGACGCCGGCAGCACCACGACCTTGCTGGCCGGCGAATTGCTTCGGCTTCCCGGCATGACTATCATCACCAACAGCCTGAACGTGGCGCTGAAACTCGCCGGCACCGAAACCGACGAGCACTCGCCGCACGAGGTCATCCTGCTCGGCGGCCACATGGGCACTGCCGCACAAGCCACCAGCGGCGCACTGACGGTAACCGAAATCCAGCGCTATCGCGCCGATGTCGCCCTGCTGTCGCCGGTCGGCATCGCCAGCCAGTCCGGCGCCAGCAGCTTTTCCCATCATGAAGCGGCAATCGCCGGGGCGATGTCGCGCAACGCCAGACAGCGCATCATGCTGGCGGATCACAGCAAGATTGGCATCACCAGCCGGGTGGTCTACGCGCCGCCAACCGATATCGACCTGTTGATTACCGACCATGCCAGCGGTAATCATGCCGACCTGCCGGCGCTACAGGCCGTGTGCGGGCAGGTACTGCTGGCCTGAGCCGGTCCCGCGGCGAATCAAACGATGCTATGCCGCTGATTCCGTGGTACATCTATACCCGTCATACTTCACGTTGCACGTGTGTTGGTGTGAAAATTCGGCCCATCGCTATATCTCCACGGAGGAAGACATGTATCAGTTGCACATCGCCAATAAAAACTATTCGTCCTGGTCGCTGCGCCCCTGGATCCTGCTGCAAGCACTGGATATCCCGTTTGAAGAAATCCTGACGCCGTTTGCATCCGCTCCGGTTCAAACCGCGTTCAAAGCCTTCTCGCCGACCGGCAAAGTGCCCTGTCTGGTCGATGGCGACATCACCGTCTGGGATTCGCTGTCCATCATCGAATATCTGGCGGAAGAACATCCGGCCGTGTGGCCGCAAGACAAGGCCGCCCGCGCCTGGGCTCGCAGCGCGGCGGCGGAAATGCATTCGGGCTTTAGCGCCTTGCGTAATCAATGTTCGATGAGCTGTGGCGTGCGGGTAACACTCCATACCCTCACCCCCGAATTGCAGAGCGATATCGATCGGCTGAATCAATTGTGGCAGGAAGGCATACAGCGATTCGGCGGGCCGTTTCTGGCGGGAACGCAGTTCAGCGCGGTAGATGCCTTTTTCGCCCCGGTGGTGTTTCGGGCGCAGACCTATGGTCTGCCCTTGACTGGCGCGGCGGCGCATTACGTCAGCCACCTGCTGGCGCAACCGGCGATGCAACTCTGGTACCGGCAGGCGCTGGCGGAAACCTGGCGCGAACCAGGGCATGAAGAGGAAATTGCGGCGTCAGGCCGAATTATTCAGGACGAGCGGGCGGCGTCGTAACACCGCCCTATCCTGCCGTTATTCGTCCACCTCGGCGGTTACGCCAGCATTGCTATTATGCGGCTGGCGTGACGCCAGCGACTTCTGTTTCTTGTAGCTCAACGCCGCTTCCGGCACCGGGCTGACTTTGCCGGTTTCCAGCCAATTACGCAGACGGTTGGCATCGGCAAAATGGGTGAATTTGCCGAACGCATCCAGTACCACCAGCGACACCGGCCGCCCGTTGATCACCGTACGCATCACCAGACAGTGACCAGCCTGATTGGTAAACCCGGTCTTGGTCAGTTCGATGTTCCAGTCCTGGCGGTAGATCAAATGGTTGGTGTTACGAAACGGCAGGCTGTAGGACGGGTGAGTAAACACAGCGGTTTTCTCATGCGACGTACTGAGCTGGCTCAGCAGCGGATACTGTTTGGACGCAATCAGCAATTTGGTCAGGTCACGCGCCGTCGAAACGTTGCTGGTTGACAGCCCGGTCGGCTCCACATAGCGGGTATGGGTCATACCCAGCGCTTTGGCTTTGGCGTTCATCGCCGCGATAAACGCCTGATACCCGCCGCGATAGTGATGCGCCAGGCTGGCAGCCGCCCGGTTCTCCGACGACATCAACGCCAGCAACAGCATATCGTGGCGACTGATCTCACTGCCCAGACGCACGCGTGAATATACCCCTTGCATCTCTTTGGCCTGGCTGATATCGACGGAGATGCGCTCGTCCAGCGGCTGATTGGCGTCCAGCACCACCATGGCGGTCATCAGCTTGGTTACCGAAGCAATCGGCACCACCACATCCGGATTGCTGGAATAAAGTACATCGTTATTACGTAAATCCACCACCATCGCACTGCCGGAAGCGATCTCCTGACGGGACGACGCCGGTTGCGTCACGGACGTTTTGGCGGCGGCCTGCGGTGCAAAGCACACCGGCGCAGAAAGCAACAACAGGCTTACAACGGAAAGCCGAAATTTTTTATTCATTATTCAATAGCTTAAACAGTGTACTGTTAACTGAAAAAAAAGAACGACGCATTATAATGCGCCGCTGGATAGCGTGCACGCCGCCTGTCTCAAAAGCTTTGTGACAAAGTTTGACAACTGTTTACCCGGTATGACACGCCGTGTCGACAACGGCTGACAGTCGGCCCTGGATAACGGATGTACCCGCCGCCGGTTTCGCGGCCCCCTCAGGCGCCGCACCGGCGCTCTCTTGCGCTATACCGCCTAATACCCGAGCAATTGCCGATAGGAACGGGTTTCGATGCAGTCCATCTGTAACCCCAGCCGTAATGCACAGTCCTGGCAATGTTCACCCAGAATATCCAGTTCCGCTTCATCCTCCGTCGTACAGGAGATTTCCACGAAATGCCCCAGTGACTCAATATAATCCAGCGTGATGTGAAACCGATCGAGAAAGTAGATACTGCGGGTTTTATTCACCTCGAAGATCGGCAGGAACCCCAGCGTTCTCAGCATGCTGTCCGTCATATCGAATGATTCAACATTGACGGCTTCACAGCAACCGGTGCGCGGCCCTTTCACTATCCAGAGTTTGATCCCGGATGGCGCCATTCGCCGTAATAGCATACTGATATTTTGTTGCCCCAGTTTCTTTTCCGCCGAATCATAATAAACATCATGTTCCTTATTTTCGAATACGAATGATTCAGGGTGATGACTAAATAAACTTTCACGAAAAGCGATAATATCCTGAATACGAAATTTCAATTCAACTTCATATTTCCCTCTAAAATGCTCGTGCACGTTTTTTTCTCCGCTTATAGGCTCTCTCTGAGGCGTCTTTTATTTCGCGCATACACGCAAACGGAAAAGGCGTTCAGGCCGTGTTATATTTGTGATTGTAGGTATTACTATCATGCTAATTTATTGCCGGCCGGTCAGCCGCTCAGCGAATAGCCTTCGGCGCTCCCACCAACGCCCGCACCATCACCTTGCGGGCCAACACGCGGATTGCACCAGCCGTCATTGGCATGGTGTGCTGAAATGAGCACTACAAACAACAGCACAGTGTGCGTTCACCATGCTAAAAAGAGAACGGATTTAAAAATCTATCCCTTACCAGAAAGCCAATTTTCCATTTTCCCTCATGGTTGATTGACAAAATAAATCTCATTTACCAAACGCCTGACTGTCCGGTGTTACCGGTCATAATAACGATAAAAACCAGCCATTATTTTTTCGTTAATCATGTATAGATACGAAAGCGTAATAATTCAATCCACTGACCGCCATTTTACTGATCAGATGAGTACATTGTTGTAACTTTTCTTTTCATGAATGATTTTACGAATAAACCGTCATCAATGCATAGGGAACTGACCGACAATGCGCCAGCCGGGACGCCAAATCACCGACATACATCTCCAGCGGGTGGTCGTCCGGATCTTGAGAAAATACATTACGACGCTTGCTATGGCGCAGCAAGCGTTCCCTTAGCGGATGCCGTCGATCACCCGGGCAATATCGGCCGAAGTCGTCAGGGCGCGGACCCGGCTGAACAGCTCGCCGGCGTCGTCATATTCCTTGCGCAGATAACCCAGCCATTGCTTGATGCGTGCTACGTGATACAGCCCCGTGTCGCCCTGCTTTTCCAGCCGTACATACTTTTGCAGCAGTTGCACGACGTTCGGCCACGGCATACGCGCCTCGCGATATTTGATCACCCGGCTCAGATTCGGCACATTGAGCGCCCCGCGGCCAATCATCATCGCATCACAACCGGTCACGGCCAGGCAATCCTGTGCGCTTTGCCAGTCCCAGATTTCGCCGTTGGCGATAACGGGAATATTCAGGCGTTGGCGAATTTCCCCTATCGCCGCCCAGTTGATGCGCTCCGCCCGATAGCCGTCCTCTTTGGTACGCCCGTGCACCACCAACTCGCTGGCTCCCGCCTGCGCTACCGCATCGGCAATCTCAAACTGGCGCTCGCCGGAATCCCAGCCTAAGCGCACTTTTACCGTAACCGGCAGCGATGACGGCACCGCCTCGCGCATCGCTTTGGCAGCCCGGTAGATCAAATCAGGGTCTTTAAGCAACGTGGCGCCGCCGCCGCTGCCGTTCACCATTTTCGACGGACAACCACAGTTGAGATCGACGCCCCAGGACCCCAGCTCCACCGCCCGGGCGGCATTTTCTGCCAGCCACTGTGGATACTGGCCGAGCAGTTGTACCCGCACCCGGGTGCCGGACGGTGTACGGCTGCCGTGGCGCAACTCCGGGCACAGGCGATAAAACGCTTTTACCGGCAAACGGCTATCCACCACCCGCAAAAACTCGGTGATACACAGATCGTAATCATTCACTTCGGTGAGCAATTCCCGCACCAGGGAATCCAGCACCCCTTCCATCGGGGCCAGTAAAACGCGCATAACTCGACTCATCGTAAAAAAGGCAGGTCATGGTACTGTCGGCGGGAGAAACTGTCGATGGGAGAAACCGCACGATCGGAACAGGCAAAATAACCGGCGGGAAAACCTCGGCTTTCCCGCCCGGCACGGCAATTACTGCCGAATATCGACCTGATAAAAAATGTGTTTGCCGAACGGGTCGATTTCATACCCGGTCACCGTATTGCGCACCGGCTCAAAAATAGTCGAGTGCGCGATCATCACCGCCGGCGCCTGCTCATGCATCATGAACTGCGCCTGACGATACAATTCCACGCGTTTCTGGTGATCCTGCTCGGCGCGTGCGTCGGTGATTAGCTTATCGAACGGCGGGTAGCACCATTGGGATGAGTTGGACCCGCCATTGGCGGAATTGCAGGTAAACAGCGGGCCGAAGAAATTATCCGGGTCGCCGGTGGCGGTGGTCCAGCCCATCAGCGCCGCCTGATGCTCGCCGCTCTTCACCCGCTTGAGATATTCGCCCCACTCGTAACTGACGATATTGGCTTTCACCCCCACGTTCGCCCAGTCGGCCTGAATCATTTCCGCCATGCGGCGTGCGTTCGGGTTATACGGCCGCTGTACCGGCATCGCCCACAGATCGATAACGGTGCCTTCCGTCAGCCCGGCTTCTTTCAGCAGCACCCGCGCTTTTTCCGGATCGTATTCGTAATCCTTCAGGTCGGATGCGGCGCTCCATACACCGGGCGGCAGCAGGTTTTTAGCCGCGCTACCGGTGCCCTGAAACACCGCCTCGATAATCGCCGGTTTGTTGATCGCCATCGTCAGCGCCTGACGCACCTTGAGGTTATCCAGCGGTGCTTTGCGGGTATTAAACGCCAGAAAACCGATATTCAAACCGGCTTTCTGCATCAGGGTAATCTCTTTGTTGCTCTTCATGTCCGCCAGCTCAGCCGGGTTGGGAAACGGCATCACCTGGCATTCGTTCTTACGCAGCTTGGCGTAACGCACCGAGGCGTCCGGCGTGATGCTGAACACCAGCCGGTCCAGTTTGGCTTTGCCCTGCCAGTAGTCCGCAAACACCTGATACAGAATGCGGGAATCTTTCTGATATTGCGCCAGTTGGAACGGGCCGGTGCCGACCGGCTCCAGATCCACTTTCTCCGGCGTGCCGGCTTTCAGCATCTGGTCGGCGTATTCGGCGGACAGAATTGACGCAAAATACCACGCCAGATCGGCCAAAAACGGCGCTTCTGCATGACTCAGGGTAAAACGCACGCTGTAATCATCCAGTTTGTCGATGGCGGTAATCAGGCTGCGAAACGACAGGCTTTCGAAGTTGGCATAGGTGCCGCCGGATACCTTGTGATACGGGTGATTGGGATCACGCTGGCGTTGAAAAGAGAAAATCACGTCATCGGCGTTGAAATCGCGGCTCGGGGCAAACTGGGCGTTGCGATGGAATTTCACTCCCTTGCGCAGATGAAAGGTGTACTGGGTACCGTCCGGGCTGATGTCCCAACTTTCAGCCAGACTCGGCGCCAGCTCGGTGGTGCCGACTTTGAAGTCCACCAGTCGGTTGTAAATCGGCACGGCGCTGGCATCCACGCTGGTGCCGGAGGTATACAGTTGCGGATTAAAATTCTCCGGCGACCCTTCCGAGCAGTACACCAGCGTTTTGGCGTAGGCCGTCTGCGTCAACGCCAGCGTCATCGTGGCCAGCGCGATACGCGCTAATCTGTTTTTCATCCCCATCCTCGCTTTTTATTGACTTCCGGGTAGCTCGCTGAGTACAACGAAGCCTTTGATTATTTTTGAATAACCATACCTAATCTTTCGAAGGGTTTACCAATAAGGATCCGCTATGAGCAATAACCTGGCGCGTCAGTTGACCGAGCGTTTCTACCGCTATCTGGCAGTCACCAGCCAAAGCGACGCCGCTGCCGCCACGCTGCCGAGCACGCCGGGTCAAATGGCGATGGCTCACCTGTTGGCGGCAGAATTGCGCTCACTGGGGCTGAGCCAGATTGTGTGCGACGAGCACGCCACCGTCACCGCGGTGAAACCGGGCAACACGCCGTCCGCGCCGCGCATCGGCTTCATCACCCATATTGATACGGTGGATGTCGGCCTGTCGCCGGAGATTCACCCGCAAACCTTGCATTTTACCGGCGACGACCTGTGTCTTAATCCGGCGCAGGACATCTGGCTGCGGGTCAGTGAGCATCCGGAAATTCTGCCCTATCGCGATCAGGAGATTATTTTCAGCGATGGCAGCAGCGTGCTGGGAGCGGATAACAAAGCCGCCGTCACCGTGGTGATGACGTTGCTGGAAAATCTGCGCGATGACCAGCCGCACGGCGATATCGTGGTGGCGTTCGTGCCGGATGAAGAAATTGGCCTGCGGGGCGCTAAAGCGTTGGATCTGGCGCGTTTCGACGTCGATTTCGCCTACACCATCGACTGTTGCGAGCTGGGCGAAGTGGTGTACGAGAATTTTAATGCGGCGTCGGCGGAAATCCGTTTTACCGGTGTCACCGCCCACCCGATGTCGGCCAAAGGCGTGCTGGTTAACCCAGTCCTGATGGCGCACGATTTTATCAGCCGGTTTGATCGTCAACACACCCCGGAACACACCGAAGGCCGGGAAGGCTATGTCTGGTTCAACGATATCCACGCCAACGCCAATGAAGCGGTGCTGAAAGCCTCGATCCGCGATTTCGATCTGACCGGATTCGACGCGCGTAAACAGCAGATACGCGACGTCGCGGCGCAGATTGCCGCGCAGTACCCAACCGGTCAGGTCAGTTGTGCCATCGCCGATATCTACGGCAACATCAGCAACGCGCTGGGAGACGACCGGCGCGCGCTGGACTTGTTGTTCGCCGCCATGGAGACCCTGTCGATTGTGCCGAAAGTGATTCCGATGCGCGGCGGTACCGACGGCGCGGCGCTATCGGCCAAAGGCATTCTGACGCCAAACTTTTTTACCGGCGCGCACAACTTCCATTCACGCTTTGAGTTTCTGCCGGTGCCATCGTTCGTCAAATCGTATCAGGTCGCGTTGACGCTATGCCTGCTGGCAGCGCAGCAATCTTCACGCCGAACACTGCTGGCGTAGTGCCGACGGCGTGATGCCGTATTCGGCGCGAAAGCGCTGGCTGAAATGACTGGCGGAGCTGAACCCGCAGGCCAGCGCGATATCGGTGATGGAACGGCGGCAGTGGCGTAACCACTGTTCCGCCTGCGCCAGCCCGCCGCGCCGGGAGACAGACCCGTCGCATCGCCGTCAGGACGCGACGGTCAACCGGTCTTCATCGTCACGACGTGCGGGTTTTCGGTGTACCGCGATGCAGGACATCACGCTGCACACCACCAGCGTAAACGCGGCGGCTTCCAGATAGGTGGGCAGGCGTTGCTCCCACAGAAAGCCGTAAATCAGCGCGAACAGAGTTTCAAACAAAATCATCTGCCCGACCAGCGTAAGCGGCAACAGGCGGCTCATCTGGTTCCAGAACAGATTGCCGAGCATCGAAGCCAGCACCGCCACCCCAAGGGATACACCGGCAAACTGCGCCCAGGCGATACCGCTGTGATCGTCGGTGTTAAGCAGGATAGCCAAAGGAATCAGCATCAGCGACTGTGCGCCGGTGACGATGCCCATCAGGAGATTCCAGTCGTGGCCCGAGACCGACGCCACACGCGCCAGCCAGCGGCTGTTGCCTACCGCGAAGCTACTCCAGGATATCAGCGCGCCCAGCGCGCACAACAGGCCGACGACCTGAGCCCCCACCGCAGTGGACGCCGGCGCGCCCAACGCCTGCCAGCCGATACACAGTGCGCCGGCCGCGCACAGCAGCAACGACGGTAACAGCCTGCGCAGCGGAACCGCGCCCCGGTCGCGGCTGCCGATCAACGTCACCACTACCGGCATAAACCCAATCACCAGCGACGTAATGGCGATGCCCGCCATCTGTACCGCGCTGGACAGCAAAATGTAATACAGCGTGTTGCCCGCCAGCGACAGCCAGCCCAGCGCAATCCACTCACGGCGGGTTAATCGTCGCACCAGAGACGGCCAGCGCGGCGCCAGCAACATCAACGAAATCAGGCCGTACGCGCTATATCGGCCAATCGCAATTTGCAACGGACTAAACGCGCGCACCAGTTCCGGCGCCAGAAAAACCAGTCCCCAGAGCGCCCCGGCTCCCATGCCGCACGCTACGCCCGCTACGGTTTTTTTACCATCCACCTTGCTCTCTCCACTCGTTGCTGACGCGAGAGTATCGCGCCAACTGCGCGCTTTGTCCTGAAATATCAATATTAAGCGAACCTGACAACGGTAAAACCCATTGCGAATGATCAGCTTCCAGTGCGCCGTCACCGTGAATGGACAGCCTGAAGGCATTAGGTGTATACCCAAAATAATTCGAGTTGCAGGAAGGCGGCAAGAGAGAAAATCCCGATGAGCTTACTCAGGTAAGTGATTCGGGTGAACGAACGCAGCCAACGCACCTGCAACTTGAAGTATGACGGGTATAACCATCTCTCACCACCACCGCTGAAGTATGAATGGATTGCTTATCACGACGAGCCGATACGCTCGTCTGCCCAAAATAAAAAACCGCAGGATTTTGCTACTCACCGCAACCTGCTGACAGCCGCCGCCCCACCAATACCGGATACTCATTATTTGTCGTTTACTGAATTAATTGTTTTCGGAATTTATTGCTTTTGCAATTAATTTATTCAAAATCAAATAATTGTTAATTTATTGCGGGGTCTGACGATGAATAGCCTGCTTTATTGCACGGTGGTACTGATCTGGGGCACCACCTGGATCGCCATCAGTCTACAGCACGGTAGTGTGCCGCCTGAAGTGTCGATTTTCTGGCGTTTTACCATTGCTTCGACGTTGTTAATGGCGTTTTTGATCCTGACCCGACGCCTGCGTCCCTTAAGCGGCCGGGCGCATCTGCTGTGTATGGCGCAAGGGGCCACCGTCTTCGGCCTCAATTTCTTCTGCTTTTACCATGCCGCCGCCTGGATCCCCAGCGGGCTGGAATCGGTGATTTTTTCGATGGCGGTCCTGTTTAATGCCTTCAACAGCCGGCTATTCTTCGGCTCCCGTCTCAGCCGTAATGTGATGCTGGCCGCGCCGCTGGGGCTGGCTGGCATCCTCCTGCTATTCTGGCATGACCTGCTGCAACTGAGCAGCAGCCCACAGTTATTGTGGGGAGTCGGCCTGAGCTTGCTTGGCACCTACGGCTTTTCTCTCGGCAACATGATCAGCACCCAGCATCAACGTATGGGACGCGACATCATGACCACCAACAGTTGGGGTATGCTATACAGTGCGTTAGTGATGGGCCTCATCGCATGGCTGTTAGACTACCGCTTCACGCCGGAATTCTCGCTGCGCTATCTCGGTTCGCTGTTTTACCTGTCGCTGTTCGGTTCGGTTGTCGGTTTTGGTGCCTACTTCGCGCTGGTTGGGCGTATCGGTGCCAGCCAGGCAGCCTACGCTACCCTACTGTTCCCGTTGGTTGCGCTTTCCGTCTCCACCCTGTTCGAAGGGTATGTATGGCGAGTTAACGCCGTGCTGGGATTAGTATTGATTCTGGCAGGTAATGCGGTGATGTTTTATCGCCCCCGGCCGCAACCGGAGGCGAAAGCAGCGCTATAGGATATTACTGGCCGCCAGCCGGTTTACGCGGCGGGCGGCGGCGGGCGGATTGCCCTTCCGGGCGTTGTCCGGCCGGGCGAGCGGTGCCGTCACGACGCGGCTGATGGGAACGGTCGCCCTGCGCCCGCCCGGATGCACGTTCGCCTTGCGGACGATCGCCCTGACGCGGCGCACCGCCGCCGCGACCACCCTGCCGGCCATTCTGGATCGGTTCGGCCTTGATAGTCGGGTCCGGCTCGTAACCCGGAATCTCCATCCGCGGGATTTCCCGCTTCAGCAGGCGTTCAATGTCGCGCAGCAGTTTGTGTTCATCAACGCACACCAGCGACAATGCCTCGCCAGTCGAGGCCGCCCGGCCGGTACGGCCGATACGGTGCACATAATCTTCCGGCACATTCGGCAGCTCGTAGTTCACTACATGCGGCAACTGGTCGATATCCAGCCCGCGGGCAGCGATATCGGTCGCCACCAGCACACGGATGTCGCCGTCTTTGAAATTCGCCAGCGCACGGGTACGTGCCCCCTGGCTCTTGTTGCCGTGGATAGCGGCGGCGGTGATACCGTCTTTGTTCAGTTGCTCCGCCAGATGGTTGGCGCCGTGCTTGGTACGGGTAAACACCAGCACTTGCCGCCAGTCGTGTTTGCCGATCAGATGCGACAACAGTTCACGCTTACGTTTCTTGTCCACAAGATGCACGTGCTGGGTCACCAGCTCGGACGGGGTGTTGCGGCGCACCACTTCCACCGACGCCGGATTGGTGAGCAGCTTACCGGCCAGTTCCTTGATCTCGTCGGAGAAAGTGGCGGAAAACAGCAGGTTCTGCCGTTTGGACGGCAGCTTCGCCAGCACCCGGCGGATATCGTGGATAAAGCCCATATCCAGCATACGGTCGGCTTCATCCAGCACCAGAATTTCCACCTGCGACAGGTCGACCGCATTCTGGTGTTCCAAATCCAACAGACGGCCCGGCGTGGCAATCAGAATATCGACGCCGCTGCGCAGCTTCATCATCTGCGGGTTAATGCTGACGCCGCCGAACACCACCAGCGAACGCAGACGCAGGTATTTACTGTACGCCAGCACGTTTTCGCCGATCTGCGCCGCCAGTTCACGGGTCGGCGTCAGGATCAACGCCCGCACCGGACGGCGGCCTTTCGCCAGCACCGGGCGTTCGTTCAGCAATTGCAGCAGCGGCAGGGTGAAACCGGCGGTTTTGCCGGTGCCGGTCTGGGCGCTGGCCATCAGGTCGCGCCCTTCCAGCACGACCGGAATTGCCTGACGCTGAACCGGCGTCGGCTCACGGTAGCCCTGCTCTTCCACAGCGCGCAAAATATCGGCACTCAGACCGAGAGATTCAAAAGACATAACGAGAACAACTCCAGATTCACCCTACCCGATATTGACCGGTGCAGTTTTTAGGGTGATGACAGATGGGTTCTGCGCCGCTCCGGCATACAAGGCCGCACAACGCTGACTCCAGATGAATGGGCACAAACTACGGTGCATGACTGCGCGCAATTGTAACAGAAACTCGCTTGTTTGAGGAATTTTTATCTGTCGATCACATTTTATCCTCCGCATTCTGCGCAAAATGATTTTGCTCTGTATGGATATCAATCAGTTACTGATTAAAAAGCGCGATCATCTACTACTGCAATGCCGGCGGATAGCCGTGTGAAATCCGCCTGCCGTCGGGCAGAACGCGGCAATCTGACGAATGAGCAATTATTCTTACAGTGAGGCCGTCGTCTATGCGGGTTCGGCAATCATGGCATCAGCCGTTAAGAGTAGGGCGCACAGGCACATCGGGAGCGTTATGAACAAGAAAACAGGGTCATGGCTGGTGCTGGCGGTCATCGCTATCGCTGCCGCCGGCTACGGCCTGATGCAACAGCGTCATCAGCAGGCTACACCGTTAACGCTGTACGGCAACGTGGATATCCGCAGCGTCAATCTGGGATTTCGGGTGGGTGGACGGCTGGCGGGTTTGAATGTGGATGAAGGGGATGCCGTCCAGCCTGGACAACGGTTAGCCCGGCTGGATAGCACGCCGTTGCAAAACGCGCTGCAACAGGCGAAAGCCAATGTCGCCAGCGCGCAGGCGCAACTGGCGCTGTTGCGGGAAGGCTACCGCAGCGAAGAAATCGCCCAGGTGCGTTCGCAACTGGAACACGCGCAGGCCGCTTACGATTACGCCAACAGTTTCTACCAGCGCCAGCTCAGCCTGTGGAAGCAGCGAACCCTCGCCGCCAACGCACTGGAAGACGCTCGCTCCACGCGCACTCAGGCGCAGGCGACGCTGCAGGCGGCGCGACAAAAACTGAACCAGTATGAGCGCGGCAATCGCCCGCAGGAAATCGCCGCCGCCGAAGCCGCACTGGCGCAGGCACAAGCCGCCGAAGCGCAGGCGCAACTGAATTTGCAGGATACGTACCTGTATGCGCCGTCTCCCGGCGTGATCCTGACCCGGGCGGCCGAAGTCGGCAGCATGTTGAACGCCGGCAGCACCGTATTCACCTTGTCGTTGACGCAACCGGTATGGATTCGCGCCTACGTCGGCGAAACGCAACTTGGCCGCGCCGCCCCCGGACGCGACGTGCTGATTTACACCGACAGCCGTCCGGATCACCCCTACCACGGCAAAATCGGCTTCGTATCGCCCAGCGCCGAATTTACGCCGAAAAACGTCGAAACCACCGAATTACGCACCGACCTGGTCTACCGGTTACGCATTATCGTGAATGACGCGGACGACGGTCTGCGTCAGGGCATGCCGGTGACCCTCACGCTGGTGCAGAACCGGGCGCGCCATGACCAATGACCCGCCGCTGATCCGCTTCGATGCGCTGGAAAAACGCTTCGCCGGTCTGGAGAAGCCGGCGCTGGCCAAGCTGAGTGCCGAGATTCGTGCCGGTGCGGTTACCGGACTGGTCGGGCCGGACGGCGCCGGCAAAACCACGTTGATGCGGATGCTGGCCGGATTGCTGACGCCCAGCGCCGGCACCATCCGGGTGATGGGGCTCGACCCGATAGCCGATGACCGTCAGCTACACGCCCGGCTGGGTTATATGCCGCAGAAATTCGGGCTGTACGAAGACCTCACGGTAATGGAAAACCTGACGCTGTACGCCGACTTGCGCGGCATTACCGGCGATACCCGGCGCGCCACCTTTGAGCGGCTATTGCAGTTTACCGACCTCACCCGCTTCACGACCCGGCTGGCGGGCAAACTCTCCGGCGGCATGAAACAAAAACTGGGGCTGGCCTGCACTCTGCTGGGTCAACCCAGTGTGCTGCTGCTGGATGAGCCGGGCGTCGGCGTCGACCCGATATCGCGCCGCGAGTTGTGGCGCATGGTGCACGAACTGGCGGACGACGGCATGTTGATACTCTGGAGCACCTCCTATCTGGACGAAGCGGAACAGTGCCGCGACGTGCTGCTGCTCAACGAGGGGGAATTGCTCTATCGGGGAGCGCCCGCCGACCTGACGCAACAGATGGCGGGTCGTTGTCTCTTGCTCGACCAGCCGGGCAGCAATCATCGCCGCCTGCTGCAACAGGCGTTGCGTCAACCGCAGGTGAGCGACGGCGTCATTCAGGGGCGCTATGTGCGGTTGATCCTGAAACCGCAGGCGGACAGTAATGCGCTGCTGCACACGCTCGGCCTGCCGCCGGACAGCGTGCAAAATACCGCGCCGCGTTTTGAAGATGCGTTCATCGACCTGCTGGGCGGCGGCCCCGGCGCGACCTCGTCGCTGACGGCTATCCTGCCGCAACTGGATACGCACCGTGGGGAAACGGTGATCGAAGCCCGCAATCTGACGAAAAAATTCGGCGATTTCGCTGCCACCGACCGGGTGAATTTTCAGGTGCGTCGCGGTGAAATCTTCGGTCTGCTGGGGCCGAACGGCGCCGGCAAATCCACCACCTTTCGTATGATGTGCGGCCTGCTGACGCCGACCGACGGTCAGGCGCTGGTACTGGGTATGGATCTCAAGACCCGCTCCGGACGGGCGCGCCAGCATTTGGGGTATATGGCGCAGAAGTTTTCGCTGTACGGCAACCTGACCGTGGAACAGAACCTGCGCTTTTTTTCCGGTGTTTACGGCCTGCGCGGTCAGCACCAACTGGATAAAGTGAACAGCATGGCGCAGGCATTCAACCTCCACCCTATTTTCCGGCAAACGCCGGATGCGCTGCCGCTGGGTTTTCGCCAGCGCCTGGCGCTGGCCTGTGCGTTGATGCACGAACCGGACATCCTGTTTCTTGACGAACCCACCTCCGGCGTCGATCCGTTTACCCGTCGGGAGTTCTGGCAGCACATTAACGGCATGGTGGACAAAGGGGTAACAATTATGGTCACCACCCATTTTATGGACGAAGCCGAATACTGCGACCGTATCGGATTGGTGTATCGCGGGCGGCTTATCGCCAGCGGCACGCCGGACGATCTCAAGCGACAGGCGGCTTGCGACGACATGCCGGACCCTACCATGGAACAGGCGTTTATTGCTCTGGTACAGGCGTATGATCAGGAGGCGCCGGATGCCGCGGTACATTGACGATCGTCGCTTTTCCTGGCGACGGCTGCGCGCCCTGTGTCTGAAGGAAACCCGGCAGATCCTGCGCGACCCCAGCAGCGCGTTAATCGCGTTTGTCATCCCATTATTGCTGCTGTTTATTTTCGGCTACGGCATCAATCTTGACTCCAGCCGCCTGAACGTCGGCGTGCTGATGGAGCAACACAGCGCCGAGGCCGACAGTCTGGCGCGCGCCTTTACCGGATCGCCGTATCTGGCCGTTACCCTCAGCGATAACCGCCCGGCGCTGATCGAACAGATGCAAGCCGGGCAAATTCGCGGGCTTCTCATCATCCCGGCCGATTTCGCCACCCGGCTGGCGCACCCGCAGGATCGCGCGCCGATTCAGGTGATCACCGACGGCAGCGAACCCAATACCGCGCAGTTCGTGCAGGGGTACGCTCAGGGGGTGTGGCAGCTCTGGCAACAACAGTACGCGCAGGACCACGGCAGCCGTTATCAGGCGCTGATCGAAATACAGACCCGCTACTGGTTCAATGCCGCCGCCATCAGCCGCCATTTCATTATTCCCGGCGCTATCACCATCATCATGACCGTGATCGGCGCCATCCTGACCTCACTGGTGATCGCCCGCGAGTGGGAACGAGGCACCATGGAGGCACTGCTGTCGACGCAGGTCACCCGCACCGAACTGCTGCTCACCAAATTGCTCCCTTATTATGTGTTGGGGATGATCGCCATGGTGCTGTGCGTGGTAGTGGCGGTATTGGTGCTGGGGGTGCCGTATCGCGGCTCGCTATGGCTACTGTTCGGCATGAGCAGCCTGTTTCTCGCCAGTACGCTGGGTATGGGGTTACTGATTTCGACCCTGACCCGCAATCAGTTCAACGCAGCGATGGTGGCGCTCAACGCCGCGTTTCTGCCGGCGGTGATGCTGTCCGGGTTTATCTTTGAAATTCACAGTATGCCAGTGTTGGTACAGGCGGTGTCGTACCTGATCCCCGCCCGCTATTTCGTCAGCACGCTGCAAACCCTGTTCCTGGCCGGGAACATCGGCAGCGTGTTGCTGATGAACCTGTTGTTTCTGATGACGTCGGCGGTGTTTTTCATCGGCCTGACCGCCTGGAAAACCCGGCGCCGGCTCGATTAGGTCAATCATGAGGTTGGTCAGTGCCACATTACCGTTGGTATGCCGAGGGAGAGAAGCCATGTTACATCGCGTGTGGACGCTAATCCGCAAAGAGCTTCAGTCATTGCTGCGTGAGCCGCAGACGCGCGCCATTTTGGTGCTGCCGGTGCTGTTGCAGGTGCTGCTGTTCCCGTTCGCCGCCACGCTGGACGTCACCGACGCTACGCTTGCCATTTACAGCGAAGACAATGGCCCGGCCGCGGTGGAACTGACGCAGCGTTTCGCCGGCGCCAGTGCATTCTCCCGCGTCATCATGCTGCACAGCCCACAGGACATCGCACCCGCGATTGATAACCAGCAAGCGCTGCTGCTGGCGCGTTTCCCCCCTGACTTTTCCCGCCAGTTAGCCAGCGGCGTACCGACCAGCATCCAGCTTTTGCTCGACGGACGCCACTCCAACAGCGCCCAGATCGCCGCCCGTTATATCCAGCAGATAGTGCAGGACTATCTACGGGAACGGGCCGACCTACGGGAACCGGCCGACGACCCGACACTGACGCACCAGAGCGAGTTGGTGATTCGCCACTGGTATAACCCCAATCTGGACTACAAATGGTTCGTGGTGCCGTCGCTGGTGGCGCTGATCACCACCATCGGCGTGTTGATCGTCACCGCCCTGTCGGTGGCGCGCGAACGGGAACAGGGCACGCTGGAACAATTGCTGGTGTCACCGCTGTCTACCGGGCAGATCTTTGTCGGCAAGGCGGTCCCGGCGCTGATTGTCGCCACCGTTCAGGCCAGCATCGTGCTGGCGGCCGGGATTCTGGCTTACCGTATCCCCTTTTCCGGTTCGCTGCTGCTGTTCTACCTCTGCATACTGGTGTACGGGTTATCGCTGGTAGGATTCGGGCTGCTGATTTCTGCGCTCTGCGCTACGCAACAGCAGGCTTTTATCGGCGTATTTGTCTTCGTGATGCCGGCTATTCTGCTCTCCGGGTATGTGTCGCCGGTTGAAAATATGCCGTTGTGGCTGCAACAACTTACCTGGGTTAACCCGGTACGCCATTTCACTGATATCACCAAACAGATCTATCTCAAAAACGCCAGCCTGGCGGTTATCTGGCATGGTATATGGCCGTTGCTGACGATCACCGCCACCACCGGCAGCGCGGCTTACGCTCTGTTTCGACGCAAGATAGGTTAGCCTTGCCGGGTTGGGCTGTAACCCGACGTCAGCGACGTCTTGCCAAACACTGACTACACTGATTTCAGTTACTTGGGTACGAGGGAAAACAATGGATACCATCTCGCAACCGTCGTTGGGTTTTTCGTTTACTGTGCTGACCATTAATACCCACAAAGGGTTCAGCGCACTGAATCGCCGCTTCATCCTGCCGGAACTGCGTGAGGCCGTACGATCGGTCTCCGCGGATATCGTCTGCCTGCAAGAGGTACTGGGTCGTCACTCTACGCACCCGCTACAGGTGGAGCACTGGCCGGATACCCCGCACTACGAATTTTTGGCCGAAACCATGTGGAACGATTATGCCTACGGGCGCAACGCAGTCTACCCGGAAGGCGAACACGGTAACGCGGTGCTGTCGCACTTCCCGATTTTTAGCTATCGCAATCTGGATGTATCGGTATCCGACAAGGCCCGACGCGGTATCCTGCACTGCGTACTGAAAGTGCCCAACCGGGATTTGCACATCCACGTGGTGTGCGTGCACATGGGGCTTACCGCGTCGCACCGGCGGCAGCAATTGGCGCTGTTGTGCGACCTTCTCGACACCCTGCCTGCCGATGCGCCGCTGGTGGTTGCCGGCGATTTCAACGACTGGCAAATGAAAGCCTGCGCCCTGTTAAAACGCCGCGCCGGTCTCGAAGAGGTGTTCAGCCAACATCTGGGTAAACCGGCACGGACCTTTCCGGCCCGTTTCCCGCTATTGCGGCTTGACCGTATCTACGTGCGCAATGCCCGCACTAGCGTCCCCCGATTGCTGCCGAGCAAACCCTGGTCGCACCTGTCCGATCATGCGCCGCTGGCCGTGGAGATACATTTGTGAAAACCGAATGGCGCGACGGCAACCAGATCGACCTGCTGGTAAATGGCGACGAATACTACCCCAGTGTGTTTGACGCCATCCGGCAAGCCCGCAACCGGGTGGTGCTGGAGACCTTTATCTGGTTTGAAGATAAAGTCGGCTACGCGCTGCGGGAGGTACTGATTGCAGCAGCCCGGCGTGGCGTCAGTATCGATGCCACCGCCGACGGTTACGGTTCGCACGACCTGTCGCCCGATTTTCTGGCACCGATGATCGAAGCCGGGGTGCGTTTTCATTTTTACGATCCTCGCCGCCGTCTGTTCGGCCTGATGCGCACCAACCTCTTTCGCCGGTTGCACCGCAAGATAGTGGTGGTAGACGGCCACACCGCCTGGATAGGCGGCATCAATTATTCCGCTGATCACCTGAGCGATTACGGTCCACAAGCCAAACAGGATTACGCGGTGAAAGTGCGCGGCCCGGTGGTGGACGATATCTACCGCTTTGTACTGGCGGCGCTGGCCCATGATGAAGAACCGCGTATCTGGTGGCGACAGCGTTTTCGTCGCGCGACTCGCAACCTGCATCCCGGTAATGCGCAGGCGCTCTTCGTCTGGCGCGACAACGGCCTGCACCGCCGCGACATCGAGCGCCAATACCTGCAAATGCTGCGGCGGGCCACACGTGAAGTGATTATCGCCAACGCCTATTTCTTTCCCGGCTACCGGTTATTACGGGCGATGCGCAAAGCCGCGCGGCGGGATGTGCGGGTACGGCTGATCATTCAGGGGCAACCGGACATGCCGATCGTTCTGATCGGCGCCCGGTTGCTTTACCCCTGGCTGGTGAACGCCGGGGTGGATATTTATGAGTACCGCCGCCAGCCGCTGCACGGCAAGGTCGCGTTGCAGGATGACTACTGGACCACCGTCGGCTCCAGCAATCTGGACCCGCTCAGCCTGGCGCTCAACCTGGAAGCTAATCTGTTTATCAACGACCGGGACTTCAATCAACAGTTGCAGGACAATCTGCACCAGCTTATCCGCGAAGACTGCGTGCAGGTTGACCCCTCGCAACTGCCGAAACGCTCATACTGGCAGGTACTCAAAGGGATGGTGGTGTTCCATTTCCTGAAGCGTTTCCCGTCGCTGGTCGGCTGGCTGCCGGCGCACAGTCCGCAACTAACGCAGGTGGGACCGGCGGATGACAACAGAAAATAACAAAAACAAACGGAGCCAGTTGGCTCCGTTTTTACTTATTTATCAACATCAATACTCAACGACGGCTGCCAAAAATGCGCAGCAGCATCAGGAACAGGTTGATGAAGTCGAGATACAGGGTCAATGCGCCCATGATCGAGTACTTGCGGAAATTATCCCGATCATCCACCGACAGCGCTTCGCCGATGTTTTTCAGCTTCTGCGTGTCGTACGCCGTCAGGCCGACAAACACCAGCACACCGATGTAGGTAATAGCGAGCTGCAACCCTTCGCTCTTCAGCCAGAAGTTCACCAGGGTCGCCAGCAAGATGCCAATCAACGCCATAAACAGCATGCTGCCCATACCGGTCAGGTCGCGTTTAGTGACATAGCCATACAGGCTCATCGCGCCGAACATCCCGGCGGTAATCACAAAGGTGCTGGCGATGGATTCGCCGGAATAGACGATGAAAATGCTGGATAGCGTCAGGCCGGTTAGCGCCGAATACAACATGAACAGCGTGGTGGCAACGCCGCCGCTCAGACGATGCACCATACCGGACAGCACAAACACCAGCCCAAGTTGGGCGATCACCAGTCCGTAAAAGGTAATTTTGCTGGAGAACACCAGTTGCAACACCGCCGGGGTATGGGCGGCATACCAGGAGACGAACGCCGTCAGCAGCAAACCGCAGGTCATCCAGCCATAGACCTGCGCCATATAGGTTTGCAGACCGGTACTGGCCTGTTGAACGATGGAACCGTTAGAACGTGGAAATCGATCCATGATGGAACCTTTGCATAAAGTGAAACAGAACAGGCTTGCGCCCACCTGTCTTTCAGCTTAACACAAAATGCCGCGGGCGGCGGGTAACACTTCCTCAACGGTCATCGCAAGGTGGCATGACATCGGCAGGACGCCGATGCCATGAAACGGCATTCAGTCCAGCCGATGCGCTTGCCCCACTACCGACAGATTGACGCCGCAACCCACGACGATATCTTCCCGGCTGACGCTTTTTAGTTCGATCACCTGCTGGCTGTTCGCCATCCGCAAGCGCAGTGTGGACACGAAGCCGGCAAACTCAATATTCGCCACCACCGCCTGCGGTGTGGCCGACGGCTCGGCCAACGTGACCTGAATCTGCTCCGGTCGCAGCATGATCCGCGCCGCGCTGGCAGATTGATTATCGTCAACCGCGATGTCGCCCAGCGCACACGCGGCGCGGCCGCCTTTCAGTTGTGCCGACAGCACCAGCGTATCGCCGAGAAACGCGGCGGTTCCTTCATCCACCGGGCGCAAATACAGCGACTGTGGCGACCCCACTTGCACCAGCCGCCCCTGCCGCATTACCGCGACCTGATCGGCAAACGACAGCGCTTCAGCCTGATCGTGGGTCACCAGAATCGACGCGACGCCCGCCTCCGCCAACAGCGAGGATACCGCCTGACGGGTAGCGGCGCGCAGGCCGGTATCCAACGCAGAAAACGGTTCATCCAGCAGCATCAACGCCGGGCGCTGAGACAACGCACGCGCCAGCGCCACCCGCTGTTGCTGGCCGCCGGACAACTCATGCGGCCACAGCGCCGCCAGTCGCGAATCGAGCGATACCATCGCCATCAATTCATCAATGCGTCGCTGTTTATCTTGCTTACTGCCATCAAGCCCAAAACCGATGTTCTGCGCCACGGTAAAATGCGGAAACAGCGCGCCGTCCTGCGGCACAAAGCCGATACCGCGCTGGTGGGCCGGCACCCATTGGGTCGCATCCGCCACGACGCGCGTTTGCAGACGCACCGTGCCGCAATCCGGCGCTTCAAAGCCGGCGATGATACGCAACAACGTGGTTTTACCGGAACCGGAGGGGCCGACAATGGCGGTACGGCTGCCCGGCGCCACCTGCAAGTCAATGCCGTCCAGCACCTTAACGGCGTTAAAAGATTTGCCGATGCCATAAAGTTCAAGCGTATTCATAAACCTGCCGTACGTTTCGATTGAGAATAGAGCAACCAGGTCAGCGGAAGCGACAGCACCACCATAATCAGCGCGTAAGGCGCGGCCGCCATATAGTCGATTTCACTGGTCAATGCCCAAAAGCCGGTCGCCAGCGTGCGGGTGCCGTTGGGCGCCAGCAACAGCGTGGCGGTCAATTCGTTGGTAACGGCAAGAAACACCAGCGCCGCGCCGGCTGCTGCGCCCGGCGCCGCCAGCCGCAACGTGATGCGCCACAGCGCCTGACCGGGCGAACACCCCAGGCTGCGTGCAACGTTTTCCAGTTCTACCGGCGCCTGCGCAATACCGGCGCGCAGGTTGATCAATGCACGCGGCATAAACATCAGCACATAGGCCAGCAACAGGGTGAATTCGGTTTGATACAGCGGCCGCAGAGTATGAATGGTCACCGTGACCAGCGCCAGCGCCACCACAATACCCGGCAACGCGCTGGTAATGTAATTGCATCCCTCCAGCAGACGATACAACCGTGACGGATAACGCACCGACAGCCAGGCCATCGGAAACGCGCACAGCGTTACCAACACTGCACCGCTGATACCCAGCCACAATGTCTGGCGCAGCGCGGGCCACAACTCGTCATTACGCCACACGTCCATGCCGCCCAGCCACAGCCAGCGGGTGAGCGTCATCAACGGCACGCCCAGCGCCAGCACGGTTAACGCCAGCGGCAACAACACGTAAGCGAAGCCAGCCACCGGCGACAGCCGCCAGGGCGTCTGGCTGCGGGCGCTGCCGGAACCGACGCGGGCATAGCGCGCGCGTCCGCGGGTCAGCGCTTCCAGCAACAACAACCCCATACAGCACAACACCAGCACGCCCGCCAGCATGTTTGCCGCCAGGCCGTTAAAGGTAGACTGGAACTGTTCGAAAATCGCGGTGGTGAAGGTGTCGAAGCGAATCATGGCGTACAAGCCGTATTCCGCCAGCAAATGCAGCGCAATCAGCAGCGAACCGCCCCATACCGCCAGCCGCAATTGCGGCAGCACCACACGAAAAAAGACGCGCCAGGGCCTGGCGCCCAGCGAGGTCGCGACATCTTCCAGGCTGGGATCAAGCCGGCGCAGCACCGCCGCCGCCGGCAGATAAATAAACGGGAAATACGCGAGAACCGACAGGAACACGCCTGCCGCCAGGCCATTCATGCCGGGCAACAGGCTAATCCAGGCGTAACTCTGGACAAAGGCCGGCACCGCCAGCGGCGCGGTCAACAGTAGCGACCACACCCGGCGACCCGGCAACGTCGTGCGCTCGGTCAGCCAGGCCAGCGCCACCCCGAGCAGCGTGCAGAGCGGCAACGTCACCGCCACCAGCAATACCGTATTGAGCAACAGTTCCCCGACCCGGGGCCGGAACACCAGCGTTTTTACCGTGTCCCAACCGGTATCGAGGGTAATGCCCACCACAAAGCCCAGCGGCAACAACGCCAGCAACGACAACAGCAACGCCATCAGCGCCATGCCGCCGCCGGCTATCCGGTACGGCCGCGCCCCCGGTCGCACCGGTTGGGGCACGCCGACGCCGGCGACTTTCCATTCCACATCGGCCATCTGTCTTATTGGACTCCCGCCCTGCACTGACACATTACAGCAGACCTGCTTCGGTCATCAGCTCAACCACTTTCTTGCCGTTGAGTTTGGCGGCATCCACTTTCGGCGCCTGCAAGTCTTTCAGCGGTTCCAGTTTCGGGTTGGATTCGGCATTCACGCCCACGGCGTATTCAAACGCGGTGTTGGTGCGCAGCACTTCCTGGCCTTTTTTGCCGGTGATCCACTTGATGAACGCCTGAGCCTGTTCTTTATGCTTACTGGAAGCCAGCACGCCGCCGCCGGAGATACTGACGAACGCGCCCGGATCCTGATGTTTGAAGTAGTACAGACGGACGTTTTTGCTGTTTTCGCCGGTTTTGGCGCCGTCAACGAACGGGTAGTAGTGATAGATGACGCCGCTATCGATCTGGCCGGCGTTCACGGCTTTCATCACCGTGCTGTTGCCTTTATACGCCGTGAAGTTGGCTTTCATGGCTTTCAACCATTCCAGCGTCGCTTTCTCGCCTTTCAGCTCCAGCATCGCGCTGACGATCGCCTGGAAATCAGCACCCGACGGAGAAGCCGCCCAACGGCCTTTCCATTCCGGTTTGGCCAGGTCCATCAGTGACGCCGGCAACTGCGCCTCGGTCAGTTTTTCCGGGTTGTAGACAAAGACCGTCGAGCGCGCGGCAATGCCTACCCAGCGACCGTGGGACGGACGATACTGCGGCTCCACTTGCGCCAGCGTGCCGGCATCCAGCGGCGCGAACAGATTGGCGTTATCCACCAGCACCATCGACGGCGAGTTTTCCGTCAAAAACACGTCGGCCGGCGAGGCATTACCTTCCTGCACCAGTTGGTTGCCCAATTCGCTGTCGCCGCCATTACGCAGCGTGACTTTGATACCGGTATCCTGAGTAAAACCTTCCACCCAGGATTTCACCAGATTTTCGTGCTGTGCGTTGTAAATCACGATACCTGACTCCTCCGCCTGTGCGCCGAAGGAGAACCCCATCATCAGGGAAGACGCCAGCAACGTGGCGGGGAACAGAGAAGCTATACGCCGTTTCATACCATTATCCTTTTCACTGTATGGCAATTAACTGTATGACAATAAAAGCGAATCAGGCGGAAAGTTACCGCGGTTCATTATCGTTGCATTAAAATGGAAATAAAAATGATTCTTATTAATTATTTCCTTAACACTATTTTAATGCAAATTTTATAATTCGCTGCTTTTTATCGTTTTTTTTCTGGTGATGAAATCATTTCGGCAAAAATCATGTAGCGGCGACAATCAATCCGCCGCTATCGGCTATGACCAACGATCTGCCGCCTGTCGATCGCTGTCGCGGGCATCGACCCAACGGTCGCCATCCGACGTCGCTTCCCGCTTCCAGAATGGTGCGCGCGTCTTGAGGTAATCCATGATGAATTGCGCCGCATCGAACGATGCCTGGCGGTGGGCGCCACTGACGCCGACAAAGACGATCTCGTCGCCGGGGAACAGTGCGCCTACACGATGAATCAGGCTTACCCGCTGAATCGGCCAGCGCTGCCGCGCTTCATCGACAATCTCTGCCAATGCCTTTTCGGTCATGCCCGGATAATGCTCCAGCGTCAGTGCGCTGACGTGATCGCCCAGATTGTGATTACGCACTTTGCCGGTGAACGTCACCACGGCGCCGTCCGTATCGCTGGTCGCCAGCCAGGCGTACTCGTCGCCGACGCTGAACGGTTCCTGCCCTACCCGAATGCGCGTTTCCATCGCTCAGCCTCCGGTGACCGGCGGGAAAAACGCCACTTCGTCGCCATCCGTCAACGGATGCGTCATCGTCACCAGCGACTGATTGACCGCCGCCAGCAGTTTGCCGTCTTCCAGCGCCAGCGCCCAACGGTCGCCGCGCTCACACAATGCCTGTCGTAACGATGCCACGTTCTGGTATTCCGCGGGCAACGATAATCGGTCGATGCCGGTCAGTTCACGCACCTGCGCAAAAAACAACACCGTAATCATGATGCCTCCGCCCTAAAATCGCCGGATTTACCGCCGCTTTTTGCCAGTAGCCGCACCGGGCCTATCACCATATCCTTCTGCACCGCTTTGCACATGTCGTAAATCGTCAGCGCCGCTACCGAGGCGGCGGTCAATGCTTCCATCTCCACCCCGGTCTTGCCGGTCAGCCGGCACAGGGATTCAATGCGCACCCGGTTATATTCCGGCTGGGCCTCCAGTTCAACGGCGACTTTGCTCAGCAGCAGCGGATGACATAGCGGAATCAGTTCCCAGGTACGTTTGGCGGCCTGAATGCCGGCGATGCGGGCCGTGGCGAAAACATCGCCCTTGTGGTGTCGCCCGTCGATGATCATAGCCAGAGTCTGCGGTGCCATTTCCACAAAGGCTTCGGCACGTGCCTCGCGCACGGTTTCGGCTTTGTCGGAAACATCCACCATGGCCGCCTCACCGGCGGCGTTAATGTGGGTCAGTTGTGCCATAGCTGCTTACTTTTTCAAATGAGGATAGAGGTTACAGGGTTTTTGGCGCGCATCCAGTTGCTCGCGGATAATGCGTTCCCAGGCGGTATGGCAGGCTTTGGTCGAGCCGGGCATGGCGAAAATCGCCGTCTGGTTGGCCAGCCCGGCGATGGCACGAGACTGGATGGTGGCGGTGCCGATCTCTTCGTACGACACCATTCGAAACAGTTCGCCAAATCCCTCGATTTCCCGGTCGAACAACACCCGCAAAGCTTCCGGCGCCAGATCGCCTGAGGTAAAACCGGTGCCGCCGTTAATCAGAATCACCTGCACATCGTCGCGGGCTATCCAGGCGGAAACCTGCGCACGAATGTGATACAGGTTTTCACCGACGATCGCGCTGTCCGCCAGATGATGCCCATCCTGCTGCAATGCCTCGCGCAAATAATCGCCGGATGTATCGTCGTCGGCAGTACGGCGGGAGGATATCGTCATCACCGCCACACGCAGAGGCATAAATTCGCTGCTGACCTTACTCATAAACACTCCGTAACGGTATTCCGTCATACCGTATTGTGCGGCTGCTCAGCCGCCGATAAAGGAAAGATTCGGGGTAATGCCGCTGTTGCCGTCATGCAGGAAATGCGCCTGTCGTTTGCTGCCAAGGCCGCCGGAGATACGCGATTTCAGCGCGTCCAACTGGTCGTCATCCGTCAGCAAATCACGCAGCGGAATGCCCTGCTCGCCGAACAGGCACAGATGCAGGTTGCCGATGGCCGAGACCCGCAGCCGGTTACAGCTCTGACAAAAGTCTTTTTCATACGGCATGATCAACCCCACCTCACCCTGATAATCCGGGTGCGAGAACACCTGCGCCGGGCCGTCGCTGCGTTCACGAACCTGCTGCTGCCAGCCTTGCTGCAACAGACGCTCGCGGATCACCTGGCCGGAAACATGGTGGCGACGAAACATCTCCCGCCCTTCACCGGTTTCCATCAGTTCAATAAAACGCAGTTGAATCGGCCGGGTGCGGATCCACTCGAGAAAGGTGTGCAGGCTACTGTCGTTGACATCGCGCATCAGCACGGTGTTGACTTTCACCCGGCGGAACCCGTTGGCGAAGGCGGCATCGATGCCGTCCATCACCTGACGAAATTTGTCCTGCCCGGTAATGGCATGAAACTGACGGGGATCCAGGCTGTCGACGCTGACGTTAAGGGCGGTCAGCCCGGCTTCGCGCCAGCTCGCCACATCCCGCGCCAGCCGGTAACCGTTGGTGGTGACCGCCAGCGTGCGGATGGCCGGATTTTCGCGGATGGCGGCAATAATATCGACGAAATCGCGCCGTAAAGACGGCTCGCCGCCGGTCAGGCGCACCTTTTCCGTGCCCAGATCGGCGAATGCCCGACCAATACGGCGGATTTCACTTAACGACAGAAAACGATGAGGGGTCGCGCCATTGGGCTGGTAGCCGTCCGGCAGACAATAAGTACAGCGAAAATTACAGACATCCGTTATCGACAGACGCAAATAGTAAAACTTGCGCGCAAACGCATCGGTCAGTTGACTCACCATAAACACCTTTCCAAATACGGGAGATGCGGGCATTTCTACCCTGCACCCTGGTGACCCGCAGGTCACGGCCAGAGAACCCTATCCGCGCTGACACGCGAACGTAGGCTCCGGGGCTAGGAGTTTGATTACCCGGCATCGAGCGCCGATGTCGGACAACCGTGATTACTTCATGAAGTCTATCGCCAAACCAAGCTTTCCGTCACTGGAAATGCGGTATATAAACTTGTATATAGCGGATTTTATTCACTATTTCCACCCGTAGGATAGCGGAAATTCGTTCAACTTTTCTGACCTGCGTCATAGGACGACGTATATCTCCTACTCCTGGTGGGGTACGCCCCGTCAATGCGGATGCGGCACCCAACCGATCGCGTCCGGCGGACAAAAAGCGTTGAAATTTTCTGTTAGTGCTGCGGCCTTACTCAGAGGTGTGCTATATATCCGCTACTTTTTAAGGTAGATAACCGGTATATAAGGGCATTTATGGGCAATCGCACGTTGGCGGAGCTGGGTAGCGTGGTCGCGTTGGGTGGCGGTCACGGGTTGGGACGCGTTATGTCGTCGCTCTCCTTTCTCGGCTCGCGGCTGACCGGCATCGTTACCACCACCGACAATGGCGGCTCCACCGGGCGAATTCGTCGCTCGGAAGGCGGCATCGCCTGGGGCGATACCCGCAACTGCCTTAATCAGTTGATCACCACACCCAGCGTCGCGTCGGCCATGTTCGAATACCGTTTCAGCGGTAATGGCGAACTGTCCGGCCATAATCTCGGCAATTTGATGCTCAAGGCGATGGATCACCTCAGCGTACGCCCGCTGGAAGCCATCAATCTGATACGCAATCTGTTGAAGGTAGATGCGCTGCTGATTCCGATGTCGGAACAACCGGTAGACCTGATGGCGATTGATACGCAAGGCAATCCGGTATACGGCGAAGTGGCGGTAGATCAGCTTGCCGCCCTGCCGCAGGACCTGATGCTCTACCCCGCCGCTCCGGCTACTCAGGAAGCGCTGGCGGCGATTGCCGCCGCAGATTTGATCCTGATAGGCCCCGGCAGTTTTCTTACCAGCCTGATGCCGCCGCTGCTGCTTACCGATCTGGCGCAGGCGTTGCATGATGCGCGCGCGCCGATGGTCTACATCGGTAATCTGGGGGTCGAGCAGAGTCAGATTGCCACCCGTCTGACGCTGGCGCAGAAGCTGCAACTTATCGAAAGCAAGATCGACCGGCGTATTATTGACGCAGTCGTCGTTTCCCCCCGAACCGATACTCAGGGCGTGAACGACCGTCTGATTATCCGGCAACCATTGGGCGCGCAGGATGTGCCGCATCATCATGATCGCGCATTACTCTGTGCGGCGCTGGAGCAGGCTGTGCACGCGCTCGGGCTGTGCGTAGCCTGAGTTTCAGTTTCTGAGTCGCGGTGTATGGGCCACGCCAGGCGTCGGATTGTTCATCACTCAGCCTCTCTCTGTGTATGGGCTGTGTATGGGCCGTGTATCCGCGCAGCGCCGCCGACATCTGTATCATCAGGACGCCGCAATAAACTGCTCGCGCAGCGCGTGGATTTCGTCGCGCAGACGGGCGGCTTCTTCGAACTCCAGATTCTGCGCATGAGCCAGCATCTGGCTTTCCAGCTCGCGGATTTTCTGGTCCAGCGCTTTCGGCGACAGTTGCTGATACTGCGCCGCCGGTTCCGCCGCTTTCTTGCCGCGCCCTTTCCCCCGGCCGTGGGTTGGCTGACCAATCTGCAGAATATCGCCAATCTTCTTGTTCAGACCCTGCGGCACGATGCCGTGTTGCTCGTTGTACGCCTGCTGTTTCTCGCGACGACGTTGGGTTTCGTTGATGGCGCGCTCCATCGACGGCGTAATCTTATCGCCGTACAAAATTGCCTTGCCGTTGAGGTTACGCGCCGCACGGCCGATGGTCTGAATCAGCGAGCGTTCAGAACGCAGGAAGCCTTCTTTATCGGCGTCCAGAATCGCCACCAGCGACACCTCCGGCATGTCCAGCCCTTCACGCAGCAGGTTGATGCCCACCAACACGTCGAACTCGCCCAAGCGCAAATCGCGAATGATCTCCACCCGCTCTACGGTATCGATATCCGAGTGCAGGTAGCGTACCCGCTCGCCGTGTTCCTCCAGATACTCGGTCAAGTCTTCCGCCATGCGCTTGGTTAACGTGGTGACCAGCACGCGTTCATTGATGGCGGAACGCTTGCGGATTTCCGACAACAAGTCGTCTACCTGGGTAGTCACCGGGCGCACTTCCAGTTGCGGATCCAACAGGCCGGTCGGCCGCACTACCTGATCGATTATCTCGCCGCCGGATTTTTCCAGCTCGTAATTGCCCGGCGTCGCCGAAACATAAATGGTTTGCGGCGCCAGCGCTTCAAATTCCTCAAATTTCATCGGCCGGTTGTCCAGCGCCGACGGCAGGCGAAACCCGTACTCCACCAACGTTTCCTTACGCGCCCGGTCGCCACGGTACATGCCGCCCAGTTGCGGGATGGTGACGTGGGATTCGTCGATCACCAACAGACCATCGGCCGGCAGGTAGTCGAACAGCGTTGGCGGCGGCTCGCCCGGCCCGCGGCCAGACAGGAAGCGGGAGTAGTTTTCAATGCCGGAGCAATAGCCCAGCTCATTCATCATTTCCAGATCGAAGGTAGTACGCTGCGCCAGCCGCTGCTCCTCCAGCAATTTATTGTTGGCGAGCAATACCTGACGCCGCTCTGCCAGCTCGACCTTGATCTCTTCCATCGCCTGCAGGATACGTTCGCGCGGCGTAACGTAATGCGTTTTGGGATAAATGGTGTAACGCGGCACCGTCTGCACGATGTGGCCGGTGAGCGGGTCGAACAGCGACAACCGCTCCACCTCTTCGTCGAACAACTCGACCCGCAATGCAATATCTTCGGATTCGGCGGGGAAAACATCGATGATCTCGCCGCGCACCCGAAACGTACCGCGCCCAAACGCCTGATCGTTGCGGGAGTACTGTAGCTCCGCCAGCCGCCGCAGAATGGCACGCTGGTCAATCAGCATGCCCTGCGTCAGGTGCAGCATCATTTTCAGGTAAAGGTCCGGATCGCCCAGACCGTAAATAGCGGACACCGACGCCACCACCACTACATCGCGCCGCTCCAGCAACGCCTTGGTGGCGGACAACCGCATCTGTTCGATATGTTCGTTAACCGAGGCATCCTTCTCGATAAAGGTATCGGAGCTCGGCACATAGGCTTCAGGTTGGTAGTAATCGTAGTAAGAGACGAAATACTCCACCGCATTCTCCGGGAAAAACGCCTTCATCTCGCCATACAGCTGCGCCGCCAGTGTTTTATTGGGTGCCAGCACCATGGTTGGGCGGTTGAGATCGGCAATCACGTTGGCGACGGTAAACGTCTTACCGGACCCCGTGACCCCCAGCAGCGTCTGGTGCGCCAGCCCGTCCTCCAGCCCCTCTTTCAGACGGCGTATCGCCTCAGGCTGGTCGCCGGCGGGTTTGAAGGCAGAATGCAGTTTGAACTCTTTACTCATGAGCAAGACACCCGGATAAAAAACGGTTGGAATCACGCATCGAACGTCGGCCAGGATCGACCGGCGTTGTCGGCAGGGAGAGACACAGCCTAGTATGAAAATCCCCGGCCAGATTTGCCAGCCTCATATTACTGGATATAAAAACAGCATCAAGTAATTCTTAACCATTGACCACACACCAACACGTGCCCTCGTTGACTAGCACAGAGTGATGTGGCTATCCAGCAAAAAATGACGCATTTATCCCCAGAAATACCGTTTCTCAAATTATCTGCACTGACCAGTGCCGGTGATTTATTCAAACAAGGCCGGTTGCAATAAAAGTGACTTGATTTTAATTAAATAATTGATTTTAAATGATTTAACAAAAAAGCGGAGATTAGCGCCAAACCAGGCGCAACCCGCGCCGGCTCTTGGCTGGCGCGTTTTTTCTAACCCTAATGCACACGGTTATCCACAGAAATGGTGGATAACTCCCACAAGCGCCCGCGCTCCCTGTATTGGCGTCTTTCGTTACCTTTCCCCGTCAGAAGCGCACAAGCTGCTTTTAAACAAAATTTCCGCGTTTGACTGGCCGGTTATTATAAAAAAAAGTACTAAATGACACAGACTTAGCAAAAAGAAAACTGCTGGCCCAGTGGATCGGACAGCAGTTTTCAAGATGGTTTTTTCTATCAATTTCAATCAGAAAAGGGGATAAAGCCGCCACTCACGTAACATTCACTTAAACTCGTTAACCTCTTAGTAAAGTGATGTTTAAGTAATCGCCAATATCCTGCTGAAACGGCTCGGATAAATGCGGGATTTCACCCAACAACGGCGCGGGAATGCTCTCCTGCAACGTTTGCAGATAGGCGGCGTGATAGCGACCGGGAGGCTGCACCACATTCGCGACCCATCCTGCCAGACGTAATCCGGCATGCCGTACCGCCTGCGCCGTCAAGAGTGCGTGGTTGATGCATCCGAGCTTCACGCCGACAACCAGAATCACCGGCAACGCTTCTTCCTGCACCCAGTCGGCGAAGGTTTGCCGCCCGGAAAGCGGCGTAAACCAGCCGCCGGCCCCTTCCACCAGCACCCAGTCGGCCTGACGCGCCAGACTGCGCAGGCCGTCGCTGAGGGTGGAAAAGGCAATCGGCCGGTTTTCCTCGGCGCTGACGATATGGGGCGAGGTCGGCGCCAAAAAGGCCAGTGGATTGACCGCTTCATACGGTAATGCCACCACGCTGTTGGCCTGTAGCTGTAAGGCATCGCTATTACGGATGCCGTGCGGCATGACATCACAGCCGGACGCCACCGGCTTATAACCGGCAGTGCGGTATCCGGCGCGGCGGGCCGCCTGCAACAACGCCACGCTGGCGACGGTCTTGCCCACTTCGGTATCGGTTCCGGTCACGAACCAACGTTCAGTCACGGTAAATTACTCCAAAAACGCGTTGATAGGTCAGGGGATACCCCTGTGGGTGGCGACAGTAGTGCATCGCCAACGCCGCCAATTGGCGACGGTTCAGCACGCCGTGTTCGCGGCCATCCCGTAGCCAGGTCGCACCGACGCCTTTCACCGAGCGCATCAGGCTCAGTACATCCGGAAAATGGCAGGTCGCCGGCGCCAGCGAGATTTCGGCGTGGTAGCCACGGCAGACGGAGACAATCGTCTCCAGCGACAAAAAGCGGTTAATACGTCGGGATCCGTCCAGTCGCTGCCAGGCATCGTCCAGTTCAGCCAACGTGCCCTGCGCCAGCGTACAAAAGGCAATCACCCCCCCTGGTCGGGTAACTCGATAAAGTTCGGCCAGCCCGGCGGACAAATCATCGCACCACTGAATTGCCATATTACTGAAACTGATATCCACACAGCCATCCGCCAGCGGCAGGTGTTCGATATCGCCCTGAAGATAGTGCGTTGCCGAGCGTCGCTGACGCGCCACCGCCAGCATTTCCGTCGACAGATCCAGCGCCGTCACCCGTTTTCCGCCCGCCTGCCAGCGGGCGCTGAAATAACCGGTGCCGCAGCCGGCATCCAGCAGTTCGCCGCCGGCATGGCCGTCGACCAGTGTCATCAGGTGTTCGCCGCTTTCGCGTTGCAGGGCGGCGAAGCGGTCGTAATGGGAGGCGGCCCGGCCGAACGCGCGGGCGATCGCCAGTTTATGGGCGCCCGGCGATAGCACATCAGGGTTAGCCAGCGTCATATAACACCTCCAGCAAACGGTCGATATCTTCCGGCTGATGGCTGGCAGTCAGGGTAATGCGCAAGCGAGCGGTACCCGGCGGCACGGTGGGCGGCCGAATAGCGTTGACCCACAACCCTTGTGTCCGCAGTTGTTGCGACAGCGCCAGCGACCAGGCGTTATCGCCGACAATCAGCGGCTGAATGGCGCTTTGCGATGCCAGCAGGCGAAACGGCAGCCCGGCAGCGCCTTCGCGAAACTGCTGAATCCGCTCCGTCAGTACGGCGCGACGGGCTGCGCCGTCGTCACCGCGAATGATTGTCAGCGCCGCCGACAACGCGCAGGCTTGCGCCGGCGGCATGGCGGTGCTGTAAATCAGATGCCGGGCAAACTGCAACAGGTACTCCGCCACCGACTGGCTGCACAACACCGCCGCCCCGCTAACGCCAAACGCTTTGCCGAAGGTGACGATCAGCAATTCAGGTTTTACGCCTTGCTGGTTGCTACAACCGCGGCCTTGCTCACCCACGGTGCCGATGCCGTGGGCATCATCCACCATCAGCCATGCGCCATGTTCACGACAGCGCTGATGCAATGCCGCCAACGGTGCGGTGTCGCCATCCATGCTGAACACGCCTTCGGTGACCACCAGCGTCTGGCCGCCGACCGGTTTCTCCAGCAATTGTTGCAGTGACTCCGGCTGATTATGGTGAAAGCGGCGTAACGCGGCGGGCGACAGGCTGGCGGCTTCCAGTAGCGAGGCATGACTGAGGCGATCCGCCAGAATACGATCGCCTTCCGCCAGCAGCGCGGTGACCACTGCCTGATTCGCCGCAAAACCGGAGATCATCAACAGCGCCCGGTCATACCCCAGCCAGTCGGCCAGTTGTTGCTCCAGTTGCTGATGCATGGTGGTATACCCGGTCACATGGCCGGAACCACCGCTGCCCACGCCGAACTGTTCCGCCCCTTGCCGCCAGGCGCGCACCATCGCCGGATGCTGGCTCAGCCCCAGATAGTCATTACAGGAAAAATTGAGATAACGCCGTTGCTCACGCACCAACCAGCGACCGCTGCCGCCGTCATTAGGCAGACGTACCCGGTAGGCGTCCTGCGCCTGTCGCTGCGCCAGCGCCTGATCAATCCGTTGCTGCCAGCTCATTTACACCGCCGCGTTGTAATATTGATCGGTATCGGCGTGCAGCAGTCGCTCCGCCAGGTGCTGCTGTTGCTGGTTATCGCCGTATTCGGTCTGGGTTTGCTGCGGGTTCAGCCCCAGTTTGCGAAACAGCAGCAAGTCCTTATCTTCTTTCGGATTCGGCGTGGTCAGCAGTTTGCAGCCATAGAAGATGGAATTAGCGCCCGCCATGAAACACATCGCCTGCGTCTGTTCGCTCATCTGCTCACGCCCGGCCGACAGCCGGACATAAGACGTCGGCATCATAATGCGCGCCACGGCAATGGTGCGGATAAAATCGAACGGGTCTACATCCTCGTTTTCCGCCAGCGGCGTCCCCTTCACTTTTTACCAGCATGTTGATCGGCACGCTCTCCGGCGGCGTCGGCAGATTGGCCAGTTGCACCAGTAACCCGGCGCGATCGCGCACCGTTTCGCCCAGACCGACAATGCCGCCGGAGCACACTTTGATGCCGGCGCCACGCACTTTATCCAGCGTATCCAGCCGCTCCTGATAGGTACGGGTGGTGATGATGTCGCCGTAAAATTCCGGCGAGGTGTCCAGATTGTGGTTGTAAAAATCGAGCCCGGCCGCCGCCAGTCGTTCGGCCTGATCGCCGTGCAACGTGCCCAGCGTCATGCAGGTTTCCATGCCCATCTCTTTCACGCCGCGCACCATCGACTCCAGATACGGCATGTCGCGCTCGTGAGGATTTTTCCACGCCGCGCCCATACAAAAGCGGGTCGACCCCGTCGCTTTCGCCTGACGGGCGGATTCCAGCACCTGCTCAACCTGCATCAGCCGTTCGGTTTCAATACCGGTACGGTAACGGGCGCTTTGCGGGCAGTATTTGCAGTCTTCCGGGCAGGCGCCGGTTTTGATGGATAACAGCGTGCTGACCTGCACCTGACGGGGATCAAAGTGCCGGCGGTGCACCTGTTGCGCTTCAAACATCAGTTCCAGAAACGGTTTATCGAACAGGGCCTGCGCCTGTTCCAGCGTCCAGTTTACGCGTTCGGTCATCATCATTGCTCCGGGTAAAAAAGTCTCGCCAGTGTAATTTATGTGGGTATACTGTCAACCAAATTGAGATCAGATTAGTTTACAACAGTATGAATCAAGACGACCTGAACTTTGACAGGCACCATATCTGGCACCCCTACACCTCCATGACCGCTCCCTTGCCGTGTTACCCGGTGACCGCCGCCAGCGGTTGTCAGCTACGGTTGGCCGATGGACGTCAACTGGTGGATGGTATGTCGTCCTGGTGGGCGGCTATTCATGGCTACAATCATCCGCGGCTGAACCAGGCGCTGACGGATCAACTGACGCAGATGTCTCACGTGATGTTCGGCGGCATTACCCACCCGGCGGCGGTGGCGTTGTGCCGCCAGTTGGTGGCGATCACCCCAGCGGCGCTGGAGTGCGTGTTTCTGGCGGACTCCGGCTCGGTGGCGGTGGAAGTGGCGATGAAAATGGCGCTGCAATACTGGCAGGCGCGCGGGGAGCGTCGTCAGCGCTTCCTGACGTTACGGCACGGCTATCATGGCGATACCTTCGGTGCGATGTCGGTATGCGACCCGGACAACTCGATGCATAGCCTCTATCAGGGGTATTTGCCGCCGCATCTGTTTGCCGACGCGCCGTGTGGCGGCGTTGACCAGCCCTGGCAACAGGAAGACATCACGCCGTTTAGCAGATTGCTGCAACAGCACCAGCATGAGATTGCCGCCGTGATCCTGGAGCCGATCGTGCAGGGCGCGGGCGGTATGCGGTTTTATCATCCCGAGTATCTGCGTCAGGCTCGCCAATTGTGCGCTCAGTACGGCATTTTGCTGATCGCCGACGAAATCGCCACCGGCTTTGGCCGCACCGGACGCCTGTTCGCCTGCGAGCACGCCGGCGTCACGCCGGATATTCTGTGTCTCGGCAAGGCATTGACCGGCGGTTACATGACGCTCTCCGCCACGCTGACCACCCGCACGGTGGCGGAAACCATCAGCAACGGCGAAGCCGGGTGCTTTATGCACGGCCCCACCTTCATGGGTAACCCGCTGGCATGCGCCGTCGCCCATGCCAGCCTGACGCTGTTGGCGGAAAACCGCTGGCAGGCGCAGGTAGCCGCGATTGAAGCGCAGTTGCGTCAGGCGTTACTGCCATTGAGAGAAGCGCCGACCGTCGCCGATGTGCGGGTGCTGGGCGCCATCGGTGTGGTGGAAACCCGCCAGCTGGTTAATATGGCGCATCTGCAACGCTTCTTTGTCGAACGCGGGGTATGGATTCGGCCGTTCGGCAAACTGATTTACCTGATGCCGCCCTTCATCATTCAACCGGAAGAATTGCAGACCTTAACCGATGCCGTGCGGCAAGCCGTGTTCACCCCGGCGTTGTGGTAATTCCTGCGCGCCTCAAACCGGGCAATAAATAACGCCCGGTTTGATTTTCTTTTATTTCCGAAATACGTTTGCTCTTCTCTGTCGGGTTATTTTCTTCAGCAGTTCAAATCGGAAAATAACAATAAGAAATTATCACTCATGATGGTGATTGAATAACTCTCATCCATCGACACTCTCTGCGCCAATTCTTTGATCCAGCTTCAGAATCTCTATTTTCCCACTTGAATCCCGAATAAAGACTGGCATAGCGTGACAGGAATTACTCGCTGGCGC
This sequence comes from Dickeya chrysanthemi NCPPB 402, assembly GCF_000406105.1. Classification (NCBI taxonomy): domain Bacteria; kingdom Pseudomonadati; phylum Pseudomonadota; class Gammaproteobacteria; order Enterobacterales; family Pectobacteriaceae; genus Dickeya; species Dickeya chrysanthemi. The sequence goes on along the minus strand of NZ_CM001974.1, from coordinate 1,805,460 downwards.
TCACTATTATTTTATTCAACTGACACCGCCTGTCCTGGCCTTTTTCCGATGGTCTGTCTGTCGTGTTGAATAGCCCGTCGCGCTGACTGATCGGGCATTGAAATATCGCCCGCTGTTTTTTCCTCTGGCCCATACATAGAGCCTATCCCAGTAGGCGTTATTGGCGCAGCCAGTTTGGACTCGGGAAGCCGCGGAGAAACCGGAGCGTACACGGAGTACGTGAGGATTTCGAGCACTGCCCAGGGCCAAAATGGCCAGTGAAATAGCCCTAATGGGATAGGCTCATAATGAGAAAAACAACATGAAATCACGCTTCTCGCCGCACGCCGCGGCGGTTCTGCCCTGGGTTGCCACGCTGCCCCTGCTGTTTTCCCCACTGGCGGAGGCGGTACAACAAGCCACGCTCGATACCCGCGGAGCCCCGTTGATTACCGTCAACGGCCTGACATTTAAAGATTTGAACCGTGACGGAAAACTCAATCCGTATGAAGACTGGCGCCTGCCGGCGACACAGCGGGCGGCGGACCTGGTATCACGCATGACGCTGGCGGAAAAAGCCGGGGTCATGATGCACGGTTCCGCGCCGACCGCCGGCAGCGTTACCGGCGCCGGTACGCAGTATGACCTCAACGCGGCAAAGACCATGATTGCCGAGCGCTACGTCAACAGCTTTATTACCCGGCTTTCCGGCGACAATCCGGCACAGATGGCTGAGGAAAACAATAAATTGCAGCAACTGGCGGAAGCCACCCGGTTGGGGATTCCCGCCACCATCAGTACCGATCCACGCAGTTCGTTCCAGTCGCTGGTCGGCGTCAGCGTATCGGTCGGTAAATTCAGCAAATGGCCGGAAACCCTTGGCCTGGCCGCTATCGGTGACGAAGAACGGGTGCGGCGCTTTGCCGATATTGTGCGTCAGGAATACCGCGCCGTCGGCATCACCGAAGCCTTGTCGCCCCAGGCCGACCTGTCCACCGAACCGCGCTGGCCGCGCATCGACGGTACTTTTGGCGAAGACCCTGACCTGACCCAAAAAATGGTACGCGGTTATGTCACCGGTATGCAGAACGGCAACAACGGCCTCAACGCGCAGAGCGTGATCTCCATCGTGAAACACTGGGTCGGCTACGGCGCCGCCCAGGAGGGCTGGGACAGCCATAACGTCTACGGCAAATACGCGCAGTTCCGGCAAAATAACCTGCAATGGCACATTGATCCATTCACCGGCGCGTTTGAGGCCCACGCCGCCGGCATCATGCCCACCTACTCGATTTTGCGAAACGCCCGCTGGCACGGCAAACCCATCGAACAGGTCGCCGCCGGATTCAACCGCTTCCTGCTGACAGACCTGTTACGCGGCCAATACGGTTTCGATGGCGTGATCCTCAGCGACTGGCTGATCACTAACGACTGCAAAGGCGACTGCATCACCGGCGTGAAGCCGGGCGAAAAACCGATCCCTCGCGGTATGCCCTGGGGTGTGGAGAACCTGACGCCCGCCGAGCGCTTCATCAAAGCCGTCGATGCCGGGGTCGATCAGTTCGGCGGCGTCACCGACTCGGCCTTGCTGGTGCAAGCCGTGCAAGACGGCAGGCTGAGCGAAGCCCGGTTGGATACCTCCGTCAACCGTATACTGAAGCAGAAATTCCAGATTGGTTTATTCGAACGTCCCTACGTTAACGCCGCGCAGGCCAGCGACATCGTCGGCAAAGCGGACTGGCAACAACTGGCGGACGACACCCAGGCCCGCTCGCTGGTGCTGTTGCAAAACAACAATCTGCTGCCGCTGCGTAAAGGTAGCCGGGTCTGGCTGCACGGTATTGCCGCCACCGCCGCACAGGCTGCCGGTTTTGTCGTCGTCGATACGCCGGAACAGGCCGATGTAGCGCTGATCCGTACCCAGACACCGTATGAACAACCACACAAAAACTTTTTCTTCGGCAGCCGTCACCACGAAGGATCACTGGCGTTTCGTGCTGACAACCCGGACTATCAGGCCATTGTGCGCGCCAGCGCCCGCGTACCGACGCTGGTTAGCCTCTATATGGAACGCCCGGCCATCCTGACCAATGTGGTGGACAAGACCCGTGCGCTGGTCGCCAACTTCGGCGTCAGCGATAGCGTATTACTTGGCCGGCTGACGTCTGGCGCGGCCTACACCGCTAAATTGCCTTTTGAGCTGCCGTCCTCCATGCAGGCGGTGCGCAAGCAACAGCCTGACCTGCCTTACGACAGCGCCAAACCGTTATTCCCCTTTGGCTACGGCCTGCCTCACTAAACGGTGTCGCCCCGGTTTGCCGGGGCACCCCACCTGAAAAAACAGCATGACGGCAACCCACGCCCTTCGTTTTTGTGATTCGTAGCACACTGACAGTATTAGCGTTATCATCATCGTCTACCGTTTATCAGGATTTTCCCTATGCGCAATACCATCACACTGTGCTGGCACTATTTACGCGCTTTCGCAGTGATTTACCTGTGTTTATTCATTGGCAATGCGATATCCGCGCGACTTCCCATTACCATTCCCGGCAGTATTCTCGGCATGCTGGTGCTATTCGCCCTGTTGGCGTCGCAAATTCTGCCGTCACACTGGGTGAAACCGGGCTGTCGGTTATTGATCCGCTACATGGCGCTGTTATTCGTGCCGATTGGCGTCGGGGTCATGAACTATTATGGGGTGCTGCGTGAACAGTTCGCGCCGATCGTCGTCTCCTGTCTGGTTAGCACGTTTGTGGTCATGATCGTGGTCGGTTATACCACTCAGATGATGCACCGTGATCAGGTGCCGCCGGGCCGAAACACGGCAGACGCCAAGGAAGATAAATGATGCTGAATTATCTGTGGTGGTCGCTGCCGCTCACGCTGCTGGTATTCTTTGGCGCCCGCAACGTGGCGATGACGCTGAAAATGCCGTTACTCAACCCATTGCTGGTATCGATGTTGGTGATCATCCCGCTGTTGTTGATTCTGGATATCCCTTATGACCACTATTTCAGCGGCAGTTCCCTCCTCAATAGCCTGCTGCAACCGGCGGTAGTCGCACTGGCATTTCCGTTATATGAACAACTGCATCAAATCCGCGCACGCTGGAAATCCATCATTAGCGTTTGTTTTATCGGCAGCGTCACCGCCATTATTTCCGGCACCGTCATTGCTTTGTGGCTCGGCGCTTCACGGGAAATCGCCGCTTCCGTACTGCCGAAATCGGTCACCACGCCGATCGCCATGGCCGTCGCCAGCGCCATCGGCGGGATTCCGGCTATCAGCGCCATGTGCGTGATCCTGGTTGGCATTGTCGGCGCCGTATTGGGCCACGCGCTGTTTAATCGGCTCAACATCCATGCCAAATCCGCCCGTGGGCTGGCGATGGGGACGGCATCGCATGCATTAGGTACTGCACGCTGCGCGGAAGTCGATTTTCAGGAAGGCGCGTTCAGTTCGCTGGCGTTGGTGATCTGCGGCATCATCACCTCGTTGATCGCCCCGTTTTTGTTTCCGGTGATCGTGCGCCTGATGGGGACATAACCATCGTTGATTGCCTCTGGTATTCCGGTTATCCGAGCCGTTGCCGTAGGTAACGGCTCGCCTCTCCCCATACCTGCCCGCACGCCCGTCAAAACCTGCGAGACATCTCGCATTTGTGATTTATTTTTCATTTATTTCATACGAAAAGTGATAATAATCACAAATAATTACCGTGTACCTGACCAGACTTGGGTTACCACGCCTTGAAACCGGGAAAGAGATCTCACCATGCAAGCACGCTTTCATGACGCATTTACGCAATTATCTGCGGCGTTACAAACCGCGCTGACGCCGATACTGGCGCGTGACGACTTCGCCGCGATGTTGACCGCCGACGAAGTCGACCGACTCTGCGCTCAGAGTCAGCTCGACGCCGACGGCCTGGCCTTCGCACTGCTGCCATTGGCAGCCGCTTGTGCACTTACGCCGGTCTCGGGTTTTCACGTCGGCGCGATAGCGCAAGGCGTCAGCGGCGCCTTTTACTGGGGCGCCAATATGGAATTCGACGGGCTCCCACTGCAACAGACCGTCCACGCGGAGCAAAGCGCCATCAGCCATGCCTGGCTACGCAATGAATCGGCGTTACGGGCGGTAACGGTAAACTACACGCCTTGTGGTCACTGCCGCCAGTTCATGAACGAGCTTAACAGTGCGCCCGAATTGCGGATCTGCCTGCCGGGGCGCGCACCCGCCCCGCTCGGCCACTACCTGCCGGATGCGTTTGGCCCCCGCGATTTAGCGATCAACACCTTGCTGATGGATAATATCGATAACGGATTAACACTGACGACGGACGATACGCTGTGTCGGTTGGCGTTGGCTGCCGCCAACTGCAGCCACGCGCCATACAGCAAGGCGTTCAGCGGCATCGCGCTGGAAACCCGGCAAGGCCGCCGCTATACCGGTCGCTATGCGGAAAACGCCGCCTTCAACCCCAGCCTGCCGCCACTTCAGGCCGCCTTGAATCTGGTCAATCTGGCCGGCGATGCCTTCAGCGATATCCAGCGAGCGGTGTTGGTGGAATCGGGCCATGTTGCGCTCAGCCAGTGGAGTCTGGCGCAACCGTTACTGGCCTCATTCGGCGGTACGGCGCTCCAGCGCACGCTGGCGTATTAATGTGTGATCCGCGCTGCTCGTTGTGGGCAGCGGATTTGTGATGGGAAATTCACATTGTGTGAGTGCAAACATCGTCCGTTCTGCCGTTTTTTGTCGCCGGACGCCAGATATTATGTGACTTTCCCCACATATTTTTCATATGCAAGTCATCTGTAATTATTTTAATTAACAATCCCTGTACATATTTGCTGGGTACTTTAAGATCCGCGCTATCTGTCGCTTCTCGCTGGTTCTCCGAACCCATTTCAGCTACCCAAAGAGTCGAAAGTCATGGAATTGGAATACGAAAGTAAACGCCCACTCTACATCCCTTATGCCGGCCCTATCCTGCTCGAATTTCCCCTGCTGAACAAAGGCAGCGCTTTTACCGAGGAAGAACGCGCTCAGTTCAACCTGCACGGCCTGCTGCCTGAAGCGGTAGAGACCATTGAAGAACAGGCGGAGCGCGCCTGGCGGCAGTATCAGGAATTCAAGAACGACATGGAAAAACACGTGTACCTGCGTAACATTCAGGACACCAACGAAACCCTGTTCTACCGTCTGCTGGCAAACCACCTGAGCGAAATGATGCCGATCATTTACACGCCGACGGTGGGCGCCGCCTGTGAACACTTCTCCGACATTTATCGTCGTGCCCGCGGCCTGTTTATCTCCTACCCTAACCGTGAGCATATCGACGATATGCTGCAAAACGCCACCAAACAAAACGTAAAAGTCATCGTGGTGACGGACGGCGAGCGTATTCTCGGTCTGGGCGACCAGGGTATCGGCGGCATGGGGATTCCGATCGGTAAACTGTCGCTGTACACCGCCTGCGGCGGCATCAGCCCGGCGTACACCCTGCCGGTGGTGCTGGATGTCGGCACCAACAACCCGCAACTGCTCAACGATCCGCTGTACATGGGCTGGCGTCACCCGCGTATTACCGGCGACGAATACTATGAGTTCGTCAACGAATTCATTCAGGCGGTGAAACGCCGCTGGCCGAACGTACTGTTGCAGTTTGAAGATTTCGCGCAGAATAACGCCATGCCGTTGCTGAACCGCTACCGTGATGAAATCTGTAGCTTCAACGACGACATTCAGGGCACCGCCGCTGTAGCGCTGGGCAGCCTGATCGCCGCCAGCCGCGCGGCAGGCAGCCAGTTGCGTGACCAGACCGTCGCTTTCCTTGGCGCCGGTTCCGCCGGTTGCGGTATCGCCGAGCAGATCATCGCCCAGATGAAGTCCGAAGGACTGAGCGACGACGAAGCCCGTTCCCGCGTATTCATGGTGGACCGCTTTGGCCTGTTGACCGACAAACTGCCGAACCTGCTCGACTTCCAGAGCAAACTGGTGCAGAAAAGCGACAAACTGGCGCAATGGGACGTCACCAGCGATGCGATCTCTCTGATGGATGTGATGCGCAACGCTAAACCGACCATCCTGATAGGCGTATCGGGTCAACCGGGTCTGTTCACGGAAGAAATCATCCGTGAAATGCACAGCCACTGCGCCCGCCCGATCGTGATGCCGCTGTCCAACCCGACCTCCCGCGTGGAAGCTCGCCCGGAAGATATCATCCGCTGGACGGATGGTGCGGCGCTGGTCGCAACCGGCAGCCCGTTCGCACCGGTGCAGCACAAAGACAAGGTTTACCCGATCGCACAGTGCAACAACTCCTACATTTTCCCGGGTATCGGTCTGGGCATACTGGCTTGCGGTGCGAAGCGTATCACTGACGGCATGTTGATGGCATCCAGCCGCGCGCTGGCCGACTGCTCCCCGCTGGCCAACCAGGGCGAAGGCGCGCTGTTGCCGGACATCAGCACGATTCAGGATGTTTCCAGGCACATCGCACTGGAAGTGGCGAAAGCCGCACAGTTGCAAGGGGTGGCGGAAGTGACCTCCGAAGATACGCTGGTAAAAGCGATTGCCCACAACTTCTGGCAGCCGCAGTACCGTACTTACAAACGCACGTCCTTCTGATTCGGCGTGTCGATCGCCCTGATATCAGCGCGATTCGCCTTCCAGACGCGGCTTCGGCCGCGTTTTTTTATTCCCTGCCCGCCTGACGCTCGTCATTCTCCCTCCTGGGGATTTCTGCCATAATGGCAACCTTATAGATACATCAATGTCATGCCTGTTCGACCTGCGTCACTATGCAGCGGGCACGCATGTGGAGCTGCCATGGATACTTCGGGTTTACTCTCTCTGGAACAGGCGCGGCATGCCATGCTGGCGCAAGTTTCTGCGCTCACCGATACAGAAACCGTTTCTATCTATCAGGCTGCCGGTCGCATCACGGCTGCCGCAGTGACTTCCCCTATCAATGTCCCGCTATTCGATAATTCTGCGATGGATGGCTATGCCGTGCGGTGTCACGAACTCACTGACCAACCGCTGCCTGTGGCCGGCAAAGCCTTTGCCGGCGCGCCGTTTGACGCCGACTGGCCAGCCGGCAGTTGTATCCGAATCATGACCGGCGCGCCGATTCCCGCCGGTGCCGATGCGGTGGTGATGCAGGAAGAAACTGAACGTGATGCCGACGGCAGGATCCGATTTACTCATGCCGTGAAGCCCGGCCAAAACATCCACCGCATCGGTGAGGATCTCCGCCAACAGGCGCAGGTGCTGCCGGCCGGTACCCGGCTGGGCGCCGCCGAATTACCGTTGCTGGCGTCACTCGGTATCGCCACCATACCGGTAGTGCGTCGCCTGCGGGTAGCGCTGTTTTCCACCGGCGACGAACTACAACCCGTCGGCGAACCGTTACGGGAAGGGCAAATTTACGATACCAACCGCTTTGCCGTGCGCCTGATGTTGGAACAACTGGGCCATGACGTTATCGACCTCGGCATCGTGCGTGATGACCCGGCGGCGCTACGCCAGGCATTTCAGCAGGCGGACCAGGCTGCCGATGTGGTGATCAGCAGCGGCGGCGTTTCCGTAGGCGAAGCGGATTACACCAAACAGATGCTGGAGGCGCTGGGCGATATCCGTTTCTGGAAACTGGCGATCAAACCCGGCAAGCCGTTTGCGTTTGGAAAACTGAGCCATGCCTGGTTCTGTGGGCTGCCGGGCAACCCGGTATCTGCCGCAGTGACTTTCTACCAGTTGGTCCAGCCCTTGCTGGCGCAGTTATCCGGCCATAGCAGTTGGTCATTACCGGCGCGTTTTCGGGTCAAGACGACAACGCCGCTGAAAAAATCCCCCGGTCGGCTGGACTTCCAGCGCGGTATTCTGGCTCGTACCGATCAAGGCAGCCTGGAAGTTCGTACTACCGGGCATCAGGGTTCCCATGTGTTCAGTTCATTCAGTCAGGGCAACTGCTTTATCGTACTGGAGGCGGATCGCGGTCGTGTGGAAGCCGGCGAATGGGTAGACGTCGAGCCCTTTAACTCACTATTGCAGAGCCACTTCTGATGTTGCCTGAACTCACTGATGAAGAAACCCTGCGCTATAACCGGCAAATCGTCCTGCGCGGGTTTGATTTTGACGCGCAGGAGCGGCTGAAAGCGGCACGGGTACTGATTGTCGGGCTAGGCGGCCTGGGTTGCGCTGCCTCGCAATATCTGGCGTCGGCCGGTGTCGGCCAACTGACGCTACTGGATTTTGATACCGTTTCATTGTCTAACCTGCAACGCCAGGTGCTGCATCGCGACGATCGCATCGGGATGCCGAAGGTGGAATCTGCCCGCCTGACCTTAGAGCACATTAACCCGCATGTTCGGATCACCCCGGTTCAGGATAACCTGGAAGACGATGCACTACAGGCATTAGTGACGCAGCACGATGTCGTGGTGGACTGCACCGACAACGTATCAATACGTGATCGGCTCAACCGCGTCTGTTTTATGCAAAAAATACCCCTGGTATCCGGCGCGGCTGTCCGCATGGAAGGGCAAATCAGCGTCTTCACCTATTACCCCGAAGAACCCTGTTATCGCTGTCTTAGTCGATTATTTGGCGACAGTGCGCTCACCTGTGTGGAAGCCGGCGTCATGGCTCCGCTGGTCGGGGTGATCGGCTCATTGCAGGCGCTGGAAACCATCAAACTGCTGGCGCATTACGGCCAGCCGCTGGCAGGTAAGTTACTGTTGTTTGATGCGATGACGATGCAATTTCGCGAAATGCGGTTATCGAAAAACCCGGACTGCGACACCTGCGGGCAGGCGACCTGACGCCGCCCGGTCACCCGCGGACGGAAACCGCAGCAACCGGATAACGCCGCATCTGATTGGCCGATCGGCGCCCCATCATCAGGGGCGTCCAGATCTGCGGCTGGAATTGATGTAAAATAACAGCGTCCAGTTAATTCACAAGGTCGCCGTATCATGACAGAAGCATTACTCGTTGAAGAACGCATTCAGCACTCCATCACCCGGGTCGCCAAGGTCGTCTTTCCCACCAATATCAACCACCATTCCACCCTGTTCGGCGGTACGGCATTGGCGTGGATGGATGAAATCTCTTTTATTACCGCCACCCGTTTTTGCCACAAACCACTGGTCACCGTCTCCACGGAAAAAATCAATTTCAATACGCCGATCCCTTCAGGCACGATTGTTGAATTGGTCGGGCAGGTCAGCCGCGTCGGGCGCACCAGCCTGACGGTGGATGTTTCGGTATATCTGGAGCAAATGTACGCCGAAGGCCGTACTCAAGTCATTACCGGACAATTCAATTTCGTGGCCGTCAATGACGAAGGGCGCCCTATTCCGCTATTCTGATAACGGTGCGTTCATGCTCCTGTGTTAACGCACAAGATTCCGTCAACGGTACTTTCAGGTCACCGTGATATCGTCTAACTCTTCCTTCGACGGGTGAAAATAATGATTTCCGTCTGCATGATAATGAAAAACGAAGCCAGGCATCTTGCCGGTACGCTAGCCTCCATTGCGGCTCATTTTGACGATATTATCGTTGTTGATACCGGTTCCACTGATGACTCCAAAGCTATCGCCAGCCAATTCACCCGCCATGTTTATGACTTCACCTGGACAGCAGACTTTTCCGCCGCGCGCAATGCCTCGCTGAATTACGCTCGTTACGATTGGGTATTGGTGATCGATGCCGATGAAGAGATCGAATCGATTGATATTGGTGCGCTGCATGCGTTGATAGCTGCACACCCACAGGCAATAGGGCGCGTAGAACGCATCAATTATCTCGATGAAGGCAGCGATACCACCACGGTTCGGGAATCGATCAATCGCCTATTTCGCAAAGATCGCTATCACTATAGCGGCATTATTCATGAGCAGGTTATCCCCCTCGACCCCAGTATTTCTCCTGCACCCTCGTTTATTGCGCCGATACGTCTGAATCATGTCGGGTATAAAAAAGAGATCCTACAGCAAACCGATAAGGTTGCCCGCAATATCACCTTGCTGCACCAGGCACTGGAAGCTCAGGCGGATGATCCGTATCTGTTATTTCAGTTGGGTAAAAGTTATTATCTGAAGCGTGATTACCCTATGGCTATTAATTATTTCCAACAGGCTTTACGCTTCGAAACCAATTTTGCGTACGAATACACGGAAGATCTGGTTGAAACGTACGGCTACGCGCTGATCAATCAGGGTGATTACGAGAAAGCAATGGATATCATCCAGTATGAATCTTACTTCTCATCCACCGATTTTGTATTTTTGAAAGCAATGATTCTGATGAATAACGGCCAACTCCAGAATGCCGTTGATTTATTTGTTCAGTGTACCAAAATGCCGGCTGGAAATAAGGAAGGCGTTAACTCCTATAAAGCCAATTATAATATTGGCGTTATTCTCGAGTGCGTCGGCATGAAACAGCAAGCACTGGAATTTTATCAGAAATGCGGTCACTACACCCTGGCGCGCGACGGCATCCAGCGTTTGGTTCATTAAAAGATCGCTCAGGCATCCTCTAACGTCTCCGGAGGATGCCCATTCAGGCAGTGAGTCTATCGGGAGGCTACCTGAATTATTTAAGTTATAGTTTATTCGTTTTATGCATAACATTTCCGTATTTTATTATTCCCGTTGTCGTCGTTGCCATTATAATGGTTACCATCAGGTAACTTAGGTACTTATGGGTAATTCGTTGTTTATAAAAACATAACACGATAATATGCCGACATCCCTGAATATGGTTTATACCCGTCATACTTTACGGTCTTTTTTATCTGTTCACTCACGAGGAAATACTATGAGCAAGATCGCTGTGGTTTACTATTCTGGTTATGGTCACACTAAACTGATTGCTGAACAGGTTGCAGAAAGCGCTCAGGCAAGCCTGATTGCCGTCGACAACAACGGTGATATCACCGACGCTGACTGGGAAACGCTGAATGCCGCAGACGGCATCATTTTCGGCGCACCCACTTACATGGGCAATGTTCCGTGGCAATTCAAGAAATTCGCTGACGCCAGTTCCAAAATCTGGTTTACCCGCGGCTGGCAGGACAAGGTATTTGGCGGTTTCGTCAACAGCGCCAGCCTGAACGGCGACAAGCAAGTCACCCTGATTTATCTGCAAACGCTGGCGGCACAGCACGGCGGTATCTGGGTTAGCCTCGGCCAACTGCCGGCTAATGCTCTGGCTTCTACCCGCAACGATGCAAACAACCTCGGTGGTTCCGCCGGTGCGCTGATTCAATCGCCGTCAGACGCCGGTGCCGATGCAATTCCGGCTGGTGATTTGGAAACCGCTAAACTGTACGGCGCACGCGTCGCTGAAATTACCCGTCGTCTGCACGGCTAATCGCGTCATCTTTCTGACATGCACATGCCCGGTTCTCCGGGCATTTTTCTCTCTCTGCTTTATCCGAGACGACTGCCCGGACGAGTCTGAATCCAAAACGCATGGATCAAACCCGGCACATACCCCAGCAAGGTCAGCAACACATTCAGCAAAAATGCCCAGCCCAATCCTTTGCCCAATAACACGCCGAGTGGCGGCAGGATGATGGTAAACAGAATACGCCAGAAACCCATAGGCAACCTCCATGACAGTTAAATTATCGGGTCGATACGCCAGCATAATCGGTTGAATGTCAGTTTCTGATGACAGTGGGTAAGGTTTTTAATACCGATGAAAAAGCGGACTGAAAAATCAGTCCGCCTGTATGCTCAGGGCTATTGTTCAGAGATTATGGTTGTTGATAGGCCAGTTTGTAGTTACCCGCCGCGACGGTTTTAAACGTCACCTTATCGGGATACCAGCGGATTTCGACTTCGGCCGATGATTGTAGTTTCCACGCAGACGCCGATACTGATAACGAGATCGAGTCAATCGCAGCACTATCATTTTCTGGGTTTTGTGCGTCAATAGCGACAGCAAAAGCGATATTGTCAGGCATAGAAAGTGTATCGGTATAGAGTAAACTCCACTGCGACGCAGTTATTCCAGCAAGCATGGCCGGGGTCATGCCTTGAGCCATCAGTTTTGATGCGTCCGTATCGTTTGCTGTTAGCGTGCCAATCGAAACCCATGCACTGTCACTAAAAACAAACCATTCGGTTAGATTTCTTGACACAGCAACCCTCACAAAGCCGACCCCAGTCTGATTTACCGTAGCAGTTGCCAAGGTTATCGCGTTAAAGCCCTTTATGTTACTAAGCTTCAACGGGATGGCGATTTGTGGCGGATAGAGAATTATCGCGTCAGCGGAGCGGCCTGTCACAATGCTGACAGAGCCGAGCGACATCAGGCTGCTAATTGGGATGTATCCAGACCAATAAAATCCGACCGAATCAATGTCAACTGCGGTAGATGGTGATGCGATCTGCACCAGTGCGCCGTCTGATGACGTGTAATAGTTTGAACCGGAGCGTAGCAAAATTTTTTCGGCAAGCTGAATATCCAGCTCCCCCACCGCTACGAACCCAGCCAGATTACCGATATTGTAGTCTGTTATATACAGACGATAGTAAGCGTAATCAGCCTGCGCTCTCAGGCTGTAAGCCCTGACTTGCCCGGCTACATTACGGGTATCACCGACAACAGAATGCAGATCAACCCATGTTGTTCCGTTGTTGGAACCTTGAAATATCCATGTTTTGGGGCTATTCGAATAGCCATTTTGATTTCGGGTAGCGATGGAATAACCCGCAACTCGGACCGCTGCTGGCATCTGGATTGCGATCCACTGCGGTGATGCTGAAGATGGTGCCCCTGCACTCAACCATGCATCAGTGAGTACGGCATTCGATTTGTTAAACGCCTTCCAGAGCTGGCTAGCCGCATTACCATCAGCGTTATTTGACGACGCAGTGACGATGTATCCGCCCTGCGTGTTACCGGTCATTGCTGGCAGCGCCGAGCGATTTGATCGAGCGTAAATGGAGACCGCCGTTGCTGTTGGTCTTGGACTAAGGCTTGTGGAAAAAAAAGCACCATCACTGCTTAGTGCTACTTTTTCACCAGCGACGGCTTTGGCCGTGCCGTCAAATAAAAGACCTGGCGTGTGATTGTAAACATCGCCGCTATCGTAGCTATCGGTCATGATCGTTGATGTTGACCCCGCCTCCTCCTTCAGTGCATAGGCATCGAAGCTGTAATCCATAGTACCGGTAACGCTGAACGGGAAGGTAAATACCTGATTCGCCGTCGTACCATTACGCGTTACTACCGTATAGCCACGACCGCCGCTGTTTCCACTGCTATTACCGCCGCCGCTATTGCCGCCTGTCGCACTGACAACCAGCTGGTTGCTGCCGGCATCATAATTCAGCGCAACACCCTGCCCAGCCGCCAACGTCGATACCAGCACTTTACGTACCGCGTCGGTGAAATCGGTAATTTGCGCGGCGGTATGGGTGTGGTTTGCCAAATCAGACTGATGCACCACATCGCCCAATCCCAGATTGGCGACAAACTGCGCTTTATCCGGAATATCCGCGCCATTGAGGGTTTTATCCATCATCCGGCTGACGGCATCGGTCAGATCCGGCAGCGTTTTCACCACCACGCTCTGCCCGTTATTGTCCGTCAGCGTCACCTGACCATGTTCGGTCAGCACCTGTTTCCATTGCGCCAGTTGAGATTGATAGCCTGCCAGCATCGCCGCAATCTGCGCCACATAGGCCGCATGATCAAAGGTATCGTTACTGCCCAATACCGGAATTGCGTAACGTACATGATTCTCCGTGCAACCACCGTATTCGCTGGCCAGTACCAGCTCGGTATCCGATACGACGGATGCAATTTCATAAATCCTTACACCGCAATCAGTAAAGATCAGCAACATGCCGCCGGCAATTACGCCATTATTCTTATCCGCCCACAGGGTATTCTCACCCAACACGACTTTGCTGCCAGAAAATAAAGACAAACCACCTGATTTATACCACATAACATGATTCCTTCATTGCATAAAATAGTCAAAAGCAGGCCAGTCCAATACCAAAGTGGACGTTAATACAAGATGAATAGTTAAACTCCCAACATTAACGGGAAATATCAACTTCCAGTGTCATGCGGAATTTCTCGTATTCCACATCAAAGTCGTTATATTCAACAGTTTTATTCGGTTGTAATACTGCCAGCGCCGTTCGCGCCTGTTCACGCAAGGCCCGAGCCTCTGCTACCGTGTGAGCATAACAATCTGCACTGACGGTCACTTTCTGGCTGACCAATTGCTGAGAAGCATTATAATTATTCTCCTGACTCAGTGAAAAAAGAATAAATGGATGCTTCTGATGCGGAGCATCATAATCACAACAAGGTACAGCATAGGCATAAACACGGCCATGAGCCAATTTACCCAACAGTGGATAGATATCTTCTTCAGTCATTTCAAGCAGCCTTATTTAGATAATGAATGAAATCTATTTTCACCAGAGCAGTAAGAAAACAGGTTTATTTGAAAGCATCTCGCTTCGGTCATTATCATAAATGTATTGGGCACCACACTTCTCGCGGTCACTGTTGTGCCATCAGCCAGTAAAAATAACGTCAGACTATTTATTATGATGATGGCAGGTTAAAATCAGAAAAAATCGATTTATACCCAAAATAATTCGAGTTGCAGGAAGGCGGCAAGAGAGAGACAAATTCGTCGGGAACGAATTTGACCAGCCAACGGCTGGCCTCCGGTGAGAGACAGGATGTCTCTCATTTCATCCCGATGAACTTACTCAGGTAAGTGATTCGGGTGAATGAACGCAGCCAACACACCTGCAACTTGAAGTATGACGGGTATAGAAGGTGTATTTACTACGCACTGTAACACTCGTGGCATAAAAGTGATGATTTCATGACGCCTCTGCCAGAAACGTTGTTTCTCAAATGTTAGGCTACGTCGTACACAAAGGGATAGGCGTAAATGAGCAACAAAAGGGCATTGAAACTTGGAAAAGATGCGCGGTAGTAGGAGGTGAGTGGCGGAGAGAGGGGGATTTGAACCCCCGGTAGAGTTGCCCCTACTCCAGTTTTCGAGACTGGTCCGTTCAGCCGCTCCGGCATCTCTCCACGAAAGTGTTGCTTATAATGCCCTGTTTTATGGCATGTTAACAAGAACAAACCGACGCCTTTGAATTCAAGTGATGACTTAGCGAGCAACACCATGATGAAGTGGCAATGGAAATCCCCCACCCCCGACACGTTTCCGGATTGGCAACCGGCATTGTCAATCCCGTTATTGACACCGCTGGCCGAGCCTGAGCAGCAGCACATCGTCATGGTGGCCAGAGAGTTTCTGCGGCAGAAACGTCTGGTGCCGTTACAGGGACTGGTACTTACCGAGCTGATGGCAAAACGCATCGCGCTCTTGTTTGCCCTTCCGGTGCTGGAACTGGGCATCGAGTGGCTTGATGGCTTTCATGACGTTCTCATCCCCCCTGAACCCTTCAGAGTCGATGACGAATGGATGGATGAATTCGGTTTGGTGCATAGCGGCCCCAGTATTCAGTCTGGGCAAAGTTGGGATCAGGGGCCTATCGTGCTGAACTGGCTGGAAATTCAGGATTCATTTGACCTTTCCGGGTTCAATCTGATTATCCATGAAGTAGCGCATAAACTGGATATGCGAGGTAATGAACGCCCTTCCGGTGTGCCATCGATGCCACTACGCGAAATCGCCCAATGGGAGCAAACGCTACATGCCGCGATGGAAGCACTGCGCGAAGAAATTGAGCTGGTAGGAGAAGACGCCGCCAGCATGGATCCCTACGCCGCTACCGACCCAGCAGAGTGTTTCGCCGTGCTGTCTGAATATTTCTTTAGCGCGCCGGATTTATTAGCTGAGCGTTTCCCAACGGTATATCGCAATTTTTGCAGTTTTTACCGACAGAACCCACTTGAAAGGCTGCAGCGCTGGCAAACAAAGCAGTAAGTCGCCGGATTTATCACCCAAACGGCGACGAACCCTGCGGATTGTACAGAAGCCCAGCAGTCAGTACAGAATGTCTGTTTTGCCCGTTGACAGTCAAAGGGCGCACAGATAAGATGCGCCCCGTTCCAACGATTCCTCTGTAGTTCAGTCGGTAGAACGGCGGACTGTTAATCCGTATGTCACTGGTTCGAGTCCAGTCAGAGGAGCCAAATTCTTGTTTTCATGCCGCTTTGCGAATCCCTATGTGATTCAGATTCAATAAGTTAGCGTGAAAAGTCTTCCCGATGCATTTTCAGTTTTCCCTCCGCATCGGGAGAATTTGGTGGTCAGATTTGGGGTCAAGTTGGTTCGATGACGGAGTGACCCCCAAATGTCTCTTAACGACTCAAAAATCCGCAACTTAAAACCATCCGCTAAACCCTTCAAAGTTTCCGATTCTCATGGTCTGTATCTGCTGGTTAATCCAGGCGGTTCACGTCTCTGGTATCTCAAATATCGTATCAATAAAAAAGAATCCCGCCTCGGCTTAGGTGCCTATCCTGATGTCTCTCTGGCTGATGCTCGTCAACAGCGTGACGGTATCCGTAAGCTACTGGTGCAGAATATCAATCCAGCACAACAGCGCTCCGCTGAAAGAGCCACTGCGTTGCCCGAAGAAACCTTCAAGTCTGTTGCACTGAGCTGGCATAAAAGCAACAAAGCATGGTCTGAAAATCATGCCGTCCGTCTGCTCGCCAGCATGAATAACCATATTTTTCCGATCATTGGGCATCTACCTGTCTCTGAACTAAAACCACGTCATTTTATCGACCTGCTGAAAGGGATTGAGAAAAAAGGCCTGCTGGAAGTGGCGGCACGTTCCCGGCAGCATATGTGCAACATCATGCGCCATGCCGTGCATCAGGAGTTGATAGATAACAATCCGGCGGCAAATCTGGACGGTATCATCGCCCCTCCGGTTAAACGCCACTACCCAGCCCTTCCGCTGGAGCGACTATCGGAGCTGTTGACTCGTATCGGGGACTATAAGCAAGGACGAGAATTGACCCGCCTGGCAGTCTCACTCACCCTGCACCTGTTCATCCGTTCCAGCGAACTGCGTTTTGCCCATTGGTCTGAGATCGATTTCAAAAACAATATCTGGACTATTCCTGCCAATCGCGAGGCTATCCCCGGTGTTCGCTATTCCGGGCGTGGCGCTAAAATGCGCACACCGCATATCGTTCCTCTCTCCAGTCAGTCCATCACTATTCTGAAACAGATACGGGAAATATCCGGGCATCAGGAGCTGGTATTTCCCGGTGATCATAATCCGTATAAGCCGATGTGCGAAAACACGATCAACAAGGCACTGCGCCTGATGGGCTACGACACAAAAAGCGACATCTGCGGTCACGGATTCAGAGCAATGGCCTGCAGTGCGCTGATGGAATCTGGGCTGTGGGCGCAGGATGCGGTTGAACGGCAGATGAGTCATCAGGAACGCAATAGCGTTCGAGCGGCTTATATCCATAAAGCAGAATATCTCGATGCCCGTAAAGCGATGATGCAATGGTGGTCGGATTATCTGGATACCAACCGGGAAGAATATGTTGCGCCATACATTTATGCTCAACAACATGAAACGGCTGGAGCAGCCTGATCGATAGCGCTCTTAAGAGCAGGTCCTGATAAAAAAGGATCTGCTTCTAAGACGGAGAGAAAATCTTGCCTCAGCATTTCACAAAAAGTCGAGAAATGTCAGTAAATTGCTCAGACTGCATACGTGAATGAAGGTCTAATGTGGGGTAATCAACAACATAGAATTAGGGTTACTTTCTTGTAACGATGGTACTGCAAGATTAGCGTTGCGAGATCCTCATCGACAGCATAGAAATACGCTTCCGGCGCATCCAGCACCGCCGCAAACCGGCAAACCAGACCAAAACCAGGGCAGCTGACTTCCCGTGCATATGGGCTTAACGGGAACTCGACGTTTCTTTATCCATTCCAGCAAGACAAGCGAGCTCACCCTCTTTTAATCCGGCATTCACTCGGGCGAATCTTAATCGTTTACGAATCGGGCCATTACCGACTTCGCAGATTAACAAGTGAAAGTGCTTCTCACTTGTCTTTTTTATGAATTTCGTCCGGCTGATCGTTAACATGATGATTGCTCAAAGATGGGGGGAGCTTGCTACTTTCATCAGCAGACGTAGCTTTTTCATTTTCCTCATCCATTGCTTTTTTAAAACCTTTAATCGATGCCCCTAAATCAGCACCCAAACTGCTTAATTTTTTCGTCCCAAAGAGTAAAATAATAATTGCCGCGATAATTAATAGCTGCGTGATACTAATGCCACCCATAGATACCTCATCAGTTAACTTTCCTTAATCAGGAATAATATAACTCTATATTGAACAGGGCCAGCGCGAAAACCAAAATTCACCTAGCTAATTAAATTAGCACAGGCTATTAATGATTTTGCGCTGAACTTAAATCCTGTTACTTATTCAGATATGACTATTAAACCAATCAAGCATCACTTCTGGATTTTTACCGAAATAGTTATAGCCCTGAAAACGCTGATCGGTTCCTTCTATCCAGAACAACTTTTTATCCGTGGCAGAGATCGTGTCATAAATTTCCTGCACATTGGAGGGCTTAGTCAGAAAATCATTGCGAACCTGCGCAACCAACGTTGGCACCGTGACTGCTTTAGCATATTCCATCGGCCAGACATCAGCCAGATGATAGCCGGTTCTTCTGTGGAACGCGGTATCAAATTTCTCTACGCCATTAACAATGTGTTGTGCCTCCACTGCTTTCTCAACAAACACCCTCGGCGTCACAGGTTGCAAAGCAAATAATGCTTTAACGTGTGCAAACTCTTTCGGGTGCTTGTGCATCCCCACAATCGTGGCATTTGCGCCCAAGCAACGGCTGTAAAGCGCTGTTTTCATTTTTTTCGTTTCAGAACGCGTTTTCGCATAGCGTAAAGAACCAATCACATCACGATATTCCAGTACACCATGCCCATTAACACCACCGCTTCCCAACCCGCTACGCCCATGATTACGGATATCATAAGCAATGATGTTATAGCCTGCATCGTGTAACACTTTATATTCTGGCAGGAAATTCACCTCGAAACCGCCAAAATTGGTCCAGGGTTCTAAGTGCCCAGGATAGCCATAACGATTACACGGCATAGGGTGGTTACAGATGATAAGTTTATTCGAGTTAGCGGGAATGAACCAACCTTCGACTGTGACACCATCGATGGCAGGGAAAAATATTTCCTCAAATTCCATACCATATTCGTTTGGCCATCTCAAAATAGGCGTACGAGTCGAGTGCGCCATTAAGTCAGCCAATCCGTTGATAAATGCATCGGATGCAGTATCGGCCGTAGCGTCATTCGTAGTCGTTGCGGTGGTGGCTGCAGAAGCACTCGCAGCCATCACCCCCGAAGAGACTGCAGCAACAATCGGAAGTGCAGCAAGAGACAGACCCGTTTTCAACATCTGTCGACGACTTTGTAAAAGGGACTGTTCCTGTACAGTTTTGGTATCGTTATTATGACGCATGTTAGTCTCCTTATTTCCTATCTAAACGTGAGTTGCCGTTAAACCATGGAGGCAATTGCCTTCTATTGTTTCGGCGGCACGAATCCTTCAGTAAGGATTACGGAACCTTCCGTCGATGCAATGCGAAATTTCTTGGCTGCGGTATATTCAGGGGAATTATAAAAGCGCTGTGCATCTGCAAGACTCGGGAATTCAGCAATGGCCATGACTGATTTTGGATGCCCTTCCACAGCGATTGCATTTAAATTAAAGACAGTCACGGTACCATTATATTTCGGTGCCAACGATCCGGCTGCATCCATATACTTCTGGAAACCAGCCTGATCTTTAATATCATAATTTGCGATCATATATCCGCGTGGTTGAATCTCTTGTGCGTGTCCCATGGCAGAAAATACCAAACTCATAGCAGCAATCGCACCGATAAAACATTTTTTCATTATATAAACTCCCCAGTGTGGTTATTGATGCGACGAAAATAGGTCGTCGGTAGTCGTAAATTGAGGAGAGAATAACCGGAAAAAATCGGCTCGATTAGAGGCAATAATTTGCATGCACTTAGAAAGGAATTTTATGAATAGGCCACAGTACGCAGATTCACAACCTAGTTAACTGAGAGTTCATACTCTACTAGCCTTTGTAGCGAAGTGTATCAATCAGAAGGGCGAAGGCTGGTGTATGTTGTTTTCTGCTGGGGTAGTAAAGATGGTAACCTGAGACAGGTGGACACCAGTCTTCCAATACTCGGATTAAACGCCCCGCAGTAATATGCTGAATAACATGGCTTTCGAAAGTGTAAACGAGACCCAATCCGCTTAGCGCCGCATCTTCCAACATTTCGTTATCGTTGATAATCAACGGCCCATTAACCCGCACCTCCAGCGCATCCCCCTCCTTCTCAAACTCCCAAGCATAAATACCGCCGCCTGAACTCTGCCGGTAGCTGATGCAGCGGTGCTCACTCAACTCACGTGGCGTCTTGGGGGTATTTCGTGCAGCAAAGTAGGACGCAGAACCAACAACGGCCATACGAATATCAGGGCTGATCTTGACTGCGATCATGTCTTTGTGCACCTGCTCTCCCATGCGAATACCAGCGTCAAACCGACCAGCAACAATATCAGTCAGACCTTCGTTAACACTGATCTCGACCATGATATCTGGGTAATCGTGTAAGAATGGAGTCAGTGCTGGCAGGAGTACCGTTCTGGCGGCATGTCGAAACGTGGTGATACGGATAGTCCCTGCGGGCTTGCCTCGCTGGGAACTGAGGGCCGCAATTTCATGGTTGATATGTTCAAATGCTGGTTTTAACGCATGGAGTAGTCGCTCCCCTGCATCCGTTAGCGATAAGCTACGGGTGGTTCGGGAGAGTAGGCGTGTATCAAGACGCTGCTCAA
Source organism: Dickeya chrysanthemi NCPPB 402 (assembly GCF_000406105.1). Taxonomy (NCBI): domain Bacteria; kingdom Pseudomonadati; phylum Pseudomonadota; class Gammaproteobacteria; order Enterobacterales; family Pectobacteriaceae; genus Dickeya; species Dickeya chrysanthemi. The sequence continues at coordinate 1,784,550 of NZ_CM001974.1, read as the reverse complement.
GCATGCGTACTGTGTAGCTCAGTGCCGACTGTGACAGTCCAAGTTTTGCAGCTGCTCGCGTAAAGCTACCCTCTTCAGCTACAGCAATAAAGACGGCAAAATCACTAAAATCACCTTTTTTCATTGAAACATCCTACCTCAGTAAGCCGACATGATGATCTACACTGAAACAAAAATTTTAGGTATATCAAATTTTGTATATTTTATTGTAAATTGTGCCATATTCTCAATTGCATTCAAAAATAAATAGGCTCATAGAAAAGACATTATAATCAATCATCTAAAAGATTGGTTTTATCTCTTTTCATTATTCTCATGATTCACTAGGTTCTGTTGAAATAGGCAATAATTAAATCAAATCTGGCAATGCGATTCCTTTTTATCACCGCATACTGTTACATCATCAGCTACTGAATATTCTCTCGTTTCAGAGCAAATCATTATCTGCCTGCAACAGGAAGTCACCCTCTTACCTTTACTTGAATTGGGTACATCTTAACCTGGCTGTCATAAATGTCAGGGGACAGTCAGGCTGGCGTTGGATTGAGGCATTTATACTGTGGAAAAACGCAGATAGGTGCAAAAATAACATGATAGAGACAGGTAACATGCGATTACTACTGGTTGAAGATGAGGAGAAAACCTCATCTTATATCTACCGAGCGCTAAGCGAACTAGGCTATATGGTCGATATAGCTGCCGACGGGATAGAAGGTTTACATCTCGCGGTTCAGTACGACTATGACGCCATAATTCTGGACGTTATGCTGCCGGGAAAAGATGGATACTCAGTACTGGAAGGATTACGCCTCCATAAACAAACACCAGTGCTAATGCTATCAGCTCGCGGCTCAGTCGATGAGCGCGTGAAAGGATTACGGCATGGGGCTGACGATTATTTGTCAAAGCCCTTTTCTTTAATTGAGCTTGTCGCTCGGATTCAGGCGCTACTGCGTCGCCGAGTCAGTGACGGTGCAGATGTCACACAGCTACATATCGATGATATGCATCTCGATCTTCTGGCAAGACGCGTAACTCGTGCAGGGCAACGTCTGGAACTGACAGCTAAAGAATTCGCGTTACTGAGCCTGCTAGCACGACATCAAGGCGAGATTCTGTCGAAAATGATGATTGCCGAGCAGGTATGGGATATGAATTTCGATAGCGATGCCAATGTGGTAGAGGTGGCTGTCAAGCGACTTAGAGCCAAAGTGGACGCCCCCTATACAGTAAAACTGCTCCATACCGTCCGGGGAATGGGATACGTGCTGGAAAATCGCCCCACGCCTCAAGCTGATAAATGAGCAGAACCATGACGAAACTCTCTATATCCATCCGCCTGGCGTTGATGTTCGCCTTGGCTGCTATGGTGATCGTTTCCGGCTACGCCGTCCTACTCCACAACTCTTTGCATGAATCGTTGCGTAACCAAATGCATAAAGAGTTGCAATTTCGCCACTCGCTAATCGCCCCCTATTTAACCTCGCTAACCACGCCAAAAGACTGGCAAATGATTCAGGCTAAATTCGACAATCTCATTCAAGTCGAAGGTGGGAAAGCACAATATTGGATCCTCAGTGAGGATCCCCGCTATCGCATAGGTTCCCCACTCCCAAGTGGCGTCAATTGGGCACAATTAAAAAGTGGTTTTACCAAAATGCCCGACAACGAAGATACCCGCTCATTTTACCTATTGATTACCGATATCCCCTCGCGTGATGAACGTCCAGCTCTGCGTTCCGCAGTAGCGATTGATTCCACCCCTTACTTGGGTACGCTAAACGAATTTACTCGAGTATTAATCATTATCACCGTGGTAGGTGTACTGTTAGTTGCGGTGTTGGGTTTCGTTATTGCGCGTATTGGCATGCGGCCAGTTAACTACCTAAGCAGACAGGCACATACCCTTGCCCCTGGAGACAATAGCCGTCGCCTTGATACCGTAGCTCTCCCAGTTGAACTGCAAAAACTCGCAACCTCATTCAACGGTGTTCTTGCCCGTCAGGAGGTAGCCTGGAAACAGCTAGAAAGTTTTAACGCTGATGTCGCCCACGAATTACGGACACCACTAACCAATCTTATTGGCCAAACTCAACTTGGACTATCGCGAGAGCGTACCTCCCGCGAGTGGGAGGATTTACTCCAGTCTAACCTCGAAGAACTTGAGCGAATGACCTCGATTGTCAATGACATGCTATTTCTTTCTCATGCTCAGGCTGGCCAGTTTGCGAAGCAATTAACTAAAATATCTCTACGCGAGGAAACGTTAAAAACTGCGGAATACGTGGAACCTTCCTTTGCCGAAAAAGCACTCACCCTCCGTATTGATGGTGACGTATTGGTTCAAGTCGATCGTAGACTTTTTCATCGTTCCCTCGCCAATTTATTAGAAAATAGCGCACGGCACGCTCCAGAAAACAGCGAAGTAACAGTAACAATTGAAAAGATTGGTGAGTTGGCTTATATAGCCGTCGCTAACGTAGGCGAGCCTATTGCAGATACGCATTTGAAACGTCTGTTTGAACGTTTTTATCGTGTAGACGCCTCCCGTTCGCGCAGCGATATGCATCATGGACTGGGCCTCTCGATCGTCCGCGCTATCTCGTTAATGCATCACGGGGATGTATTTGCTAAAAGCAAAGATGGCATCAATACATTCGGTTTTTCTCTATCCATTGCTCCACACGAAAAAGAGAAGTAAAAGAGATTTTACATTGTAAGCACCAACAATATAAAGGCGATAACTAATTTCATCGCCTTTATATTATACATTTTTAATAGAGATATACGAACTATCGATAAATGACTGCCACGCCATGTAGTCTATTATCGCCATGGGCAGAAATAATTCTGTAAGCACTAGCCCCAGCCTTACTTGCTTTATCAGCAACTTCATTCTCCAGATCATCCAGCGTAGAAGCGCTACGCACTGAAACAACGCCAATCTTTGTTAAGCCCTCATCCGAGGTCACGCTCTTAGCAGCAAAGGCACTGGTTGAAATAGAGAGAATGACACATGCAGAAAGGATACTTTTAATACGATTCATATAACCACCTTAATAAATTCACTATTCCAGGAAAACCTATTTAACGCAGCCATAATATGATCGCGTACCTGACATACGTATGACCATCCGATAACATTTTTGTCAGGAAGAAAAAATATTATTTTTTTATAAAATCGCTTATCAGTATAAATTCTGACAGCTATGTCAGCCAAATGTCAGCATCTCGACCCTATCAATGGATTACCATTAATTCATGGGGGGCGCATTCATCGCTCTTCTACCGAATACAGTTACCAAGGTAATAATGCGATCAAATTTACGAATATTGTACAACGGAGTTTACTATGAACGATAAAGCATTTAACGAGCAAAGACGTAAGTTTCTGGGTACATCCGCGCTGGTAGTCTCTGGCGTTGCAATGGGGGGAAGCATGTTGATGCCTTCTTTAGCCTCAGCTGCATCCGCAAAATCTACGGCCTCAGCTTCCCCACGTGCGACAGTAACAGTGCCTACCGTGATTGGATACGCCAACGAGAAAGGTCTTACCATCGATCGTGTTACTTATTCCAACAGAAATACACAGACAAATATCGTTGCGAATCTATTCAAACCTGCTGATTTTGATAAGAATAAAAGATACGCAGCCATTGTTGTTACTCACCCGATCGGCGGAGTAAAAGAACAAACTGCCGGCCTTTATGCCCAAAAATTGGCCGAACAGGGCTTTGTCACACTCGCGTACGATGCTTCCTATCAGGGAGAGAGCGGTGGTGAACCCTATCTGATGGAATTACCATCCGCCCGTGTGGACGACATCAGTTGTTCCATCGATTTTCTCAGCACCCTTCCCTATGTTGATGCAGATCGTATCGGTTCACTCGGTATATGCGGCGGCGGCGGATATGTATTAAACGCGGCTCAGACTGAACAACGCGTCAAAGCAGTTGCTACTGTCAGCGCCGCTGACATTGGCGATCTACGGCGAAACGGTCTTGCAAATTCCCGCACCTACGAGCAACGCATGAAACTTCTGAAAGAAGCCTCAGAGCAAAGAACTCGCGAAGCACGGGGAGAACCTATCCGCCTTACCGCAGCAGTGCCGGAATCAACAAAAGATTTCACTGACAGCACACCTGTTATGTACAAAGAGGGCTATGAATACTACCGTACAGCGCGGGCCCAACACCCGAATGCGCCCGCTCGTTCCGTGTTCTCAAGCCTTCCCGCCCAGATGGCATATTACGCATTTGAACAACTTGAAACGATTTCACCACGCCCCGCGCTGATGATCGCTGGTGACAAAGCAGATAGCCTGTATTTTAGCGAGCTTGCTTATCAGAAAACGCAGGAACCTAAGGAACTCTTCCTCGTTCCGGGGGCAAGCCATATTGATATGTATGATAAACCACAATACGTTACACCAGCTGTCACAAAGTTGACGGCCTTTTACCAAAAATATTTAGCGTAAATTGAACATTGCCACACCAGGAAAAAACCGCCCACTGTCTACACTCCAGTGGGCGCAGCACATAAGTATCAACGTAAATTCCATGCATACTATGAGGATTACTGTATGAGAAATTCCACTTTGCGACTCATTACCGTACGGTTATTTATTTTTCTGGCAATGTGCGTCAGCAGTTTAACGGCTATCGCCGCCCCACAGAGTCAGGAAGGAAAGCGTATTTTAGTAGTCTATTTTTCTCAGCCTGAAGATGTCAAGTTAGAAGGCGTTGATGGCGTGTCTGGGGCTAGCGTATTACAGAAAAATAACGAGAAACTCGGTAGCACGCAATATATTGCTCAGCTCATTCAAAAGCAAACTGGCGGAGACCTATTTCGTATCGAAACAGTGAATCCTTACCCTTTGCAGCATGACCCTTTATTACAATATGCTGAAAAAGAACAAAAAGAAAATGCACGTCCAGCAATGAAAGCAAAGATTGAAAATCTTAATAATTATGACACGGTATTTATTGGTTACCCCATTTGGTGGTACAAAATGCCGATGGTGTTATACAGCTTCTTAGAACAACACGACCTACGTGGAAAAACCATCATTCCCTTTACAACGCATGGCGGTAGCCGTTTCTCAGACTCACTTAGTGAAATTGCACGCCTTCAACCGAATGCCAAACTCATTACTCAAGGACTCACGATTTCAAGAAACGATGTGACGGATGATGAGACAGTAACAGACGTTACCAATTGGCTGGATAAGTTGCCTCAATAACAGAAATCGCAGGGTAGTAAATGAAAGCAAAATATAAATTCCAGGTCATTCAAGATACGGTGATGCTGTTAATTTTGTTATCACTGATGGGGTTTCATTTATGGGGTGAAAATATACATGAATGGCTTGGTGTTATTTTTTTCTTTATTATTTTATTGCATAACGGTTTAAATAGCCATTGGTTCCAAAAACTCTTTCAAGGGGAATATTCGGCACTCCGTTTCCTACAAGTATCGGTGAATATTCTCTTAATGTTGATTTTACTTTCCGCAATACTGAGTGGAATAATGCTATCACGGCATGTCTTACCTGACTTGCCGATCCATAGCACATCAGATCTTGTCAGGAAAATACACATGACCAGTGTACATTGGGGGCAGGTTATTATTGCCCTGCATTTAGGTTTGCATTGGAAAATGTTAGCTAATTTTTTCTGCAAGATATGGAGTATTTCACCTATTTCATTATTCGCCACAAAAATAATGCCACTTATTTTTATTGTGATATCAATATACGGCCTTTATACCTTTATTTATCGAGACATGTTGCCATATTTATTGATTCAGGTGGATTTTGCCTTCTTCAACTTTGAAGAGTCGAAAGCAATATTTTATTGGGATTTTTTTGCTGTCATCATTTTTTTCTCTTACCTGACAAGATATTTATTATGGCTATTTTTGTTTAGAGAAAAGCCTACAGGAGGATAATAATGGAAGGATATACCTTCTTGGAATATGTTACACAACAGTATTAAATCGCGAAAAAAAAGATATAATATCAAGTCACTGATTTTGTCAGTGACTTGATTTTTTTACTCTAAAAAAACAGGCTTATTTTGACACATAAAACTACAAGGTCGCCAACTGCTTTTTCAATTGTTCCATATCACGGCTAACTTGCGGAGCTCTCATTACATCATAAGAGCCGAATATAGGCAGAATTTCAAAACCGCAAAATTTATAAACGGATGTGGTCGCAGAAAATAGATCCTCGAGAGAGCGCCCTGCATGCAACTTTTGATTCTTGTCGTTAAATGCTTCTTTTGGCGAATTCATTGTCAAGGATAACAGGAATTTTTTACCCTGCAATTTCCCACCGCTACCGTACTGCCTACTCGGATCATCTGATGTCCGCCCATCCCCCGATATAAAACTTTGCTGTATCATACCTGCGGTGAACACTTCATCGACATACTTTTTATAGATCCAAGGCGCTCCGAACCAGAACATCGGTGACTGAGTAATAACAATATCTGCCCAAAGATGCTTTTGCACTTCCTCATCAATATTGTAACCCTGCTCGATATAAGTTTCCCGTACCTCGTACCCCTTGTTCTTCATCTCATCCTTGATCAAGGCCGTGAACGTATTATTAAGCTTTCCCTCGCTAATACCGGGATATTTTTGATGTGCGTTGATCACAAGAACATTCTGTTTCGTGCTTTGTGGGGCAGCAACGGCACTATCTACAAAGCCAGGTAACAGTGCCGCCGCAGTTACAATGAGCCCCATATTAATGAATGTGCGGCGCTCATATCCCGCGATATTACCCACATCCTTATCTTCATCATCTTTGAACGGTGGATTACTCATTTGGATAGTTCCTATAAGAAAGAGTTAGGCTTGATCGGTAGGCATGATCCACAGCTCACTGACAGATGTATGGCGTGGTCGTGTAACCATATAAGCGACGCCTTCGGCTATATCTTCCGATTGCAGAACCTCGGTAGTCTTATAGAACGTATCGATGCTTTCGCGCATCGGCCCACTATTGTGCGAGCCTAATTCTGTATCGACACCGCCTGGTTCAAGCACACCAACTCGAACATGTTTTTTGGTGATCTCTTGGCGCAACGACTCGGTGAACCCGTTAACACCGAACTTTGTCATGTTGTAAACACCGTAATTCGCCCATGCTACACGGCCAGCAATTGAGGAGATATTTACAATATCGGCAACGCGGCGGAGGCCGTTCTCCGCAGCTTCTAACAAATGAGGCAAAGCCGCATGCGTCATATAGAGCAAACCCTTCTGGTTAATGGCGATCATACGCTCCCATTCATCAGGATCTGCACCAACAATAGGGCCGAGCAACATCAGCCCTGCATTGTTGACCAAAATATCCAGATGTCCAAATCGATCGATCACCTGTTGGACCGCCGCTTCTGCTTGTCCACGGTCAGTTATATCTGCAGGAATGGCAAATGCAGTCCCACCAACCTCTTCAATCTGTCTAACAAGCGCTTCCAACCTTTCTTGTCGGCGGGCAACCAGTGCAACTGATGCTCCCTGTGCAGCAAGAACCAAAGCAGTGGCATGACCGATTCCACTACTCGCCCCCGTCACAAGGGCGGCGGTACCGTTAAGTGTTGATGTCATGAATATATCCTCAGTGAATTATGAAACAGAGCGTTAAACATCACCATGCGAAAGCGATGAAGATAGCTTGCGGTGAACATCAGCCTGATCGAGAAGCATCTGGGCCTTATTCTCAAAAGCCTGTACAGCATCAGCGCCAGCCGCAAAGCGAATGGGAGTGTCGATATTTAATTAATCGATCGTGCATCTATTGCCTAAATATTCTACTTTGCGTTTTTAATGTCGAACCAACCAGGAGTAGCGTCAATCACGTCCCACAACTTACTCGGGATATCGCTGTACGCGATTTTTGACTGGTCTAAAGCGATGTCTATTTCTTCAGAATGTCCCTTTTCTGCCAGCTCTATCCAATCGGGATTAACGACAAGAGTTTTGCCGATCGCCACAAGTGGCAAGCCAAGCTCAAGGGCCTCAGCAGCGTGATTGGGGGTTTTAATCTGCCCAGCGGCAATGACAGGGGCACGTCCATTGATGCGCTCGAGAAGTAGCATCGCTATCGTTTTGTCTTCAGCACTATCTATAGGCAAGGTTTCAAGGATATTTGTGAGTGAAACGTGAATATAGCCAATACCGTGGTTAATTAGCTCATCGATAAGTACATAGGTATCGTCAATTCTCAGTCCCTCCCTATCCGGTTCTTCCGGTGAAAGCCTGTAGCCAAGAATAAACGGTCTAGTAGCATAAGTCTTGATGGCACGTTTTACTTCCTGCACCACGGCCAGCGGGAAACGCAGGCGATTCTCAAGCGATCCGCCCCATTCATCCGTCCGGCGGTTAAATTTTGGTGAAAAGAAATTCTGAATCAGAAAACTATGAGCACCATGCAGTTCAACACCATCAAAACCGGCTTCGATGGCACGACGAGTGGCATCGCCAAAGGCCCTGATGGTCTCTTTGATCTCATCGTGAGTAAGTTGACGCGGCGTAAGCGCCGGCACGCCGAAAGGCCCAGCCTCAGTATTGACCGCGCTAGCACTGACAACATCACCGTTAGGTATCAACTCAGGTATAGCTTTGTTTCCCGCATGAAATAATTGCAAAATCATGGGCGCTCCACCGCTCTTCCCCGCGTCAGCCAACCGCTTCAAACTCGGAATAAAACGATCGTCGTAAGAAGCAAATTCATTGGTGAAACCAATACCGTTTTCCTGAACGTGAGTACAGCCGGTAATGACAAGGCCAACTCCATTTACCCTGCGACGATAGTATGTAATCTCTTCATCAGAGATGCTTCCATCGGTATTACCGGCCCACGTTGTCATGGGAGCCATCACCATACGGTTACGTAGAGTAATTCCGTTGGGGAAAACGAAGGGTTCAAATATTTTATGGAAGTTATTATTCATCGGATTACCTGTTAAAAATAGATTATTCTCGGTCCTATAATCCCACCAATTCATTTCCTCGAATGACTGTACACTGATATCATTCGTGATCATCGCCTTATTTTAAATACCACCTGATATCTGCACAGATGATAATATTTTCGCATCATATAAGTACGAAAAAAAATACGCTGTAAAAAACCGATTATTTCCTAAATTAATAAGTCCATTCATGAAAATAGTAAATGCAGCGTAACGTTTTATAACTTAAAAAAGGGATATTCATCCGCAGAGAGGAAGCGAATAATTACAGTGATGTGGCATGCTGGTATTCACGTATCTGATCTCTGACGTCCTCAATCAATTCTTCACGACTCTTCTGCCAATAAATACGTCCGCGACGCAGGAAGATATGGTGCACGAGATGACCGCCGTGAGCCGCCACCCGCACCGCAAAAGCATCCGTCTCTTCTTGTTTGAATCGGCTATTACCCGTGGTAACAAGCACAACTTGTTTTCCCGTAAGATCTGTCTGCTCAACATAAGCCCAGAGAGGTGTTGCAGGGCGGAACATCCAGGTCGGTGCAACCAGAAAAATTCGCTTAACTGGCGCTAACCCGATAGATTCCACAACGATTTTGGGGAGAATTTCCTTACTTGCATCCGATACAGCATTTCTTTGCCCTGCCATATCGAGAGTATATTCAGCATATATACGAGCAATCGGGGCATTAAATGTCTGGGCAATTTCACGCGCCACAGCCTCAGAATGCCCTGAACGAGAATAGTAGACGACTGCAACGGCACGATTTGATTCCCCAGCAGGCGCATAAACAGGGCTTGGAACATAAGTCCGATCCTTTACGACCATAACGATAAAAGGGATACTCCCAGCAACCAAGGCCAACACCGCTGCATAAACAAACATGCTTTTCTTCCAGCTCACCTTGCTTACCTCTATATAGGCACAGACTAACGGGTTAATCTGCGAAACTGATAGGTGATAAACCGATTTGCAACAACCAGTACACAGCAGCGTGAACGATCAGTGGAATAGTTTTGCCGCTCTACGTCGGTCTGCTTCTAAGAACATCTTATGACGACTTTTCCGAAATGTGCTCTGCTGTCAAGATGAACAAAAGCCTTCTTAGCTTCCTCAAAATCAAAAATGCGGTCGATAACTGGTTTAATACCGGCCATCTCGATCACACGCACGAGATCCTTAAATGCTTCACGGCTACCAACTGAAATATGCCGTAATGTCGCACCGCTCATAAACATATTGATGTAGTCTACGCCCGCGCCCCCAGAACTCACGAAACCAACAAGGGCTATTTCGCCGCCGGGACGGATTGCACGTAGACTTTCCGCTATTGTGCCTGGCCCACCCACTTCCACAATACGATCCACACCTTGCCCGTTAAACAAATCCCGCACACGATCTCCCCAGCGCGGTTCTTCGCGGTAGTTAATAACCTGATCGGCTCCAAGCTCACGTAAACGTTTAGCTTTCTCCGTACTGGATGTCGTCGCAATAACAGAAGCGCCAGCAGCCTTAGCAAGCTGAAGCGCAAAGATAGAGACACCACCTGTTCCTTGAATCAAGACTGTATCACCACAGCGAATAGGAGAACCGTCGGTAAGTGCGCTCCATGCTGTTAATGCAGCACAAGGCAAAGTAGCAGCCTCTTCATAGGAAAGATTATTTGGTATACGAACGAGTGATTCCTGGTTGACGACTTTCTGCTCAACCAGCCAACCATCAGACACACTGCCATAACCATAATGGAAGAGATTAGTCGGCATATGCCCTGCGAACCAACGAGGGTGGAACGTCCCCATTACCCGATCTCCGACGTTAAAATAATCAACCCCCTCCCCAATGGCAATAACTTCACCGGCTCCATCGCTTGTTGGGATCAATCCCTTTAAATGAGGAGCGGGATACTGACCGCGAAGGATTGCGATATCTCTAAAATTCAGTGATACAGCATGAATGCGAACTAATACCTCACCTTGTTGTGGTTGTGGGATGCTCTCCTGTTGTACATGCAGGTCATCAATACTTGTGAAATTATCTAAACGATATGCTTTCATGTAATGTTTCTCACCCTCATCCTTAAATACATAACCATACGTGGACCACACCAAAAATTATTGCCTAATATGTCACATTAATTGCCTAATCCAATCATTACTGTAATAAGGGATTTGAGAATGCTTTTTATTTTTCAGTTCGCAACTACAATGATGCCAGCGATAGCAAAGATTAAGAGAGATATTAATTTTAATAAATCGGATTTATAAATAGGATTTATAACAGAATGCAATATTCTCTATCTAGTTTCACCTTTCAAATTGAGCCAAGATGATACACATCGATTATCTACGAATAACATGATTGGTTTAACGTAAAAACTACCCGCGACATAGTAAAATGGTGAAAAATGAAAAAACGTTTATTGGGCAAAAATGGGCTGGAAGTGTCTACCTTAGGGCTAGGCTGCATGGGGTTAAACCATGCTTACGGAACAGCAATAGATAAGCAACAGGCCATCAGCCTCATCCGAAGTGCATTCGATCAAGGTGTCACCTTCTTCGATACGGCGGAGGTTTATGGACCATTCACTAATGAGGTGCTCGTCGGTGAAGCGCTTGCGCCAATCCGTGACAGCGTCGTAATTGCAACCAAATTCGGTTTCGATATTGATCAAGATACGGGCTATCGCCACGGTACACTAAACAGCCGCCCCGAACACATCAGGCTCGTTGTTGAAGCATCTTTAAAGCGACTGAAAACCGATAGCATTGATCTACTTTATCAGCATCGCGTTGATCCAAACGTACCGATAGAAGATGTCGCTGGCACAGTTAAAGATCTGGTTATTGAAGGAAAGGTCAAACATTTTGGCCTTTCTGAACCCGGGGTCCAAACAATCCGTCGCGCCCATGCTGTCTATCCTGTAGCTGCGGTTCAGAGTGAGTATTCACTGTTTTATCGGGGTGTTGAAAATGAAATATTACCAGTCCTTGAAGAACTCGGCATTGGTTTCGTTCCTTTCAGTCCATTAGGCGCAGGTTTTCTCACAGGAAAGATCGATGAGAATACGGCATTTGAAAACTCAGATTTTCGCGTTGCGGTTCCTCGTTTTTCATCTGAAGCCCGCAAAGCTAACGCCACTCTAGTGGACGTTTTAAAAACGCTTTCACAGCGTAAAGGGATAACGCCAGCCCAATTATCGCTAGCTTGGTTGCTTGCTCAAAAACCATGGATTGTTCCTATACCCGGCACTACAAAGCCACATAGGCTGGAAGAAAATCTGGGCTCGGTCAACGTTGAACTTTCTGCTGAAAACAAGATCGAAATCGATGAAGCATTATCAACAATATCAGTTGTCGGAGAACGTCTGCCAGAAAGTGGAATGAAAATGGTAGGTCTGTAAAGCCGCGGTACCTTCAAAATATAGTAAAACAATTTGGCCGCAACAGATTTTGCGGCCAAATTGTTTGTATCATGCTGAAAATACGTTTATCTCCATGCTCTCGGCGAAGAGATAATTTCAGTCCCTTCAGACCCCGCGTGCCGCCAATAGGTTATTCGCCAGATCAGCAGTGCGCGACAGGGCACTCTGTAGGGAATGGGATAAAGCGTCTCCCCCCTCAGATTGATGTTCAACAGCAATGCAATGGATCTCATTGATGCCAATAAAACCCAGAGCTGTCTTTATCGCAGGGTCAAGATGATTCATATGTGCATATTCTCCCCCCGGATCCATTCCATGATCACCGCGTGAAGATAAAAGTACAACCGGTAGTGGCCGTTCAGAAAAGGCACCAGTGAAAGGATGTCCAGGAACATCGGGAGTATAAAACAGTGTCCGCCCCAACCGAACAATGTTATCTATCCACGCTTTCAGGCTAGATGGCATACCAAAATTGTACATAGGAACCCCCAGAACCAACACATCGGCCCAGAGTAATTCATCGACGAGTTCATTACTTTTTCCCAATACGCGATCGACTTCTACCGGCTCAAGACCCGAACCGAATCCAGCCTCAATCCAGGAATGGTTTATATGATCGGGTGGTTGCAGCCCCACATCACGATAACGAACGGCAGCATCAGGCTGGCGTGATAACCAATACTTTACGAAATCGTGGGTCAAGCGGCGGCTGTAAGAACCATGTAAATCAATTCCGCCTAAACCCGGGCGCGCACTGGCATCAATATGCAGAATTTTTGTCATCTTTTTATCCTTTTCGATAACATTAAATATTTAGCAGGAATTCTGCTATCAGAGTATATTGAGTCAATTAATTTCTATTTATCAATAAATAATGGGTTATTGTAAGAATTGGCACAAAAGATTACTGACTAAAGAGATATTAATATTATCTCCTCGATTAACACTGCTTAATCACGAGGAGACGACATTATAGATTAAAACCAGATATATCCATTTATTTAAAATAGCTATTAATAGATTTAAGAATTGTACCGTCTAGGTTTTTTAGCTCTTTTAAAACATAACGGATGGTAATCAACCAGATATCTATTTTAGGAAAAAACATATGCCAAATGTTCTTTCAGTCTTTCGATATCTTTCTCGATCTCAGGAGCTTTCATTACATCAAAACACGAAAATGACGGCACTGGTTCGACACCGCAAAACTTGTAATTGACCGTATTGTAAGCGAACACATCATCCACCGATTTTCCGGAAAATAAGATCTGTTCTTTGTCATCAAAGGCCTCTTTCGGGGCATTCCACGTCAGCGAAAGCATGTACTGTTTACCTTGCATTTCCCCCCCGAACCATATTGCCGACTTGGATCTTTCCGCGTTCTGCCATCATCCACCAGGAAACACTGTTGCATAAGACCAGCAGTAAAGACTTCATCGACATACTTTTTATAAATCCAAGGTGTGCTGAACCAGTACACGGGAGATTGGGTGATAATAATGTCAGCCCAAAGATGTTTCTCAACCTCTTCATTAATATCATAGCCTCGTTCTATATCGGTGAGTTTCACCGTGTAACCGCGCTTTTCCATTGCCTCTTGAATCACGCTAATTAACGCCTTGTTTAAACTCCCTGACGAAATGCCTTCATAGAACTGATGTGCGTTGATGATCAATACGTTCTTCATAATGTTTCCTGCGTTTGATTGCCTTAAGAGACGTGCGAAAGACAGCATTTGTAGGCAGATAGTATGGCTCGGTGAGTGAAACTCACGCTTGCCAGATATGATTGATTTTTTGCCTAATTCGATTAACCGCTATCAATATCGGCAATATATTTACAGAACAATGTTAGACTTTTCATTACTGAACATATCGGAAAATCTTACTAAAAGGGGAGGAGCAGATGCTAGCTCAAAACGGCAGTGAAAGATTGGCACTATTGGTAGCCAAGATGGCAACTATCGATGGTGATTACGAAACAGCAATCCCTGCACTCTCACTTTATCGCAGAAGCGCCGCCACCGCACCCATGCCTTGTATCTACGGGCTGGGGCTAGGCATTACCGTTCAAGGTGGGAAACGGGTAACTCTGGGGGATAAAATCTTCGACTATGGGCCAGGTCAATCCCTTGTCACCTCTGTCGATTTGCCGGTTGTCTCCCATGTTACCAAAGCCAGTACAGATGAGCCCTATCTGGGAATTCGTCTGAATCTGGATGCCCGGCTTATCTCCCAACTAGTGGCCGATATGGATTTTTCCCATACAGCAAAAACGTGTAGCACCAGTGCAATATCGGTAGTTGAACTTGATGAGAGCCTTTTGGAAGCCATCTGTCGGCTTATTCGACTATTGAATGACCATACGTTACTTCCTCACATCGCCCCTTTAATTCAGCAGGAGATAACCGCGCGGTTACTACACGGACAACATGGCCCAACATTGCGACATCTAGTCACACAGGGATCACCCGGGCAGCAAATTGCCAAAGTTCTGTCATGGCTGAAGCTAAATTTCACCCAGGACTTATCGATGGAGGAATTGGCCGCCAAAGCATATATGAGCCCTTCGGCCTTTCGCCAGCACTTCCGATCGCTGACAGATATGAGTCCCTTGCAATATTTAAAGAACTTGCGATTACAGGAAGCTCGACAGTTGATGATGAACGAAAGTCTTGATGCAAGCAGCGCTGCCGTTCGTGTCGGATATGAAAGCGCATCCCAGTTCAGCCGTGAATATACCCGACTGTTTGGCTCACCTCCGCTCCGAGATATGAAAAAATTAAGGAAATATTCCTCAAGCAAATAAAAATGGGGCACCCCAATGTGTAGATAGATATCAGCTACATACTAACTGACCCAAGTCGAGAGATTTTGGTGTTTAGATTATTGTCAGTTCCATCTTAATAGGACTTAGAATTTTAAGCGCCCTTGAGCCAGTAATGGCTCGAAAGCGTGACGTTTATCCTCAGAATACGGATATTTGGTTTTCAGTATCAGCGCATCACTACACTAAACAACATCAGTATATTTCAGATATAGATGTAAAATGATGATATCCAGAATGGCTTCCAAATCTTCACTGACGAGGGTCGCCTGTATTTCCTAACTCCATCATGAACTCAGCCAGCCTAAAAAAATTAAATAAGTTCCAAAAATTCGTTGAACTTGCTAATTTACACCCCTCGATGGAAAGTTAACGAAGGGGATTTTAAAATAATCAACAGCACTGTAGCCAATTTATAAAAACAGGATCACCACGTCTAGATTCATTGTGAAATAGCACATGAGTAGGCAAAAAACTCACTCATGAAATAAAAATCACAAGAAAAAATATAATTAAATAATTTATCGAAAAAATACAACTATGACTATCAAAACCGATCACCTATCCGGAAATTTATTAGAGACTAACATATGCCATAAAATACTAAAAAGAGAAAGGATCTTCAGGTAATAGATTGCCGTCATATAAATGGAGATTGATCATGACAATAAAAAATAGAAAAATAAATATCACGAAAAATAATCACAACTGGATTACGATACCAGAGGCAATAGTTATAGCGACGAAGACAAGAAAATCACAATTAACAGAAGCTGACATTTATCGCTATGCTTTATATGGATACATCAACCTTTCTATCTATTTTCAATCTCAAGTAATCTTACGAGAAATAAAGTTTTCAAATGCTAAAGTAAAACTTAAAACTATAGGAAGCAACCTGATTAACCAGCTATGCATTCTAGAAAAAAACTGCTTTATCAATAATAGAAGATTAATCGTCATCACCGGAGGAGAATATATTCACTTCAAGCAAAAAGTAATTGATACCACGCTTGTCGGATATGAATACATACTAATTCAACGTTTATTGGCTAGGTCCCTCGGTATCCCACTACCGGTAGTCGGAGAAAATAATATTAACTATGGCCTTACCGTCAACATTGACGATTGCCATTTTCAAATATTTGAAAAAATCAGATATCGTGAAAGGATAAGACTGCAACTCATGAAACTCCCTAAGAATATTGCATTGCATGTTACTGAAAAAAAACCATACCAAAAAACGAATCAATACAGCCATAGTGAATATTTCCCGATTCATGATTTACCAGAAGATGCTTGTTTTGTCATCAGACAGGCCGAGTTTGACAAATTACTTAGTATACATGCCAAAAACGATATTTCCGAAACATCCTCGACGCGTATATCTACACCATTATCTAGACTGTTTTGGCTTGCCTGTAAAAATAATGAGTCTATAAGACCACTAATAAGACAACCTTATAAACTTCTATCCATCTTTGAACAGTGGGCATCAGCCGAAGGCATGACCGACCGGTTCAGCGGCGATACGTTAAAAACGGCGCTTGAACGCGGTTCTCCTACGTCCATTTAGGGCCCAGTTAAAATGAAACTACATACTTCAATCTAAAAACCCGTATTAAGGATTGTGGTGTCCGTAATGCGGGCTCATCAACTTTCCCTCCTCCCCTATCTGTGTTTTTTTACCCACTCCGGGCATATCCCATTTCTGCACTGGAGGTATTTATGACATCTCATCAGTTATTACGGCTGAAACAAGTGGAAGTAAAAACCGGACTAAAGCGCTCACAAATCTACCTGTACATGAAAGAGGGAACCTTTCCTTCTTCAATAAAGATTGGGCCTGCTAGCGTAGCCTGGCTCGAATCTGAAATTGACGGATGGATTAACCTCAAGTTAGCTAACCGCTTAACGCGTTGAAGGGAGGCGTACCTATGTTCCCCTCACTGAATTATGCAGTATTAACAAATGCCCTTGCCGCCCTCAAGGAAGGCAACTTTCGTTATTGTGAAACGTTAGGATTCACATTCGACGAATTGAATACCCTCAATCAGCTGTCCCTCGACGAACTATTCATCGTCATCCGTGCATCCACACAGTTTATGTCGTTCTCTGTCCATCACGAAACTTTACAACAGATCCTGACGTTTTCACGTGAGGAGGCACACCATCAGCAACAGATTAATCGGGCAATAAAATTGAGAGGGTCTATTGCGCTCCTGAATCACTTTTTCGGCCTCACCTCAAATGAGATCTGTACTCGTCGCCGGTTGCTGGGTGTCACCATCCCTTATGGCCGAACGCCTATCCCTGATGAAACTATCGATGCCGAAATCTGGCTGTCATGGCAAAAGAACCGTCATGAAAACCTTGATACTTCTGAAGCGCTGGAAGCGATGATGCAGGTCACTGAATCATTGTCCTCGCGGGAAAAAGGGCCTTCCCTCACCGCCGTCTGGAACCACATCACCCTTTGTGAGAAAGAAGCACTGAACAGGAGGACATCGCATGCCAGATGAGATAGACCGTGATCAGGAGTTTAATGAGCAGCGTCTGGAGGAAATGATTGAACAGAGTCGTTTCAAACCAGCAACCACGCCCTCATTACATTATTGCCGATTGTGCGGTGAACCCATTTCCGAAAAGCGGAGGGAAACTCTTCCGGGCGTGACAACCTGCACAGAATGCCAAACCATTCTTGAACGTCGCTAATACTGATAATATGAAAATACACGTGCAGAAACGTTATATTATCTGCACGTTTTCATTATTTTAATAAATCATTATGCATATTGTGGAGTGGTAATATGCAAAGTTATTTAGATAAGACCTTACAATCAGCTGCGAGCGAAAAACGGACCATCACCAGCAATCAGTAACATTTTTCTTATCTGAACATATCGATCACTACATCAGTCAGGCGGCTGGCAGGATGGTCATCTAAACAGTGGTGACCTTTGACGATTGCGACATCCAGTACTGGTAATTTTGGCAGTTTCTCGCTATTGATGATTTTCATACCCTCCGGAACACTGCACTGAGTAAGAATGGCTAAAGCAAGCCCACTTTTGGCAACAGCTATCTGGCCTGCAATGTACGGACTGTTGTACATAATTCGGCATCCCTGCGTCACCTGTTCAAGACTGCTTATGATTTTTTTTCTGGCCTCACTACCGAATTCATACATTGCTACAGGCAGCGGGGCATCATCGATCGCGTCCTCGGGAAAATAGCCGACCCATACAAGCGGTTCGTGGGACAGAAAATGACCTCGGTCTGGGACGTCGCGGGTAATGATGGCCACATCCAGCGTCCCGGCATCAATTTTGGGCAACAGCAAAGATGAAGGTTCACATAACAGGTTAAGCTCAACAGCAGGATAATGTTGTGAGAAGAACGTGAGAATCTCAGACAGATATGCGGAGGCGTAATCATCAGGTATGCCAAAGCTGACCTTACCGCAAAGTTCAGAACGCCTTATTGCAGATTTCGTCTGAGAATGAAGAAGAAGTAGTTTTTCTGCATAGCTTAGTAACTCGTACCCGGCAGTTGTTAATGAAAGTTTCTTCGAATCCCGGCTGAATAATCTGACGGCAAGAACATCCTCAAGTTTGCGAATATGCATGCTGATAGCGGACTGAGAGCGACAAAGCTGTTCTGCAGCAACTGTCATTGAGCCCTTTTTAACCACAGTCAGGAAGGTTCGCAACCATTGGATTTCTAAATCTCCATCGTTCATAAATGCCTTACCTATCTGTTTATCGAATGGTTAGTTGCCAAATTATTCGTTTTTTTTGCGGAATCATTCAATGTTAATTTGGCACTAGGAGGTAGTACCATTGGAAAAAATTAAATTATCTGCCGGTGTTCATCTTTGCACCATGCTGTTCGGCTTATCGGCTGTTCTCGCTAAACAACTTACTGTTTCTGCATCGTCCATTGTTGCTGGACGAGCCTTTTTTGCGACCCTCACGCTACTGCTTGTATTGGTTTGTACCAGATCATATACCCTCAATAGTCTGACGCGAAAAGATTGGTTTCATTACCTGATGAATGGTGTACTGCTTGCCTTACACTGGGTGTGTTTTTTCACCGGGGTTGAACGAGGAGGTGTTGCTGTTGGCACACTTGGATTCGCCTGTTTTCCTATCTTTGTTTCAGTATTTGGATGGTGCATTTTCCGTTCATATGTCGGATGGCGTGATGTGCTGGCAATGTTTCTGATTGCAGCCGGACTTATTGTTATTTCTCCGAATATCGTGGTAGGAGGAAGCGACCGCAATGCGCTGCTCTGGGCACTAGCGGCCGGGGCCTCCTATGCCATTATTGTTCTGTATAATAACCATGCGAAAACGAGTGGAACCCCTCTGCAGTCATCCTTTATTCAGTGTATGTTTTGCGCCATAGTGGTAACCCCAATGGGCGCAGGAGGGATTATGCAGGCGGATTTTTCATCCCTTCTTCACATCATCTTTATTGGCGTGGTTTGCACTGGAGTGGCTTACAGCATGCTGACGTATGTTCTACGTTATGTGGATGCAGGAAAAGCTGCGGTTATTATATCTCTTGAACCTGTTTGGGCGATTACGTTCAGTATCGTGTGGTTTGGCACTGCGCCAGATACCAGAACATTACTTGGCGGTAGCGTGATAGTTGTAGCCGTCATTGTAAGTGCACTGCCCCAACGTGGCAGAACCACTTGATTTATCGAACATGTTAATAATATGAGAAACGGCTTTTGGTAACGATCTTTTTCTGAATAAAGCTATTAAGGCCGTTTTCTGATTTCGCCGACTACGGCTTCTTTTCAAAAATCCATTTACCTGTTTACCTGATTAGTTTTGTCCATGACGTACAACAGTTCCTGATCAAATTTAAGTTGAGACAACCCACCCGTACAAATAATTAACACACTATTTATTTTCTCTCTCATTCCCATTTTGATTTTAGCATTCCCCTCCTAACACTGATATCGCACGCTAATCGCGTCACCTTCCACTGACGAGCTTGATGGACGTTTATTCGTCCGGGCCGAGTATTGCTCTTTAACAATATGTTTCGGGCTTTCACACAACCACAATTCAGGGTGCCGCTGAATGTTCTCGCTGACCCGTTAAAACCGGAATGCAGAATCGGGATGTGACCCGTTTATTTCATTCGTTGTCGTTCTGATGAGAGGATAATTCATGAGAAAACCCATCTACCACGTATTTGTCACCCAGGAAGGTCCGCCCGATCCGCAGGGCGAAAAAAACACCTACTGGACCAGGGTTGGCGTGGCATTTGCCCATAACGGCAAGCCCGGCCTGAATATTGTTCTGACACCCGGTATTGCGGTTTCCGGCAAACTGGTCCTGCTTGAGCCACGGGAGGATAGCAATCTTCCACAGAGTGCGGAGCCCGGCGAAACGGCGCTTTAACCCTTCTTTATTACTCCTTACTCCGCAGCGTGCCGGATCGACTGACTGGCACGCTGCCTTCAATTCCGAGGCCATCATGCTTTCCACCACTGCCTTTCTGGCGGCGGCCATGCAGTGTGCCGCCAGCATTCATCCGTCCACTGCGCTCGACGTGGCACGGGTGGAATCCGGTTTTAACCCCTATGCCATCGCCGAAATAATTCCGAAGGCAACTCGCTCCCTCGGAGATAACAATGTTATCTCCCATCAGCCCGCCAGCCGGGACAAAGCTGAGCTCATTATTCGCCGCCTTATGGCACAGGGACGCCGTTACTCTGTGGGGCTGATGCAAATCACCAGCACCAATTTCCATCATTACGGCGTGACGGCCTCTGACCTGCTTGATCCCTGCACCAATTTGTTGATTTTTGAACGCATTCTCAGCGACTGCTACCAACGTGGCGGTTCCCTGAAAAGAGCGTTGAGCTGCTATTACTCCGGCAATTTCCGTACAGGACTACAGCCTGAAGCGGCTTTTTCCGGGACCAGCTATCTGCAGCGGATGGGTTATGTTTCGGCATCTTCCCGTTATGCCGTACCGGGCACCCGCGCGGATAAATCCACAACGCCGACTCCCCTCGAAGCCATCCCTGTTGATAAGCCATCCCCTCCCCGTCTGATCTGGCCCGGGACCGTCGTCCGGGGTGTCCCCGCAAAACTCCGTCAGGGGAAAATCGCCATCGCACAGACCTCCGCGCCGTCAGTGCGCCGGAGCCTCTCCCTGTCACCCCGTGAGAAGGAAGAAGAATGACACTATTTCGCAAGCTAAAGGCCGCTGTCAGTCCTGTTTCCGTAGGTGTGCTCATGGTTTTTTCTGCCCCCCCGGCGTTTGCCGATGGTTTCACTCGCGCAAATACCGTGATGGAAAAGGTCTCCACCGGTCTTCATGGTCTGGCGGCCATCACCATCACCGTGGCCGTGATCTGGGTGGGTTACAAGACCCTCTGGAAAGGCGAAAGCCTTTCCCAGTGCGCCTACATCATTATTGGCGGGATCCTGATTGGCGGGGGCAGTGAGATCGGCGCACTGCTGATGAGCTGAGAGGTCATCTATGGCAAAGCTGCTCAAAGCAATGAAACGCCCGGCGGCACTGTGGGGGGTGCCGATGGTGCCCCTGCTGGGTGTCACAGGGTTCACCATCATCGTCGCTGTCTGGACTTCCGTCGCTTTCCTTGCCCTGCTCCCGGTTGAATTTCTGGTGATGAAATCCCTCACCCGGAATGAACCCATGCGGTTCAGCCTGATTGCCGTCTGGCTCAGGGCAAGAGGAAAACCGGCAGCAAACCGGCTGTTTGGCGCAACAGTATTTATGCCCGTTGAGCATGATGCTGTTGATATCACGGAGTTTCTCAACGCCATGAAACTGAATCAATGTGCCACGCTCAGGAAGTACATTCCGTATTCATCGCATATTCATCAGCATGTTGTCCGCTCTCCCAATAGTGACCTCTACTGCACCTGGGAACTGACGGGGATCCCGTTTGACTGCGAATCAGAAAAAACCCTCAGTATTGACTGCAACCAGTTGCACGGACTCATCCGCTCATTCGAGGGGATGCCGGTCACCTTTTATATCCATAACGTGCGGGAGCCGTTTATCGATTCGCTGCATAAGGCATCCGGCAACCCTTACGCAGATGAAATCAGCCGTCTGTATTATGCCTCGCTGGCGGCGGATCCGTTTCGCCGTAACCGCCTGTTCCTGACTGTCTGTTACCGTCCGTTTGTCAGCCTGGAAAAGGCCGGGCGCAGACGCATGAATGACGGCAAGAAACTGAAAGAACTTGACGCTGCACTGCGGGAAATGCTGGAAATCAAAGGCTCGCTCGATGCCGCACTGTCACGCTACGCCGCACGTCATCTTGGCACGTTCACCGAAGATCACGCGGTATTCTCCTCCCAGTTATCCTTTTATGAGTACCTGTTGACGCACCAGTGGCGCAGGGTACGCGTCACCCGCGCTCCTGCGTATTCGATGATGGGGTCGGCGGCGCTGTTCTTTTCTGGCGAGTCCGGGCAGATAAACCACGCCAGCGGCGCACAGTATTTCCGGGGGCTGGAGGTGAAGGAGTTCCCGGAGGAGACCGCGACAGGGATGATGGACTCGCTGCTGTACGCCCCCTGCGATTATATAATTACACAGTCGTACACCTGCATGTCACGTGAAGAAGCCCGCAAGGCCATCAAACGCACCCGACGTCTGTTAATGAGTGCAGATGACGATGCGGTGTCACAGCGACTGGATCTGGATGTGGCACTTGACCTGCTGACCTCGGGGAAGATCGCCTATGGAAAACACCATTTATCCATCATGGTGTTTTCCCGCTCGCTGGACAGCCTGGTGGCCGATACCAGTGAAATCAGCAATGCCCTGAACAACCTCGGCATTACACCGGTTCCCGCCGCGCTTTCTCTTTCAGCCGCGTATCTGGCACAACTGCCCGGCAATTATCGCCTGCGACCCCGCAAGGGAGAGCTGAGCAGTCAGAACTTTGTTGAGCTGGCCGCACTGCACAATTTCTACCCCGGCAAACGCAATAATGCACCCTGGGGGGATGCGATGGCCTTACTGCGCACCCCGTCAGGAGATGGTTACTATCTGAACCTGCATAACACGCTGGCGGACAAGGACGAGTTCAACGAGAAGAACCCGGCCAGTACCTGCATTCTCGGCACCAACGGTTCGGGTAAAACCATGCTGATGACGTTCCTTGAAAACATGCAACAGAAATACGGCCGTCCGGACAGTTTTTCTCCGGATGCGAAAACTAAACGACTGACCACCGTTTATCTGGACAAAGATCGGGGCGCGGAAATGAATATCCGGGCGCTGGGAGGCCGTTACTATCGCATCACGCATGGCGACCCCACGGGTTGGAATCCGTTTTCGCTGTTGCCCACCAAACGCAATATCAGTTTCATCAGTCAGTTGATGAAACTGTTGTGTACGCGTAACGGCGCGACCATCACGCCCCGTGATGAACGCCGGCTGAATGACGCCGTACAGGCGGTGATGAGTAATGAGCCACAGTACCGCATCCATGGGATCACCCGTTTACTGGAGAATCTGCCAGAGCCTGCCACCCGTGAGGCGCAGGAGAACGGTCTGAGTGTTCGTCTGTCGCAGTGGGCGCAGGGTGGCGAGTTTGGCTGGGTCTTTGATAACGTATCGGATACCTTCGATATCAGCCACTGCGATAATTTTGGCATTGACGGCACGGAGTTTCTGGATGATGCCAATGTCTGTGCGCCGATCTCCTTTTACCTGCTGTACCGCATCACCACGCTGCTCGACGGACGACGACTGGTTATCTTCATGGATGAGTTCTGGAAATGGCTGCGGGATCCGATCTTTAAGGATTTCGCCTATAACCGACTGAAAACCATCCGTAAGCTCAACGGGATGCTGGTTGTGGGCACCCAGTCCCCGGCGGAGATCATCAGGGATGAGATTGCGCCCGCCGTGATTGAGCAGTGCGGCACGCAGATCCTGGCGGCCAACCCCAGTGCCGACCGGGCGCACTATGTTGACGGGATGAAATTTGAACCGGAAGTGTTCGATGTGGTGAAAAATCTGGATCCGCAGGCCCGCCAGTATGTGGTAGTGAAAAATCAGTTCAGGCGTGGCGACACAAAACGTTTTGCTGCACGCGTGACGCTCGACCTCTCCGGTGTCGGCAGATACACCAGAGTGATGAGCGGCAGCGCCGACAACCTCGAAATCTTTGATTCCCTGTACCGTGAAGGGATGCAGCCCCATGAATGGCTGGAACCCTACCTGGCTCAGGCACTCTGATGACCCAAAGGAGATCCATGATGAAAAGGCGTTTTCATGCCCTGATTTTCGCGTGCGTCATTGTCAGCCCGCTGGCGCACGCCGGTATTCCGGTCCTTGTTGATGCTGACCCGCTGCGTGAGCTCGAATGGCTGAAAGAAGCGCAGCGCTGGATGCAGACCGCGCAACATTATCAGAGCCAGATCCAGGCGTATAAAAATCAGTTAGCGACGGCCACCGGCGTCCGGGATATTGCAGATTTTGTGGATCAGGCGAAGAGTCTGAAATCGGATCTGGAAAAACTGCGCAAACCCGGCCAGACACTCAATGACCTGCTACTTTCCGGCGGCACCTCCGGGCAGTTCGACTCGCTGTATGAGAAGTACCGGGTTTTCGATACCTGCAATGTCGAACAGTCAGGACGCTATGCAGATACCTGCAAACAGCTGGTCATCAATAAGGCGATCCAGCTTGAGCAGACTGACGAGATCCAAGAACAGGTCAGCCAGACACTGGGCGAGATTAACGGCCTCTCGAACCGTATCGCACTATCCAAAGACTCAAAGGAGTCTCAGGACCTTGCCAACAGCATTCAGCTAAAATCAGTGATGCTGAACACGCTCACTGACCAGTGGGAAATGAGCGTAAAGGCAGCAGAAAAGCGCGAAAAAGTACTGGAGGATGTGCGTATTAAACAGTGGAATCAGCAACAGTTAACTGCGCCAACCCCTGATTTAAACGGCTAAAGGAGTCTCACATGCGTTTATTAACCCTCTCTTTCCTGTCCTTATTATTCATCATTAGTGGCTGCAAAGAAGAAGCCAAAACCACTCAGTGGTACAAAGATCATCCCGATGAGTTAAAAGCGGTGTATGAAAAATGCCAGAAAACCGGCGATGCCTCAGATAACTGTAAAAACGCCAATGAAGCCCATTATCAAATTCAGCAGTTGAATGCCCCCACTCCCGACCTGAACTCATAGTGAGGTTAATATGCCCGGTGGTGTATTTATCGGTGTTGAAAAACACCTGATAGGAGGAGTTACTGACGCCACAAAGGGACTGATGATGTCATACTCCTCCATGATGGTGGGGCTGGCGGCAACGTCAGCCACGCTCTATATCATGTGGCGTGGATACCAGACCCTGGCAGGTAAGTTGTCCACGCCAATGGAGGATGTCACGTGGGACATCATGAGGATGGCAATCATCCTGTCCTTTGTGGCAAATGTCAGCGGTTATCTCGATGGAGTTATTGATTCCATCAATGGCCTGAAGGAGGGATTTTCCGGCAGCGATAATATCTGGCAGTTACTGGATAGTTTGTGGGGTAAAGCGAAGGTATTAGGTAAAACGTTACACGACATGGATAACTCAACATACATAAAAGATGAGGGTATGACGGCTCAATTTTATGTCTGGCTCGGGATATTCGTTTTAATGATTATCACCGCCTTTATTTCAATGATCGCGGAAGTCATGGTTTTACTGCTAAGTATTACAGCTCCCGTATTTATCTTTTGTCTGTTGTATGGCTTTTTACGCCCCATGTTTAACAACTGGCTGCAAAATGTGTTCGCCGCCATATTAACAGTTCTGTTCTCTGCGTTGTCGCTGCACATTGTCGTTAATTATCTAAACTCGCGGTTAGATATTGCAACACAACTGTCTGCACAATCCAACATTGTGGAGCTAGGCGCACAGGTCTGTCTGGCCGGTGTCTGTGCTGCAATACTGGTCTACCTCTCCGCAAAACTGGCCAGCGCGCTGGCCGGGGCCAGTGCAACCGTATCCATGCAGGGGCTGGCGGCAGTGGGTATCGGCGCGGCGGCGTTTGGTGCCGGGAAACTGGCAGCAGGAGCCGGTAAGCAGACTACCCGTACCCTTCAGGACAATATTCAGGGCTGGAGAAATGCCAGTGCGGGTAAACCCGGCAGTGGTCCGGGATACAGTGCGGCTCAGGCACGTAAAAACGCGATTGAGCAGATGATTGCCCGCAACGAAGCCCGGCGACTGGCGCAATCAAGAGAAACGGCCGTTCAAAAATTCCATCGTTAAATCTGTCATCCCTGGTCGAAATCTCCCCGTTACATCCCTTGTGAAAACATAGCCGTGTTTTCATTCCACTGATCTCACTGAGGAAAAACCCCATGAAACGCTTGATTGCTCTGGTTTTGCTGTGCGCGCTTTCCGGATGCGCGCAGTCTCCCCGTCCCCCTGCCTTTGGTGGTCAGGGCATCCCGGTGAACACCCCTCAGATAATGGCGGAGTTAAACAGTCATGAGTGAACAGACCCTCCTTGCGGATTCGCGCACCTTTGAGCAGCAGATGATTGAGCGGGACAAACGTGCCACAAAAGCCGGGTTTATGGTTGGCGGTGCGGGCCTGCTCATCGCCGCACTGGCGCTTACCGCCGTGGTGCTGATGTTGCCGCTCAAACAAACGGTCATTGAGCTGTACGCCGTGGATAATCATACCGGACGAGTGGAACACGTCACCCGTGCATCGAAAACCAGTCTGACGGCTGAGGCCGCTTATCAGAAGGCGATGACGTCCGGTTACGTCAGACTGCGTGAACGGTACGTGTACCCTTCCCTGCAGGACGATTATGCAACAGTACAGGTTTTTAACAGCCCTCCAGTCAACGATGACTACCTGGCGCTGTATGCCGGAAAAGATGCCCCGGACAAGGTCTGGCAGAACGCGGCTCATACCGTGCAAATCGACATCCTGTCAAACCAGATCACCGAAGGCACTGCCCCCGATAAAGTCGCCACCCTCCGATACAAAAAGACTATTCGCCGCCTCGCTGATAACAGTACCCGCACAGAATACTGGGATGCCCGCCTGACCTTTCACTCCGACCCAGGCAAAGAAATGAGCGATACGGAGCGAGAGATTAACCCGTTCGGTTTTACCGTGACCAGTTGGCAGGCAGACCGTGAAATCCGGGGAGGTGAATAGTGAAAAGCATCATCCTTATCGCACTGGCGCTGATGCTGTGCGACACGGCATGGAGCGCGTCCATTCCGCAGGCGAGCCGCTATGATGCCCGCGTTCAGCAGGTTGTCTATAACCCGCTGAACGTTACCGTCGTCAGTACCCGGCCTGGCTTCATGACCACGCTGGTGTTTGACATCGATGAGGCAGTTCTCAGCGCCAGACCCGGTTTTGAGGAGGCATGGGAAGCCACACCGGACGCCAACAGGGTCAACATCCGTCCGGTGGCGCTCGTTCAGGGCGCGCCCGGCGCGGACGGTAATACCACGCAGGTGGTCATCCCGCCCAACAGCCAGGACTGGCACACCAACCTGCTGGTAGTCACCACCCGGCGGCTGTACAACGTCGAGCTGAACGTCATCGATGATAAGTCATCGCAACAGCCTGCTTTCCAGGTGAGTTACCGTTATCCGGGCGAAGACAGGGAGAAGGCCAGCCGAGAGACAGCAGCCAGAGCGCTGGAGCGGGAGCAAAAACAGCAGCAGACTGACATTCAGCAGGCCCTGAATGCCGCGCAGACGCCACGCAACTGGGACTACCTCAAATATCCGGGGCGTGACAGCACCCGTATCGTTCCGGATTTTGCGTATGATGATGGCCGGTTTACGTTCGTGGGCTTCTCCCCGGCCAAATCTATTCCCTCCGTGACAAAAGAGCTGAACGGCCAGGAGCATGTGGTTAACAGCAGTATCCACAGAAAAGGCAACTTCACCGTACTGGCCATTCAGGAGGTCACGCCCCGTCTGGTCCTGCGTTCCGGAAACGCCGTGGTCGGCCTGGAAAATCGTGGTGTCGGTAAGGTCCAGGCCGCTGATGGTGCCACGGTTTCCCCGCAGGTTGAGCGGGTGGAAAAACCTGCAACCCATTGACAACAGAGGAGTCATGCTGATGAACGATGAACACCCGCATCCGGTGCCTGATAGCTCAGTGCCTTCTCCGGCACAACGAAATGATGATATTGCCACGCTGGAGCGCGAGGCCCGTACAAAGCGTGAAGCGGTACTTCTCACAGAGCAGGACGATGAAGAAAATGATCCGCTACAACCCGCCGTCAACAGACTGAAAAAGCGCAGGCGCGGGAAAGCCACCGCTTTTCTGGCGCTCGCCGCCGTTGCGCTGATTGCGCTGGCATGGGCGGGCAACTGGATATACCGCAATCTGCTCTGGCAACCCGGTGAAGAAAAGCGGCAGGATGCTGCGCCACAGACGAACCGGACAGATTACCGGCAGCGTACCGATCTGGGTACTCAAGATACCGAAGCCGAAGCATCGTTACCGGCGGGAAACACCCCGCGCATCACGACAACCCCAGAGGCTGAGATGCCGCCTCAACTCGATAAAGCCCATTTTTTGGTTCGGCGCGATGGTTCCGCCGCTGCGGCTCAAAACCCGGTCCGGACCAGGCAGCAGGAGATGACGCAGGCAACCTCTGACAGGCAACCGTCAGGAACGTCATCCACTGATCAGCAAAACACCACCCCGCCACAACCGGAATCCTCCCCTGCAGCAGTCCGGCGTATTCCTTACAATCCGGACCTGTACGTCCCGGAAAATACCGCTATTCCCTGCTCACTGGATTACCGCTTTGTTTCGGATCGGGCGGGGAAAATCCGCTGCACGATCGCCGACGATATCTGGAGTGCCAGCGGTAATACGAAGCTCATTGAAAAAGGGACCACCGCCACGGGCATTTACCAGACGGGAGCGGAAACTGGGATGACGCACGGACAGGGACGCGCCTTTCTCATCATCACAAAGCTGCGTACCCGCCAGCCCCCTTATCTTGATATTCCGCTGGTCGATACCCGCGCTGCCGGAGGGCTCGGCGAGGCTGGCGTTGATGGCTGGATCGACACGCATTTCAGGGAGCGATTCGGCGGCGCATTACTGGTTGGTATGATCCCTGATATTGGGGCATGGGCATCCAACAGCGCCGGTCAGAAAGATCGTAATACGGACTATACCGAAAACAGTCGTCAGGCGATGGCAGATATGGCGCGAACCACGCTGGAAAACAGCATCAATATCCCGCCGACCATCTACAAAAATCAGAGCGAGATCATCAACCTGATCACCGGACAGGATATTGACTTCTCCGGCATCTATACGCTGAGGATGAAGAGTGAATAATCGAAAATTTCTGTTTGGCGTCACCGCGACAGACGTCATCGTAAGGGACGATTACAACAATGCCGTAGTCAACGACATAATGTCACACCTTAGCGGGATCAGGAGAATAGTCATGACATGTTATCGTGCCGGGGGCGCATTGACAGAGCTCATGATTGACTCACGAGAAGGACAACCGTTCTGCCTCACCATCGGTGAAGGTTCTCTGGACGTAGCACCTTTTACCTCAGACGATATCCGGCTGGCACATAAGCAGATATCGCTGCCTGACGTCACCGATATTATCATTCTTGTGACGACATTAGCCCGCTATGCCGGACTATCACCATCCTTCTCCGTTGATGGAGAATCATCTGCCTTACTGGAATTCAGCTCGTAGTAAATCGCCAGTTGACGCAGCTTTGATATTTCAAGGTTGATAACGGATTTTCCTGCGCTGTTTTCCCGTTCAGAAACAACCGGATTTAGCAGAAATACACGGAAATATCTGACGTTTTCTGTGTCCAGAATTTCATCGATATAATGACCAAACCGTCCTTTCGCCATCAGATCTTTACTGACGTACAGGCGAACAGGTTTACCCTCATGTTTATCAAAGAAATTAATAAGAAAACCCCGCCCATACCGATGCATTAGGGTCCCACCGCCATAGATGACGCCCGCGTACGGGTTAGCCAATCCCTTCTGGATATGCGTTATATATTCATGAAGATAGACCTGACTGTGATGCATGATCCTGAGTCTCAACGCCCTGAACTCATCCTGAGGCAGCGTTTCTTTCGCTTCCTGCCATGTGTCGATAAGGCGCTGAAGCTGGTTAGTTCGCGTATAGCGGCTCCAGCGGGGCTCTTCACCTGTACCGGGCTTATCATCATCCCCGTCAGTTTGTTTTACATGTGCAGGAGTAGCAAGCTTAGCGGGATCGGCTGGCTCGCCATCAGGATCATCAATTGAAGGATCAAAGCAGTTGATATAGTCCGTCAGCTTTTGCTTTGCTTTTCTTTCCGTGAAATCAGCTTCTGATTCGTCCGGACGTCTGTCCTGATCGGCATCTTCGGTGAACTCGACCCATTCACATCCGAACTTGTGAGGATGGGGTGAACGGAAGTGTGCGGCCCTGAATTTTTCACCATCTTCAGCTTTGACGTGATAGTTAACGCCACTGATGGTGACATTACAGTTGCGATCGCTACAGGAAAAAGTGAACCGCTTTCTTTCTCCCTGCTTTCTGGAAAAAAATTCCGTTCGCGCTTCATCAATGGACAAGCAGCGCCCCAGTTCATGGCAATAAGCGAACAGTACCTTCGTCTTCGACATGCTCCCTCCACACATTTATCCGATTCAAGGATATCACATGAAAAACATCTCTCTCGACCGCTATAAGCAGCGATTTTTTGGCGATTTTCTGGCGCTTACCGGACTGACTGAGATCGCCGTTAATCGTCCGGGTGAGCTTTTCACCAAAATTAACGGCATCTGGGAACAGCACGCCGTTCCGCTGGATTATGAGGGCTGCTACAACTTTGCCAGATGCCTGGCGAAGCATCACGGCGACAATATCGAAGATATCAAGCCGGGGCTGTCAGCCACGCTGGAATCCGGCGAACGTTGTCAGGTTATTGTGCCCCCGGCCTGCGAACGAAACACGGTGTCGATCACCCTGCGTAAACCCTCACAGGTGCAAATTCCGCATCAGGACTATATTGCCGCCGGGTTTTATAACAGAGTGACGGGCACGGAAAAAACGCAGACGCACGATCAGGAATTACTGGCCTTATATGACGCAAAAGACATTCCGCGCTTTATGGAGAAATGTGTGAAATACGGTAAAACCATTGCGGTGGCCGGGGAAACCAGTACCGGGAAAACCACCTATATGAAGATGCTGATTGGTTATATCCCCCTTCATCTGCGTATTACGACCATTGAAGATAACCCGGAAATCACCTTATTTATGCATAAAAACTACGTCCACCTTTTTTATCCGTCGGAATCGGCAGATGAAAAAGGGTCAATTGTGACGCCCGCCAGCCTGCTGCGCTGGAATTACCGCATGAATCCCGACCGCATACTGTTAACCGAAGTACGCGGCGGTGAGGCCTGGGATTTTCTCAAGATAACCGGTTCCGGCCATGAAGGCAGTATGACCTCTATCCATGCCGGTTCGGCAATGGAAGCGGTAGACGGTTTTATTACCCGCTGTTATGAAAACCCGCAATGTGCCCGACTCCCTTACACCTTTATGTTACGCAAGGTACTGGACAGTCTGGACGTTATCGTGAGTATCGACCTGGACGGTAATGTGCGCCGGATGAATGATATTTATTTCCGGCCACTGCACCGCAGCGTCTTTTTTGAGGAGATGAAAGCATGATGAAGGTTATCACTGTGCTGCTATCTTCGCTGGTACTTTCCGGCTGTTCTTCAGCCCCACCACCGATGCCTGTTGAATGGGATAAACCGGGCCAGTCAGTCAATACCGGTTTACCGCAATGGCGGGACAACCCGGTTATCATTCCTTCTCCGGTGGTTAAAGATAAATGGTTATTATCCATTCACGCACGGAATTTTAATGAGACACGCTGGACGCCCGCCGTATTTTACGTGGTCGCCCACTCTGCGCGTATTGTTGTTGCTGCACCATCAGGCGCAGAATTCTTTACTGCAAAAAACTGGTTGCGTCGGTATGGCGCAAAAGGCGTTATTGAATATCAGCCTGTATATAACTGTCTGACATGCAGAGACACCCGCATTTATTTTTATCATTAAATACCCACCCTGAAACTAACCTCACAGTAAGGGCTTCATCATGAGATATTCCGCTATTGCGGCGGCAATGCTGTGCATTATTGCCGGGACGCCTGTTTATTCTTTCGCTGCCGACCCGTGCGAAGTTGTACTTTGTATGTACGGTAAAGCAACCGGAAACAATGGAGGAAGTGAATGTCGTTCTGCGGAACGTGCTTTCTTTAATATCGTCAAAAAAAATAAACACGGTTTTTTACCCAATCACACGCTCAATGCCAGAAAAGCTTTCCTGGGAGAATGTGCCAGTGCTGACCCGGAGGCGGTGAATAAAATCCTGTCCAGGTTTGGCAGAGTTAGAGGCTAATACAACACTGCCGTTATCTTAATATATTTCCCTGCATGGAGACAAAAAAGTGGATAAAGAAGATCTGTTTATTTCCAACATTCACTCAACGCATCACGACAGAATATCTGTCACGTGTATCTATGATTTTCTGTCAAAAAAAGCACATCAGGGATGCGGGCTTTATTACGAGATATATGAGAGCCGGTTTATCGGTTTATTACGACATCATCTGTCACAGCTTAATGAATCGGACGCAGAGAAGCTCAGGCGGCATGCCGAAAGTCAGGGAACGAAAATCGATGATGAAACGTACAGTGCGGCATTAAATGCTGAATGGGAATGCCGGGCTGAAATAGCCCGCGAACAGATGTGAATAACAAACATTGATAATGTCTCGAATGACGCCACAGACTGACAGACGGCGGTTTTAAAGCATGCTTATTTTGGCTTCAATTTCGGAGAAATTGTTAAGCCGTAAAATAAGTATGTGGAGCGCGGACAGAAAATTCAATTTCGCAGAAATTGCTAATTTTCAGGCACCGCGCCCACCTGCGAACCTTCGCCCAAAGCGAATTGAGCAGGCCGGGGGGAGCCGAATAAATTTCGCCGCCCCAGCGAGCGAAAAGCTGTCGCCCACGACAGCGGTTTATTTGGGGGGCAAAGCCCCGCACACCGTCAAGCCAGGTAATATTTCCCGCCCCAGCGGGGAAGATTACCGATCAGGCGCGACCAACCCCTTTAAAGCAGCGTTCCCGTTTTTTGGAGCTTGCGAGAAAAAACAGGCGAAACGCGCGTCTTAAAGGGGTTGGTCGCGCGTAGCGTGCGACGGTGTGCCGCCTTTGACGTTGGGGGTTTTGGGGTGGCGTCCAGCCACGACATTACCCCCATGTGACATGCAGGGAGAGCGTTCAGCCCGAGCGTAATGTCACACGCCGTTGCCCGTCATTCGGGCGTTTCAGGAGACTGACGACCATGTGTCGGCTGTTTTCTGAAAGCGCAGATAACAGGCATGAGCGTCGGAGACGTTCAGTGCTTTTCATCAGTTTATGGGCGTCATCAATAGGCGTCGCGCGTGGGCGTGGGGTTTAACGTCCATCGGTGACGCCCATGTGATGCGCCCGTCACACCGAAATCAGACCGGAGATCACTGCAATGGGAACTCATCTGATGCAAAGGCTGAATGCCTTTTCGGATACCTTTTCTGTTTTTCTGCTCTGGCTGCAACATAACCCGGTAATACTGTCCATATTTGCCGGGCTGACACTGCCATTTATTTTTCATCTGCCACGTGAAGAAAGAAAAAATGCCCCCTTCTGGTTAAAACTGGTGGCGGGTGTATCCACCTTCTTTCTCATATTTGGCACCCTGTCACCGCTGACCATTCAGGGGCTGAGTTTTTTCTTCAAAGTACTCGACAATAACATTCTGCTCAGATTATCACTCTGGATACTGACTGTCGGATTTACCCTTGCAGGTTTGGCTTTTCATATTACAGCCCGAAGGCTGCTGACGAGTGAAATCGACAGTCTGAAACACCGGATGATTAAAAAAAGTAAACTGGAGAGAAATGTCAGAACGGATGTTCGTGAAGTCAGGGACATGTTGCCTGACAGCATTGCGTATAATCCGCTGGATTATATTGACCTGAATAACGGTATCTTTATCGGGCTGGACAAAGATGATCAGCCGCAATATATCACCCCTGAAGAATTTCAAACTCAACACGCCGACCTTATCGGCACCACAGGGTCTGGCAAAGGTGTCAGTGCCTGTGTGCTGTTTTATCAGGCGATACTTTCAGGTGAAGGCGTATTTGTCGAAGATCCTAAAAATGATGAATGGGCACCGCATGTACTGCGGGAAGCTTGTCAGAAAGCGAATAAACAGTTTGTTCTTATTAACCTGAATGACCTTCATTTTCAGCTTGATTTACTGGCTGATATTTCTCATGGACAACTGGAGGAACTGTTTAATGCCGGTTTTAGCTTGGGTAAAAAAGGCGAAGGCGCTGACTTTTACCGTATCGCCGATCGTAGGGCAGCGAGAAACACGGCAGCTATTTATGAAAAAGGAATGACGTTACGCGACTTATTCAACACTGACTTTGTAAAATCCCTCAGTGAAGATGTGCCTGCTTTTTATGGCGAGCTTGAAGAAATCGCTTTAGTGAATTCCATTAATGCGCGCAACGGATTTTCCTTAAAGACCATTTTTGATGAAGGCGGATGTTGCTACATCATCGGCTCGATGCGTAATCAGAAAATCATATCGGCCCAGCGAATGATTTTAACCCGCCTGATTCAGATAGCCGAAACCCGTGACCGAATAAAAGGCAAACCTCGCCCGGTCGCTATTTTCCTTGATGAACTCAAGTATCACCTTTCCCGCCCTGCACTTGAGGGGCTTGGCGCAGCGAGGGACAAAGGTGTACATATCATCATGGCCCACCAGTCGGTAAAAGATTTGTATGATTGCCCGGCAGATCTGGAGGGGGATGCCGTTGCCGGTTCGGTGATTGAGAACTGCAAGTTTATGCTGGTTTATCGTCTTCGCGATCCGGACACTGCCGACTGGGTGGCAAGGATGACCGGCTCTATTCTGGTAGACGATGAAATGAGGAAAGTTAAAACGGATATATCCCTGACGGAGAAAATGGATACTGACAGGATGATCCGTCAGGCTGAACGCTATTATATAGACAGCAACATGTTGCTTAACCTCCCCCAATTTGTTGGTTTTGTTTTTACCCAGAATGATCTGGCGAAGGCAACCAAACTATTCCACATACCGACGAAAAAGAAATATATCGACCTGCTTTCGTTTGAGCACACAAAAAACCTGCATACCGAAAAAGAAAGCCAGAGCCACAAACCCTCCATTAACCTGTGAGGCTATCAATGCTTATCCATAACGTTGCTGAAAGAAATGAAGTCGCAAAGCGGAGGATGCAGGCATTACTGTATTTTCTCAAGGAGGAAACATTCTCTGATTTCCGCACTTTAAAAAGAGTGGTCGGATATAAAGGAAAACATAACCATGCGATGTATAACCTGCTCAATAAAGCAGTTGCGATGGGCTTCCTGAATAAACATGAATACCCGGTATTGACCGGAAAAAAATCATTGTGGGGGATCACCATGCAGGGACTGGCAATGGTGGTTAGCGTTAATGACAAGGTTTTCCCCGCCTATTTTGAGCCGGGAAAACTCAGACACTCGACGCTGGAACATCGACTGTTAAACCAGCGGGTCAGGATCGCCCTGGAGGAAAAAGGCGGCACAGGCTGGCTTAATGGCGATCGGGGAGAGTTTATAGCGCGGTACCTGAGTGTCCGGCACCGACCGGATGGCATTATTACCTTAAGCAGCGGTGCCATCGTTGCGGTGGAAACAGAGCGGTCGATGAAAACCCGCGCCCGTTACATCAGCATTATTAACAGTCATCTCGCTGCCAGCGACGCCGGACGCTGGCACTATGCGATGTATGTTATGCCGGATGATAAAACGAAAGAATCGCTGGTCAGGCTGTTTGGCAGCATCAGAACGGTGATAAGGAACAACGTTCCCGTCCCGTTTGATGCGAAGCACCGCGAGATGTTTCTCTTCCGCACCCTTGATGAACTGGAAAATAGTGTCAGTGATAAACAGGGTGGCCCCTCTTCATCAGTGGGTGACGATGACGGGAGGGAACGCCATGTATGACGTTTTGACTCATGGTGACTGCCTTGACGTACTGCTCAGTATGCCGGACAACTCTGTGGACAGCATAGTGACCGACCCGCCCTATGGTATTAAATTCATGGGTAAGACATGGGACTATGATGTTCCTGCACAAGCCATCTGGGAAGAATGTCTACGCGTACTCAAACCCGGTGGTCATCTGTTGTCCTTCGCGGGATCCCGTACTCAACACCGGATGGCAGCGCGTATTGAGGATGCGGGCTTTGAAATACGTGACATGATCGTATTTCTCTACGAGACCAGCAATGCTGCTCAGACCCTCATTGAAAGTTTGTCGCCGGACCAGCTCAAATTGCTGGACGCTGCATTTGGACGTGACGGAATGCTGGGCTGGGTATACGGTTCTGGATTTCCTAAATCTCATCACACGTTAAAACCAGCACTGGAGCCGATTACCCTTGCCCGTAAGCCATTCAGAGGATCCATGGCATCGAACGTTCTCGTTTATGGTACCGGCGCTCTGAATGTCAGAGAATGCAGGATTCCTCTGGCAGAGGGGGAATCTCCCTATGATTATCCAAATGGACCGGGGGGTTCCGATCCTAACCATATGTGGCGAGGCAGAAATAAAGGTGATGGGGGTATCGCCAGGCAAGGAAACCCCGATGGCCTGCCAATCTTATCCATGACGGCAGTGATGAAGTACTTGCTATGTTCCCGGATACTCCTCAACAGGCAGAAATTAGCAGCGCCAGTCGGTTTTTTTATTGTGCGAAAGCCAGCAAAAAAGATCGTGGTGAGCGTAACAATCATCCATGTGTAAAGCCCACCGAGCTGATGCGTTACCTTTGTCGCCTGATTACTCCTCCGGGCGGCACTGTACTTGATCCCTTTATGGGGAGTGGAAGTACCGGCAGAGCTGCGGCGATGGAAGGTTTCTGTTTTATCGGTATTGACCGAGAAGAGGATTATGTGAAAATTGCTCGCAGGCGTATTGAAGCAGCACGTAGTAGCATGGTTCGTTCTGGTGATGCAGGAAGATGCAGTGATAAATGAAGACGGGTTAAATTCCTCTACGAGTCTGTTAGCTCAGATTTGAGTTGACACTGTTATGGCTCAGGGCCATAACATAATCTGACAGGAAAATTCATGGCACAAGCAGATATTCAATGCATTAGTAGGATAAATAAATTAAGTAAAACATTAAACACCCGGATGCACCAGGATATTAATTTCTGAGATGAATGATAATGCTTAAAAATGTATCGCCAGTTCTTCGAAGATGCTTCGTCTTATTAGGTGAAACGCTGAAATGACTCCAGTTTCTTTTGGCCTTTTTGGTGTATATGCCTTAGCGCTGCCTAACGGTATGGGATTTGGTGATGATCCGCCTGTGAGCGCATGGGGGAGTAACGATCACCTGACAGTATGTGCATTGACTCGTAATTGCCATAGCGGAAAACATGGCATTCTCATAATGCGTCGTCGTGATGACGATGTATGGGCAGTACTACGCAGGGAACCAAATTCATTTAGCAAAGAAGAAGCTTTCGCAATCATCAGCCAAGCGTGCGATGAATCAGCGAGCCGCGTTCCATTGCCTCCGGGTTCTCGTAGACGTGCACCGCTATGGGATTTAAAGGGCGGAGAACCAAGTGGCATCTTCAAGTTGCTCGGGCATCCTTGTAGGGAACCTGGCGCATGGATGCTGAATCAACTGTATCTTGCAATGCCTAATCCAGACACTCACTGGGCGAAAGAGTGCCAATCTGATAATTTCCACACCCGACTCTGGGAAGCCATCCTTCTGGCTAGTTTCCGTGAACAGGGAATGTTAGTCACTCAAGATCATGCCTCTCCTGATTTTCACGTGACGAATAGAGCGGGGGGAGAAGCATGGGTAGAGGCTGTAACAGTTAATCCGACAGAACGTTACGACCATGCTACTGCAGGACCAGGAAAAGTTCCTTTAGATAGACGAGAAAGAGTGTTGGGAGTTGCAGCTGAGCGCTACGCGCGGACCTTACGGAATAAGTTGCTAAAAAATTACACCAGTTTGACTCATGTCGAAGGTAAGCCATTTGCCATTGCAATAGCGGATTTTCACGCTCCAGGTTCCATGATGTGGAGCCGTGAGGCTCTGATTACCTATCTCTATGGATTATATGGCAGAGAAAAAGAGAAAGATGGGAAGGTTGTCGTTGAAGCAGAAATTGTTGATTGCCTTTCAAGCGACCCCAAAATCCGTACTGGCTTATTTTTATCACACGATAACATAACACTCTCGGCAGTCATTTTTTCTAACGCAGCTACTTTGTCCAAGCTGAGCAGAGTCCCTATTTCATCCGGCGCTTTAATAGAGGGCTATCGGTATGTGAGAATTGGTGAGTTTGCCGATGACTCTCCAGGGGCTTTACGTGGTATTCCCTTCAGCATGGATGTTACCAGCGAAGAATACCGTTGTTTATGGAAACCTTATGATTATGAGCCTTGGACTGCGGAAATAGAAATTTTTCATAATCCAAACGCGAAAAACCCTATCAGTCCTGCGCTATTTCCAGAGGCCACACATTGGCTTCCTATAAATGGTAAGATAATTTGCAAACGCTATTTTGAGCATAGTATTTTGAAAAGTCAAACCAAGATTCAACCGTCACACATGCCAGTATCAACAGTAGATAGTCTTGTGTTTAAATATACTCACGAGTCAGATGATGAAAATATTTGATTTCAGCTTATATATAGATTTCAATTATTACAGACATACAATAAATCTCTCCACATCAAAAGCGGGATTATTCTTTACAATAGTGGTTTAATTGCTAAGTTTTTAACTTAATCACCTTAAACTCTGAACTAGATATGTCCAATAGCTATATAGCTATTGACGAAAGGAATTTAATCTCATCTAAAAAGTCGGACATCAACAGCATAAGGCTATAAATCCCAAAAAGGTATTGTAAGCAGAGCCGTTTTAGTTCCACGCACTTTTTGAGATTTCCAGATTTTCAGCGTCGTTACATTTCCCGGCATGGGGCAGTGTATGGGCCCGCGCATGCTTGCCGCACTCGGTGATAACAGCAACCTCTTCAGCAGCACAGAAGAAATTCAAAATTGCGCTGGCATTGCATCAATCACCGAGTGAAGCGCTCAAAAATATTTGGTACGCTGGCACTTCCAATGTGCGAAGTTCGTCTGAGAGACTTTCATGGAATAGGCTGCGAAGATGGTTAATTCGTCACACTGAGCCAGACTGTATTATCAGGGACAACGAGAAATGGAAAACTCATCAATCGGCGATCAGCTCTCTGGCATTCAAATGAATAAGGATCATCTACCGCTGCTGGAAGAACAAAACCCGTAATGACGAAACGGAATATTCACTGGCACTGGAAGATCGAAAATCGCCATCACTGATGCCATAAAAAAACTTGTTTAATGCCTCTGGGTATGAAGAGGACATTGCTAGTTCTGCACTACATTAATTATTGGGGAGTAGGTCAAGGCATTACTTACATTTTAGTTTATTAATCAATGGGTAGCAGGTCGACACGGTCAAGCATGGTTGTCATGAGCTGTGATGGATTAATTGTTAGATCACTTCCTTCTACTACGAGTCTTAAATAGAGGTTATTGCATTAGCTTTTTCTTAATTCTCAGGAAGTAGACTCAGTTAAATCAGCTCCGAGGCTTGAGATATCAAAGCCCCGGGATCATCACCTGAATCACTTCTTAATCATCAACCTCAACTTGCCCTAAACTCTTTAACTTAAGGAATCTAGATTGGCACAATCCAGCGGGAATTTTTCTCTTAAGTAGTTCGTAAAAATTTTCATCATGTGTAGAAATTACTATTTGCTTATTATGATTAAGAGCAATCCCTCTAAGCAAATCAATAGTGGACAAAACATTGATTGAATCCATAGAGTGAATTGGATCATCAATTAATATAAGATCAAGTAGCTGCCCGGTTGGAGATTTTGCATTCAACGCCCTCGCTAGAAAAATGCTCAAGCTCAAAATATTCAACTGAGCTGAGCTAAAGTACAGTAGAGGGGAAATTTCTCTCTCGGACTCCTTATCTTTTACCAATATATTTAGGGTAGGCCTGTTCTTCAGCCCAAATCCACAAGCAAATTTCACCTGACTGAAATTAGGATGAGGATCGATCTTTCTATAAATTTCATTAATCAAATCAGTTTGAAAAACGGTGTCAAGTTGACGCTCTAGCACATTATTAATAAGGATTAGTTCGGCACCAATTTTTTCTTTTAAGGATTCATAACCAATTCGTCGTTCAACGATTGACTCCATTTCCTTCCTACAAAGCTCTCTATTGATAACTGGTGTCAGAGCTTCAAGTAGAGCTCTCAACTCACTTAACTTTTCGTCGCAGATATTTGTGCTTCGTTTTTGAGTAAGTACATTCTTAATGGCTGCGACTAGTCGGTCTTCATAATCAGGATATTCTACTGGTGAAATACCTATAAGCGATATGAATTTTGAATTGTAAGATTCTATTCTACTACGTAATTCAGTGACTCTTTCACCACAAAGCTCAAGTTGATTTTTTATTTGTAGGTTATCTAGGGGAAGATCGTTTTTCTTCAACCCATCGTTAATAGATTTAATAGCACTATCATTTTCTGACCATAAAGCTTTACGACCATCTATTTCGAGTTTTATATTCAGAGCCAGAGTCTGAAAATCATCATCGTTACCAGATAGAGCACAATTAAACTCTTTAAGATAGTTGAGGACTAGAGCATAATCTTGATCGGCATCAATTCCTATTAGACTCGTATTAATTTCTGATATGTTCGCGATTACAGAGGTCCTTTTCAAACTAAGGGCCTCAAGTTCTTTTTCTATTTTATTTACATCAACTTGACTCGTTTCAATTCTGGCCGAAAATCCCTTAAGCTCTTCATTAACCTTTATGGATAGCTGATCAGACGACAAGTTGAGAACTATAGCTTTATTTGATACCAACTCTTGCTGCAACGAATTGAGTCTTGACTCAAGAATAGACTTTTTCATCGTCACAGACGATATGCCATCTGTTTTAGAGCGAATATCAACTTCAAGCCTATTTATCACCTCGGATCTTTGCACCAAAAGCTCTGAAATCTTATCTGATAACAGATTTTTAGACTTTACCAAGTTGGTGGTTAATGTATTTCGTTGCTCAGATTTTTCCTTGAGGATACCTTTCAACTTGCTGTTGCTATCTATCGCTTCCTTGAGGGCTTCAAAAGTACCATGATCTTTTTGACACAGTGGACAATTATGCCCAGGATGAGTCGTTAGAATCTCCTCCGCAACAGCTGCTAGCTTCCCAAAAGCGTTGGATTGCGATTCGAGATCTTGTATTGTGAGATTGATACTGGCAAGTCTGCTCTCAATGAGCAAGTTTTCAGCCCTAGCAGCTCGTAGCGCAGAGTAAGTATCAACGCTGATACCAAGCAACGCCAAGTCACTGATACCTAGATCGTAAACATTTTCTGGGATTTTAGTTATTGCGACAAGCAGATCAGTTTGCTCTTTCAACTTTGTGGAAAGCAAAGTTAACTCTGTTGAAGCAGAACTCAATTCAGCATTAAGATTAATCTGATCTTGGGTGGTTTTCTCTATACTTTCATATATACGAGCGGCACCGGATTTTAATAAATCCCAAGTAGCTTTTCGATGCTGCAGATCCGTAAGACGTTTAAGTAACTCGCTCTTTTGAGTGCTTAGCTGCTGTACCCTAATTTCGATCGTTCTGAGCTGCAAATTTTCAGCTTCTACTTCTCGTGTAAGCCCCAATTTTTTACCGTAGAGTAAGCGGTATTTTTCTCCGGCAGAGTGTATGGACTGATTACGGCGAAGATCTTTTTCATAGCGATTAATTTCAGCTACATTTCCGACCTGTACTTGTAGCAAAGCATCTCTTGTAGCTATTTTTCCTAGCGCATCTAACAAAGCTTGCTCTTTAGCAAGCTGGAGAACCAATTCTGCTGAGTCTGTAGAGTTGCTGCTCAATCCTTCAGTAAGCTCATTTAATGCTTGCTCTCTTGTTGCGATTGAAACTAGATCGTGCTGGGCTTTGGCTGCTAATGTCACCAACTCTTCAGATAACGCATCAAGCTTTGTATCGTGCATTTGCTCCGGCAATGCCTGAAGAAAAATCCCAGACTCCCTTAATTCATTAGCTACATAAAAGAACCTCTCAACAATATGATTGTCAACAGGGGCTTCAATTTCAATACACAATTTTTTTTCAGCATTTTTGCATTTCTCAATCTGCTCACCCACGCCCAAGTATGCTGCCTGTACCTCTCTGCGTTGTATTTCGGTTTCTTCACCGTATATGCTGACGAATGCCTGATAACGGTCTTCAGGGTTTATACCACGGATAAAATAATCTATCGCATCTTGTGAAAGAAATATTGTTCGATAGGCCTCGGCTCCTTCGACCAACTTCTTTTCCTTAAAATCGACATCGAAACTATTTTTTCTAATAGTGCCTGGGCTACGCGAGAAGTCCTGGACTGTTGTAGAAACTAAAACGGAAGTTTCAAGATCACTCGGCGCTTCAATATTTCGCAGAATTCGAAGCGCTTCATCATCCTGCTTCGAACCACGTGCAGCAGCTTCAAATACCCCATCGCTGAAACGCTCCGATCCATTAGTCATAGCCCATTCTACTGCATCATAAAATGAACTTTTCCCAAATCCATTAGGAGCATAGAGAGAAATAAAGTTTGCTGGAACGTCAATACCATCTTGGCCCGGCACCATAAAGTCAAATGTCCCATTGGCTTTCTCTAGGTAAGCTCTGAAAGCCTGAACCTCAACTCTCTTTATTTTCATGAATGCCATGCTCCATTAGTAATGTGTCAATCATCTCTAATTTACCCTCTGCTGTCGCAGCAGAATAATTTCTAAGGTAGGACACGAGAGATGATGGCGTGTATTCGACTTTCACACCAAAACTTTGACCAACTGTCAAATTAACTTCAAAGATTTCATAATTCAGACGCTCTAGAGCAAATTCTTTTTCTTCCAAAAGTGATTCTCTGAACATGAATCGAAAACTAATTTTCTAGCTGTAAATTTATCATTTTCAATCAGTAACTTGAGCGATCGACTTACATGTTCTCTGCAAAAGAAGGCTATGTAGACATTCCATCGGGCAATTTTTCTCTCCGACTTGTAACGCAGCGCTACCACATTTTGTATTGCATTCCATGTGTGTTCTAAAACTTCAGGGCTTTCAACCCAACATGCAATACAGCTGACAAACTCAGAGTTTCCGGCCGTAAACAAATCGAATGCAAAATTAGGAAAGTTTTCTTTTAGCTCCCGAATGCGATCATTATTTGCACTTGTTAAATTCATCGGCGTATTTATCCTTAAAAAGTTCCATCAACTGAGCGGAGTTCAGTCCCAGAAATGCTTGTTCATTTCTCGTGATACATTCACGATGAAGGCTGCCTAAAAGTGCAAAACTAAACGGAACATCGCCGCTCTCAAGCCCCATGTCGATGCGTGCACCATCTTCGTATTCATATTCAGCAGCGGGAGCCCCAATATCTTCGACTAAATATTTTATAAAGCTTTTATCTGCAATCGGTTGACTTCCCACATCGCCGCTGGAAACGACCAAAACACCTCCGTGATCAAGTAACCTCCTGGCAGAGGATATGATATTATTCAGATCTCGAAGCCAAGCATCTTTGCTTCGCGAGTAAACGAACCTACTTGTTCTTTCCATGCTTTTTAGATAGTTAAGGTCCATTACTTTTACGTCATTTAGCAAAGAATGCAGAACAAAGAACTCGGCATAAGCAGACCAGAGTTGTAAGTCATACATGGCCTCGTCAGGCTGACCATTAACGATCAACCCTTTATCGTAGAGTGCTAACAGTTCATAAGGCTTAGGAATACCATCGTGAACCAAGCCTTCAGCTTTGTTGTGGAGTTGTCTGCGTAATGCGTTGAGTACTCTTGGACTATTCAGAGTGTAGTTGAATGTATTAGACCTGATTCTGCTGAAACAAAACAAAAATGAGGGAAGTATTGGCGGAAGATCATTTTCC
This sequence comes from Dickeya chrysanthemi NCPPB 402, assembly GCF_000406105.1. Taxonomy (NCBI): domain Bacteria; kingdom Pseudomonadati; phylum Pseudomonadota; class Gammaproteobacteria; order Enterobacterales; family Pectobacteriaceae; genus Dickeya; species Dickeya chrysanthemi. Next base: position 1,740,091 of record NZ_CM001974.1, on the reverse strand, counting down.
TTCACTATTTCATCAAATCGAGCCATATCGTAGCATAAGACTACTCCGGGCTCTTGAGGCTGTGGCCCGGCCATCTCGATCTCGACCCCGATAAGATATGGTTTTTCATTCACAATAAGATATACCCCGCCGCCTGAAGCTCCTTCAATTTGGGCTTTCGGTGGCAGTCCTTCTAATGTTAAATAAAACGCTTTGTCGAGTTGCTTTATTTTACCCTCATAAGTTTTAAATCTTGTCTCTGCCGTGGCTTCTTTTGCACGATAACCAGGAAATCCCCCAAAAATCGCTTCACTTTTGTGGTCAAACTTATTGCTTTTAAATCTAACTAGAGGTAAGCCACTGACCAAAGGAGTTTTTAATAAGGCGCAATCCTCACTGTGAGGATAAACCTCTAAAATAGTGAGTAGCTGACCATCCCAAGTCTCAACCCTATTCTCTGATTTTAGAGTGTGCTTAGCAGTTAGGATATAGGAAAACTCCTCGGAGAGGCATTGAATCAATACACCACTCCCATCATTTACTTTAACAGCATGTTTTCTAATATATTCATGTATGGACATTTAGAGTACCATTTTTTCTTCACAAACATGTAATCTGTCAGAATATGCAGAATCTTCAGGCAATAGAATATTTCTAATAACTGATTCATAATTGAAATATACATTATTTCCGTCATTTGCATTTAAAATTCTAGCAATTGTTCTTTTATCCGGATGTCCAAATATAGAACTATCTGTCGAAATAACATATCTTTTTGAGGATAACAGTGAAAGCAAACTCTGGCTTGTATTACCTTTACTACCGTGGTGCGAGATTTTCACCATACTGCACTCAAGCGGATTCTCTGGGCTGTAACCTAATGATTTTAGTTTTTGCTCTACTATGTCTGCATGCGAATCCGCCAAAAGCAGAAAATTTATATCTCCAATGTTCAATATAAATGCTATCGAACTACCATTCGGCACTGACCGATCTGATTTGAATCGATCTGCGCAGAAAAAATGAGAAAAAGGAAACTTATGATCACTTTCTGCTTTTGATGTTTTCTTGTCAGCTTGTGAATATTCTCTTTCCCATGCTTTGCCAAGTCGCTGGAGTGCCTTTACAGATGGAGATAATATCGTGAACTCAAATCCCGACCTAATTAATTTAGGAATTTCATTATGAATTACCTGATTATACCAATTGAGTTTGCTGAGTTTTTCCTCCAGGGTTACACCCTGGGAGATGCTGGTCTTAACTTCAGCTCCTGCAACACCTGACACTTCATTCTTTTTACCATCTGGCTCAACGACAACAGATGATATTAGCCCATATGAATTAAACCAAAATTCTTTAACTAGGGAAGGCAGATAGTCATCGTATGACATGCCTTCTAGGATACCGCCAATATGATCGTCATCGACATGAGTAATAATAGCCAAGTCAACAAACTCACCTCTCTCTCGTAATTCATCAAGAAGCAAACGAAGGGGCTTAGCATATCCGTACAATTGACCGAATGTTTCGGCGGGCCCACCATCAATCAATAGATTGAAGGTGGATCCATCCTGCTCATGGCGAAGGAAAAGGCAGTCACCATGTGAAGCGTGAAGGATTTGAATGGTTGTACTCATAATAGCTCCCTAAGTGCTGACCTTGTTCATTATGCCATCAACCATGATGCTTTCGAGAGAGAAATGGCTATCCTCAATCATTTTTTTACTAATCAAGTCCTGAATCTCAAGCAAGATTCTTCTGGGGCTCAGAGGTGCGGGAATACATATCCAAGTACATAGGATGCTCGATCTAAGCAAGGTCGTGTCGATGTCAATATAATGGGCCACGCTAGCATCTTTGACTCGATAGTCAAACAAGACGTTACATCCAAGGCGTCGAAATACTTATGCGTTGACCTTCAGATAGATACGCCAATCCATAAAGTTCATGCAACTCCCCCTATGGTGCGGTTGTAGCTGTTTTATGCGCGCCATCCAGCTTACGATGAATAAGAGAAACCAAGGTAAGAATGTCCAGCGCATCCAGTTCAGACATAGGCCAATTCGTCTTAGGCGCATGGGCTAGTGGATTGCGCACTGCGCTGACCTGTTCCCAGTTGATTGACACACGGCATTGTTAGCAAGATTCATGGTGACTCAACTACGAACTTCTGCTCTTCGCTCGTTGCCGACTGTCATGCTGAATCGTGTTCTAACACAGAATACGGTCAGATCAAGTCTGAGCCAATACATCTAAAGCGATGAGCGGGCTCTTTGCCGCCCGCCCCCGCAGCCTGCGAATTTTTCCTGACACACAGTGCCACGAAAAATTCGTAGGGAGGTTATACCTTTAACACCACCACGACTCTGCCCACAGAAATATATGGTCAAAGCCGCATTCCTTTACGGCTTCTTACATTGCCTCAAGCTTTATCCATCAAATAACGATGCGCTTTTGATGCCGCACTAGCGGCTTTGAAAATAAATCGTTTGTCGTTCTTCAGTGCTTTCAGCCAGGAAGCAATATAGCTTTCGTGCTGGACCTCTCCGACAATCCCAAGATCCGCCATCAGGAACGCGCTTCCCAACTCGGCGATCAACTCCTCAAACGCATAATCCTCACTGCCAAATTTTCCTTTCATTTCACGGTTAAGCCTTTTTTTACCACCGCTCCAGTGAACCAGCTCATGCAGACCGGTAGCGTAGAAATTAGCCGCATCTGAAAACAGATGGCGCTCCGGTAGCCAGACTTCATCAGTTGATGGTTGGAAAAAGGCATTTTGCCCTTTCTCGATGATGTTTGCGCCGCTCTTTCGGAACAGATTTTCAGCCTCCGGCAACGGGTCAAAGGTTGCTTCTGGGTTAACTGTTTCAGTTGTCAGCGGAAGCCCATCAATTTGTTCAATATTGAACACGTTGAAGGTTTTCAGCATCGGGATATGGTCGATTTCGCCGTCTTCGTTTTCCTTCTCTAAGGTTGTATAGAAAATAGCTATAGTACCGTGCTCACCTTTACGAACCTGTCCGCCTACTGCTTGTGCTTGTTTGTAAGTCATCCAGCGTGAATCACCAAAGCCCTGTTTTGACGCGCTGCACCACAACAGCATGATATTCATTCCGCTATACGCGATACCGGTTGCGAAGTTGGAAGGCAACCCAGATATGCCCGACACTCGTTGCCATGGACAAGACCACGGTTTTACACCGGCTTCAAGCGCTGCAATGATGTTGTTGGTGACAGTCTGATAAATATCGGTTTTGGCTTTAGAAAATTTCGTTTTTGAGGAGCCTGACTGCTCCAGCGGGGATACGCTGGTCGCCGCTGCAGTGTTAGGGGCGCTAGTCTGGGTATGCAGGGAAATGATCATGTTTTTCTCCGTCAGTGGTGTGATTTTCGTCTTCGTATCGCCTGACGGTTCGCTTTCCCGACATCGTTCCGGCCAGCAAGGGCGCAGAATGCGTGCCATTTACCCTTGCGGGACGGGTTGTGTTGGGAAACGATTAGCCGGAAGCTGATACGGGGAACGGAAAAAGCGCGGGAGAAAAAACTGACCCTGCATAGTCGGACGTAGCGCCCCTTAGGCCGCAGCGGTGAAACGGTTTTTGGAGTTATAGCGGTTTAATGAATTTAGGCATAATGTAATGTTGTCAGAGCAAACTAAAACTGGTCATAGATTTACAGTTTTCCAGCACAATTTTTCTTTATTGCATCAGACACAATTACAATCGCAGGGATCGTCACTGAATGAACGGCAGCCAAAACCCCATAGCCTCGCGACGGACTTTGCCCATTAACAACTATCTTTGAAGTCTACATGAGAGCAACGACAGAATGGCTACCGTATTATTGGCAACAAATGAACTAACTCATCAATTCATTGGATAACTTGTACTAAGGGAGGAGGTAGAATGAAGCTTGAGGCAATTCGATTATCTGGTTTCCAGTCTTTTGGCAAAGTACCAACCGAATTGAGCTTGGAAGATGTTACTTATCTCATTGGTCCTAATGGATCAGGTAAAACAGCAGTACTTCAGGCTTTATGTCGACTTTTTGCGTTTGATCCAACATTGCGTCGTGTCCAACGATCAGATTTCCATGTCCCTTTTGATGAAGGTGAAGTTCCTCCTGAGAGACAGTTGTGGATTGAAGCTGACTTCCTGTTTCACGAGCTTGCTGAGGATGAGGATAACAGTACCGTGGCTCCTCATTTTGGTCATATGCGACTTGATGAGCCAGAAGGTATTCCACGTGTGCGTTTTCGCCTCACTGCAACTATGGGAATGGATTGGGATATTGAAGAAAACTTAGTATATGTTTTGGATGTCAATGCTGATAGTTCACCTCAAACCACAGCTCAAGTAACACGAGCAGAGCGTAATAATATCCAAATTCACTATTTGCCAGCCAGACGAGATCCTGCAGACCATATTGCTTACGGTGCGAACGCATTACTCGGACGTTTGCTTCGTGCTGTACGTTGGGATGATGAACGTAATGCGATTAGGGGATTAACCAACCAGATAAGCGAGAGCCTAGCAGCTAACCCCTCCATCAATGCTTTCAGTGAAAGTTTGAAATTAACTTGGGCAACCCTACACAAAGGCAAATTTTTCTCTGATCCTAAAATTACATTTGTGGCTTCGGAGATTGAAGCGTTGCTGCGCCATTTATCGGTTTCATTTACTCCCGGCCATGATGGCTCGCTTGTTGATTTCTCTAGGTTGAGTGATGGTCAAAAATCGATGCTTTATCTTTCTCTGGTTCTATCATCTCAAGCGATCGGTAGAGCTGTGCTCGCAGAGGAAGATGTTACATTTGATCCCGACAAATTGCGCCCTCCGATTTTTACGCTGGTCGCAGTGGAAGAACCGGAGAATAGCCTTTCTCCCCATTACTTGGGACGTATCGTCAGTGCCTTGAATACCATGGCAAAGAGTATTGATGCGCAAGCCTTAATTGCTACTCATGCACCATCAATGTTGCGAAGAGTTGATCCTAATTTTATACGATACCTACGACTTACAGAGGAAAGAAAAACACGAATTACGTGTATCAAATTGCCACCTAAAGCAGATGAAGCACATAAATTTGTGAGAGAGGCTATACAAGCATTCCCTGAGATCTATTTCTCACGCTTGGTTGTGCTTGGCGAAGGAGATAGTGAAGAAATCATACTGCCGCGTTTGCTCCGGGTTAAAGGTACTCCTGTTGATGAATCAGCCATTACGGTAGCACCGTTAGGTGGTAGGCATGTAAATCATTTCTGGCGATTGCTTTCCGCACTGCAGATTCCCTATCTGACTTTGCTTGATCTGGATGTAGCTCGGTATGGCGCAGGATGGGGGCGAATTAAATACGTTAACGATCAGCTTGCTGCATTTGAGCCGGAGAAAATACTTCCTACAGAATGGAAAATTACAAGATGGAATGATGAAGCTACGCCAGTAAGAACTCACCATTTTTTTAATGAAGGCACTCAAGACATTTTTGAAGAACTTGAAAACAGATCTGTTTTTTTTCCTTCCCTATGGATTTGGACTTTTCCATGTTGCTAGCTTATCCCGAAGCTTATGGCGTTGAAGAAGAGGAGCCGGACGAGTCAACAATAAAAGCAGTGCTTGGAAAAAGCTATAACAATGTTTCTCAATATAGTGTAGATGAACAGAGTTTGTTCGTTACTTACCATCAACGTTTTAAATTAGGTAGTAAGCCAGCCGCGCACATTGATGCTTTAGCGAAACTAAGCGACAAAGAATTAATTGCGAAGATGCCAAAGTCTCTGAATAGACTAGTTGATGCCGTTATTGCCAAACTTGGAGAATTACCTGAATGATTTCTATTGAAGCATGGCAACCCGCCGATGGATTAACTCTGGAACCAAATGCAAAACGAGCAGCAAAAGCCCGTAAACGTTGTTTGGCTCTTACCGCGGGTCCTGGCGCTGGTAAAACTGAAATGCTTGCACAGCGGGCAGATTTCCTATTACGGACAGGTACATGTCGGTATCCGAAGCGGATTCTCGCTATCTCCTTCAAGGTTGATGCAAGTAGAAATTTAAAAGAGCGCGTCGAACGGCGCTGTGGTGCAGACCTTGCCTCCCGTTTCGACAGCTATACTTTCCATGCATTTGCCAAGCGAATAATCGATCGTTTTAGACCAGTCCTGAAAGGAAGAGATGCATTGGATTCCGGCTATACGATCGTTGAAAAGAAAATCGGTATATCTAGCACCCAAATAGAGTTTAGTGATCTTGTTCCATTGGCTATCAAGATATTGCAAAACTCAAATATTGCCCGTAATGCAATTCGTCAGGCTTACAGCGATATTTTTCTTGATGAGTTTCAGGATTGTACAAATTTGCAGTATGAATTAGTTAAGCTTGCTTTTCTAGGGACTAAAATCCGCCTCACTGCTGTAGGCGATACTAAGCAAAAAATCATGGGTTGGGCGGGAGCGATGGATGGGATTTTTCAAACATTTACTAATGATTTTAATGCAGTACCACTAAACATGTACCGTAATTTCCGATCAAAACCGCAATTACTAAAAGTTCAGAACGAAATAATTCGGGAGCTTGATCCGACCTCTGCCATGCCAGATGAACAACTGAATAGTGACGAAGGTGAGATTCATGTCGAGAGTTTCGAAAACAGCCAAGAAGAAGCCATTTATTTAGCGAACATTATTAATAACTGGATCAATAAAGAACAATTACCACCAGCCGAGATTGCTGTCTTAGTTTCTAAACAGTTAGATCTCTATGCTGACCATTTAATGATGGAGCTGGAATTACGTGGTATCCCATATCGAAATGAACAGCAAATGCAGGATATTACTGTCGAGCCCGCTGCACGTTTAATCGTAGATTATCTTTCATGCCTCTATGGAAAGCGTGAACCTAAGGCTTGGATCCGTTTGATGAATCAGTTGATTCCTTTTGCCGATGAAGAAGTACAGTCCAGTGCGCGAAAGGACTTTGATCGTTTGTTAAAAAAACAGCGCAAAGAAGCAGCTAGTGCTGAACAGCTTGATTCACCTTTTTCTTGTTGGTGGAAGTTTGTGAAGGCGTTTTTAAAGCATATTGGCTCTGATACGATCGTAGCCTTATCACCTGATTACGAATCCCACAAACGTCTACAGGAAGTTTTTCGTGATACCAAAGCACGGATTGAAGAGTTGCTTAAAATTGAATCAGATTTGCCGCAAGCGCTCGGGCGATTTACGGATGACCAAGCAGTCCGGATTCTGACCATTCACAAAAGCAAAGGACTAGAGTTCGATTCTGTAATTATAATGGCGGTTGAAAACGAGATTTTCTTTGGTGACCAAGATGAGAATCGATGTGCATTTTTCGTTGGTGTTTCACGTGCGAAAAGACGATTGATATTAACGCATGCAGACGAGCGACAACGTCCTGCTAACGCCAAACGTTGGGATGTTCACAGAACCGCTCAATCTGAGTATTTTAGTTATGTTACACCGTTTATAGCAGCAGCAATAAAGTGAAGAATTCATATGCCACATTGATTAATTTCATAATATTTCTCGTATTGTTAAACTCGCAGTTGCCATTCGATTTGCTTTCGAGCGGTTGAAATAATTTGATTGAATAACATAACGCTCACCTCAGGTTCCCGATTATTAACAGGAAAGTCAGGAGAACGACTCCCACCAACAAGCAAAACCTTTACAGGTAAATCCACATATTTTAACAGTTCATGCCTATAGGCTATAGCTTGAACATAGTCTCCGTGGTTAAGTGCATGATCTGGGCGCTTGAATTCAATAAGCAAGTATTGACCACTCAAATTTTCATTCAAGAGCAAATCTGGACGTTTGTTGGCTTTATCTCCAATATATGATTTGCCTACTAGATCCTCTATTTGACGGCGCAAAGTAATATTCGAGCTAAAAAGAGAATATTCAGCACCAAATATCCAAAGATTCTTCTCTAGAGCTTTATGCATTATTGATTCAGTAGTTGATTTATCCCGTGCAATCGAATCTAACTGATCAAGAAAAATTCTACGACCTTCTGCTTGTTGAACAAGAAAGGCCATGTCAGCAAGACCAAAATCATTTAAACGCTCAGCTATACCCGCAACATCCGAGGGCATAGCCTCTCCAATATGCTCCAACAATATGCGATAGTCAGAACTCTCCATTGATTCAAGCAACACATTTACAACTAACTCAACTTTGCTTTCCGGTTCTCCATAATATTTGTCAAGGATCTTTTTGATTGCCCGATCTGCAAAGGCACGCTTATATTCGGGAAGAGAAGATAATCTGGTAAGTAGTGATCTTTTTAAACGTGCTTGTGCTAATTGTATTTCACGGCGATACTGCTGCTCATAGGCCATTCGCAAAATTGGTTGAACATAGCTTTCGACCGCTTGTAAAAGCTCGCTATTTTCAACCGTTGCATCCCACCCTGCAGTGATATGATCTCGTAGCCCATCAGCTTCAATTTCACCATAAAGTTTGCGCAGTAGTTTCGATGGGAAATCCTCTGACTGATCCAGACCAAAGAATCTTGGTCGTCCAACAGACTTTCCATCGACACGTAGTGTCACACCCGGCTGACGTAATCCAGCTTTAGCATCACTGATAGTAAAACGCAGTCTAACACTACCAACATTTGCGAGTTCAGTCTCAAATTCTGCGTAATTACCCGATACATCATCAACATCCAGGCATTTTTCATTAACATTGATGGAAAAATCGTCTTGACGTCCGTAATCCTGTAGGAGGATTTGACGTAGTTTATTAGCATCAGGAAAACTTAGGCTCTGATGCAGTTCACTCAGGGTAATCGTTGTTCCATGCTGGTTTACATCACATGAATCACTGTGCAAGTCGATATTTAGCCTCTCAATATCATCTACCTGCGAAAGCTCGTCCAAACGCAATATAAAGCGGCACACACGTCCACGAGCCCGGGTTTCAAGAGTCATGACTGATGCAGCCATCAAACCAGCAAACTTACCTATACCCTTTCGCCCTTTAACCAATCGATTTTTTAAGGCGGTTCGTTCGCCGCGATGTGAACGTCGGTCAGTTGCAATGAATAAATAATGTCGCCTCAATTCCTCTTCAGTCATGCCAGTGCCATTGTCTTTAATGACAATGGGGTCGCCACTGAGTGGCTTAGGGAGCAGGATAGTGACACCTTCTGCATCTGCATCCCATGCATTGTCTACAAGCTCCTTCAATGCACGTTCAGAGGACGGATATTCCTGACTTAATAAAGTGGCAATACGAGAATCAACCTGAAATCTCAAATGAGACTTACTCATATCAAAACCTCTCTGACCGATAGTAACTAAAACCTGAATACTACATTTTCTTTACAACTCGCGTTTACTTTGCTTATGACAATTATGAAAACACATTCGACTCACCATAACCTTTTAGAAATTTTTATAAAAATCATAGGATTATAAGTTAAATCTAAATTTAAGATATGAACTGCGTAATGTGTGAAACATAAGACAGTTTGCACATTAATGCTTATAACATAACCGCATGCAACATGCCGATAGAAACGAGAGCAGCCATGACGAGACTGGCAAAAGATGATCAACAAAACTTGGGATATGAGTTGGGTGGCTATTTTCGATAGCCATGAAGTCTTCTATAACAGAACCCGACAGCACAACTACCTAGGAACCAGCTTTGTAAGTTGGCAAGATCGTGACAGGGATCAAATCTATGCTTTAAATTGTCATCTCTTAGCATTGAAAATAAGTCTATTAGTCCACATTGAAAAGACGGGTATCTGCCCTGATTGAAAATGAGAATAAAATGGCTGAACAATTTGAATTAATTCCTCGGGTTGAAGAAGGGTCGATTATTCCTCAGCGCATGAGCGATGGCTACATTAACGCAACATCCCTATGCCAATCTGTCGGTAAGACGTTCTCAGGCTACAAATCAAGCAAACTAGCCTCTGACTTTATTGCTGAAATGACGAAGCAAACTGGGCTATCTGAAGCACGGTTAATTCACTCTATAGTAGGAGGTAACCCGAAGCTACAGGGCACTTGGGTACACCCCCAGTTAGCTATTAATTTAGCTCAATGGCTTTCACCGAAATTCGCAGTAAAAGTAGCCCAATGGGTTTATGAATGGTCTCAGGGGCAAGTTAAATTTGCCACTCCCTCACACCTTCAACGATACACTCGTAACAGACATAAAATCCCTCACACTCATTTTTCGATGCTAAACGAGATCACCCTGAGTTTGATCGCCCCTCTCGAAATTGCGGGCTACACTCTTCCAGATAACATGATTCCCGATATATCAGAGGGGAGAATGTTCTGCGCTTGGTTAAGAAAGCACCGAGGTATCGAGCCAAATACCTTTGATACCTACAAACACGAGTACATGGATGGACGCGTAGTAGATGCAAAACTCTATCCAGTAGAACTCTATGGTGATTTCCGTCGACATTTTCACGAAGTATGGCTACCACAAAAAGCCCCTGAATACTTTAAGCAGAGAGATTCTTCGGCTTTAGAATATCTTGAAGTCCTACTGCTCCCTGCCCCTCATTGACAAGGTGGTCGATAAAGAGCCCAAAATTATAGCTATCATGGATCAAATATGGTGGTCATTCTGGTGGTCTTGACAGAAAGGGAATTCAGGCTTAGCTTAAATATTAGCCAGTTACTGGCAAAGGCGATCCCAGTCAGAGGAGCCAATTTAAAGAAAGCAGACGTTCACTGACGTCTGTTTTTTTGCTTTTTATCAATTGGTTATCCCCTTCTTCAGGTTCGCCCTCGTTCATCCAAAAACACTCGAAGCCATACCCTTTTGCTGGTAAAAATACTGGTAAAGCTGGTTCGATTTCGTTTTTACCAGCAATCGGAGGGAACCGTCATGTCACTTACTGATACTAAAGTAAAAAATGCTAAGCCGTCAGAAAAGGCGGTAAAGCTTACTGACGGGTTCGGCCTCTACCTGCTGGTACATCCCAACGGTTCCAAATACTGGCAGTTAGGCTACCGCTTCGAAGGGAAACAGAAAGTGTTTTCCATCGGCGTCTATCCTGCTGTTTCTCTGGCTGATGCCAGACAACGCCGGGATGAAGCAAAAAAGCTGCTAGTTTCTGGAATTGACCCTAGCGCTAAAAAGCAGGCTGACAACAAAACCATTCAAGAGAAGCGTAACAACACCCGCGCTTTCAAAACCGTTGCCAAAAGCTGGTTTGCCACCAAAACCACATGGTCAGAAGATTATCAGCGTTCAGTCTGGACACGTCTTGAAACCTACCTGTTCCCTGAAATCGGCAACACAGATATTGGTGAGCTGGATACGGGTGATCTGCTGCTTCCGATCAAGAAGATTGAAACTCTCGGTTTCCTTGAAATCGCTATGCGAGTAAAGCAATACGCTACTGCTATCCTGCGTTATGCTGTTCAACAGAAAATGATCCGTTTTAATCCTGCCTATGACCTTGAAGGTGCTGTTCAGAAGCCACAGACGGAGCACCGCCCCGCTATCGAACTGGAGGAGATACCTGCTCTGCTAGAACGTGTTGCAGGCTATCAGGGACGCAGCAAGCTCACATTACTGGCGATAAAGCTCAACCTTCTGACGTTTGTCCGTTCCAGTGAACTCCGCTTTGCCCGCTGGTCAGAAATCGATTTTAAAAGTGCCTTATGGGTTATCCCGGAACAGCGTGACGTTATCGAAGGGATCAAGCATTCCGGCCGTGGTGCAAAAATGCGAAGAAAGCATTACGTCCCACTGTGCAGTCAGGCAGTATCAATTCTTGAAGAGATAAAAACACTCACCTACGATGTGGGTGGTGATAACGGTTTTATCTTCACAGGTTGTTATGACGCCGTTAAACCTATGAGTGAAAACACCATTAACAAAGCATTGCGTAAAATGGGCTATGACACCAAAACTGACCTATGCGGTCATGGCTTTCGTACCCTTGCGTGTAGTGCTTTGATTGAATCAGGGATCTGGTCCGAAGATGTTGTTGAACTACAGATGAGTCATATGGAGAAGAACAACGTCAGGGCTGCATATACTCATAAAGCTAAACACCTTCAACAACGACGTCTTATGCTGCAATGGTGGGCTGATTTTCTGGATGCTAACAGCAACGGTATGGTTAGGCCGTTTGAGTTTGGGCAGAAGGGATAAATAGCAAAAAGCCACGGATGGCTGACATTTCACTCAACTATTTCGTTAATGATGCGTTATAATCATCGCCTAAATAACACACAGCATGAGGCTAAATCATGGATGAAAGATATATCATTATCCCGCATAAAACCAATCTATCATATAGATTTGACGGCAATGAAGAGACTACTATTGAATTAGAAATGTACCTGATTTTCGATATTGTCAACCAACGAGTCATTACTGTTTGCAACTCATTGGAAGAAGCGCAGATAAAGATTGAAGAGCTAAAAAAACAAGTTAGCTCAAGACCTCGTATGAAATAAAAGGCATTACGTTATATATCCTATGATGCTCTTTAATCATTGGGGCATCAAAATACGCATACATATTGCCACCATCAGGAAACACATACCAACAGCAACCATTGGATTTATGTCCCCATTGCGCACGAATAAATCCTTTTCTAATATTGACACCTTTAGGCCAATCAGTGATTTTCTCTATCAAAAAAGAGTTATCGTCTTTCGTTACTAACGAAAATAAAGAAAACTCATCAATATTAACGATAAAAGGCATCTTCACATATTTCTGATAAACTCTTCCATCTTCATGTAAAAAGAACAGCTCTTTACCACACCAAGGAATTTCATTTTGATCATATTTAGCTGAATTGAGTTCTTTTACATTATCAGGCCAGTTGCTTTGCACGTTAATTAATACTTTCATTTAAACACCTATGTTACTTATGATTTACTATCAATAATAAATAACAAGGCTTTTGTCAAAGAAATAGTTTCGGTTTTTAATCTAAATTAATTTATAGTTTTACCTATTTAGCTTACTCTTAATTAGTTTAAATTTCTGCCGGGTCAATTCTTTGAACCAATCCCCCAAACTCATACCCGAATTCGTAGCAGCCTAATCCTATTGTTCACACAGTTCTGGGACTATACGCAATTTTGAGGGAACAGAGTTTTGGCATACACGATTTTTATCTTATCAACCAATTGAATTGACTAGCAATAGCTCTGAGACTACATTGCAACCGAAAAGGTTCACGCCTGTATACAGGACTACCTATGAACCAGTTTCGCCCCTGAAAGGTACGGAAATACCAGACAAGGGCTAACCTCAACGTTACAAGGATAACGCTATGGCTATCTATCAGTTTACCTATTCCCTTCCTGAAAATCTGCATCTGGCTACTGCTTTTTTGCCATATCCAGCAACGGAGGCTTATCATGTTCGATAGCACACCGCTGGAACAGGAAGAAATTATCGATCAGTGTCGGGCACTAATTTACGCCGTTGTTGAAATTGATAATCCCCAAGCCAAAGAGATCCTGAGCTTTGTTCTGTGGGAGCTTATTGATTTCCTGTATCGGACATTTCACTCCGACAGCACCGACGACACGGAGGGTGAATTTCAGGCATAACGGATGTATATGAAACCGTCAGATCTACCGCAAGGCAGATCTGACGGTTAAAATTCACTCTGATTGCTGTTATTCGTTATTCCATCAATCGGCAATCAGTTTGCCGATGTATGGGCAAGATATTGCCGCACCACCTTGCCTACATTGACAGTAGCTCATTGTGCTTATTTGCCCACTACATGTTGAAGCTGAGTTATTATCACAAATATTGTAAGAACATTGATACAAAGCAATGTTCTTTGAAGTTCCACCCATAGAGGACCAGACTCCATTTACGCACGATAAAATTTTTCCAGATCCATCTCTGCCAATCAAACCATTAGGCGAGCATCCCCAGCCAACATTCGCCTGACCATTAACATAAACAAACTCACCTGCATTTATTCTTCCATTCGCATCAATATTCCCATTAGAGTGAACATAATTCGAATTTAAATTCCCACTTGCCCATACATAAGCGGCATTAACAGTACCATTTGAGTTAATATTTCCTGAACTATAAATATCTCCATTAGCATTCATATAAGTTTTTACTGTTCCTGTAGAATCAGTCGTATAAATAGCATTTTTTGAAGAAATATCTCCTTTAGCTTGAATTACATTAGCATATGTCATCCCATTAATAGTTAAATCATTTCCTACTTCTATATCACCTAAAGATTTTATTGCTCCTGATGTGGTTATTCCAGCCGCAGTGATGTTCTGCGCATTATATATGTTCTGCCCCCCCATATTCAGATCGCCCGTCATAGGGAGTGTTCCATCACGACGAAGGTAAACAGAATACATTGCAGAATCGTATCCCACACGATAAGCCAGAAGTCCCGCAGCGGTGATATTGCTGTAGTCCGTGGAGAGTTCTGACCACTGACCACCATAACCTGATGCAGCGATATCTGTTTTTGTCATTCCACTGTCAATTCCCGCTGCCTGCATAGCTTTACCCAACAAGTCATAACGAACTTTCCCTCCATCAGCCCATACGTTCGTGGTCGTGATCAGGCCATTAATGATGTAGTTGGGAACGTTCCCTGAGCGTCTCAAAAAAATTTTATATGAAGACTTTTGCGCATTAACACCAGAAAAAGAGGAAGGTAATAACCCTTCATTCACCAGCGTCTGATAGGTTATTTCACAGACTGACCCCGAACACGTTCTTGGCCCCGGATCACTTGACTGGCTGCTACTGGATGTCAGGGTAGAAAGCTTGTCATATCGGATATTGATATAGCCATTTACCGCCTCACCCATTTGCTTTATCTGTTCACCCACGGCTTTAGCAACAACTGTTTCCTGTTCATTTTTCATATCCTGAAATTTCATAAAAGTCACTGTTGTTCCAACACCCAGCACCAAAATGAGTTCTAACAGTGAGAACCCTTTCTTATTTTGTTTATTCATTTTCATCGTCCTTTTTATTTTCACGTACCATTTAATTAGCAAAAATTAAAAATAGGTCAAGATATCGACAAAGGATTAATAAAATAAAAAGAATAAATGGCTTTCATTATCTCTCATGGTTCTTTTGCAAAACAATCTGTATCTATAACGATGTGAATATTAATATGTTATTCTCACTCACACTACATGCATCAGACACGTCGCTGATATTGATATTCCCATCAGTATCTTTAACCGTTACTGAACCTACTTGTATGATATAAAAATTTGCTGCTGTAGCAGAAATAAATCTAGCGCATTCAGCC
Source organism: Dickeya chrysanthemi NCPPB 402 (assembly GCF_000406105.1). Classification (NCBI taxonomy): domain Bacteria; kingdom Pseudomonadati; phylum Pseudomonadota; class Gammaproteobacteria; order Enterobacterales; family Pectobacteriaceae; genus Dickeya; species Dickeya chrysanthemi. The sequence goes on along the minus strand of NZ_CM001974.1, from coordinate 1,724,823 downwards.
GCAGGCACCCCGTTATAAGTTATAGTAAATGCACTTCCGGGTGTCCCTGCTGGACCTGTATCGTCAGATGCCAAGACAACATTCCCTCTCCACGAATTTACAATATAAAACCCAAGAGCGAACCTCTTTACCATGTTGTCTGGAAATATCCCAGCTTTATACATAGAACCATTAACCATCCCAGAATAAGAATTCGTTGATGCATATACTGACTTGACTCCTGCTTGTATTGCTGCAATATTTTTCACTTCGGCTTCTACACGCTGTGCTGCCTGAACCTTGGGGTAAACAATAAACGCACTGACAACCAATCCGGCAATAACACCTAAAACTAAAAGCAGTTCAAGCAGAGAGAACCCTTTCCTATATTTTCTGTTTTTTAATAACACCATGTTTAGCTCCTTTTCATCCGAACGATGAAAAACAGATAAACAATTACATTGAATCAAACAATAGACAACCACATGTAATTAACGGGTTAACTGACGAGCGGCTGACGCAAGAGAAAGATAATTTATATCCAGATCGTTAAAGCACTCCTTCCTTTATCAGGATACGCTTTTACTTGTCTCCCCGCTGAAACATCGTGTATAGCCATTCCTGCGCTAAACATATCTTTCATCACTTTCTGTGATGCCTCCGGCAATTCGGCTTAAAATAGTGATGTCTTCATGTGGGTAGCGCATTTTGATTTTTTCTTCTTCATGGTTCTCTCCTCATTTCTGTTGATATATACTTTCTTACTGATAAGTATCAATTTTTGATAAAAAACCTAACCTACCGGGAAAAAGATAATGAGTGAAGCGCTTAAAGTATTAAACAACATTCGTACTCTGCGTGCTCAGGCTCGTGAAACCGATCTGGCAACACTGGAAGAAATGCTGGAAAAACTGGCCGCCATTGTTGAAGACCGGCGTGAAGAAGAAGCCAGCGCACAGCAACAAAACGCAGAGCGTCAGGCTAAAATCGAAGCCTTACGCGCCAGACTGTTAGAGGATGGTATTGATCCGTCTGAACTGCTCGACGCAGGTGTTACCAGCAAAACAGCAAAAGCTAAACGCACTCCCCGTCCTGCCAAGTACAAATATACCGACGAAAACGGCAACGAACAGACGTGGACAGGTCAGGGGCGGACACCTAAAGCTATCGCCGCAGCGCTGGAAAGTGGTAAAACGCTGGAAGACTTTGCTATCTAATCAAATGACTCCCTGTTGTATTGGATGCAATGGGGAGCAACTTAATCGGACAGGCTGTTCTGTGCCAGAAGCGAAAGCTATTCGCGAATCCCTCCTACTTTCTGCAACTAAACACATTAAAAAATGTAGATTTAAGTCCAGTTTTGAGGTATGAATTATATTCAGCCTCTTAATTTTCTACATAAAATTATCTTTATTGCCTCGTTACTTTAAAAAAGGAATAAAAATGATTGACTTCACAAATAAATTAAAGAAAAAAGAACTTCCGAAAAGAATTAATCCTATCGATATTTATGAGTCACTGGACAGACGTAGCGAAGCAGGCCCTTTGCGTCCATCACAAAAAACTATTCTAGAAGAATGGTTTAATAAAAAAAGAAATGACAGGGATAACATAATAAAATTACACACAGGGGAAGGTAAAACATTAATTGGATTGCTTATATTACAGTCAAAGATAAATGAAACGAACAGCCCTTGCATGTATGTTTGCCCCAATATTTACTTAGCCAAACAAGCAGTTAAAGACGCAGAGAAATTTGGAATTCCTTATTGTATAATTGACCATAGCAAACAAATACCTGATGACTTTCTAGCTGGAAGAAAAATATTAATAACACATATTCAAAAGTTATTTAACGGAAAAACTGTTTTTGGGCTAGGCAGTAAATCAATAAATGTCAATTCAATTATTTTAGATGATTCGCAAGCTTGTATTGATTCAATTAAGAGTAGCTTTACAATTAAGGTCGATAAAGAAAGTAGTCTTTATACGTCAATTTTAAATATATTCTCCGATGATCTCAGGGAGCAAGGTGAAGGAAGTTATTTAGAAATGGAAAGTGGTATTGGAAGCAATACATTACTTCCAATCTCATATTGGTCATGGATCGATAAGAAAGAACTAGTTGCTCAAGAATTACTTAAGAACATCGAAGATAATAGAGTATCTTTTATTTGGCCTCTAATAAAAAATGAATTACATAACTGCCAAGCCTTTATATCTGGTGAGTCTTTAGAAATCTCACCGATTTTTTCACTCATAGATTCTTTTGGTAGTTTCAGTAAAGCCAAGCATCGATTTCTTATGTCTGCAACAACACAAGATGATTCTTTTTTTATAAAAGGATTAGGTTTTGATGTTGAGGCGGTGAAACAACCTTTAGTTAATCCTGATCTTGTTTGGTCAGGTGAAAAAATGATTTTAATCCCATCATTAATTGATGAATCACTAGATCGTGAAAAAATAATTAATTGGGTACTCCAGCCATTTGAAAAGCGAACTTTCGGTACAGTATGTCTGACACCTAGCTTTTCAAATATAAAACAATTTCAACGCATAGGAGCCACGGTAGCAACTACGGAAACAATTTATGAATGTATAGAACAATTAAAAAAGGGGAATTATAGCAAGGCGGTCGTCTTTGCTAATCGCTACGATGGTATAGATCTTCCTGATAACTCATGTCGTATTTTAGTGATTGATTCCAAACCTTATTCTGAAACATTATCAGATCGTTATGAAGAGGAATGTAGACCAAGTAGTGATATTATTAATGTAAAAACAGCTCAACGCGTTGAGCAGGGGTTGGGGCGTAGTGTAAGAGGTGAAAAAGATTACAGTGTAATAATTATTACAGGCGGAGATCTTGTCCAGTTTTTGAAAAGCCCACTAACGACTAAATATTTTTCCCCTCAGACTAAAATGCAAATTGATATAGGCAGCCAAATAGTTGGATTTGCTAAAGATGAAATTGAAGAAGGAGCTGATGTTGATAAGCTATTTATTGGGTTAATTAACAAATCTTTACAACGTGATAATGGATGGAAGGAGTACTATGTTGAAAGTATGAACGAAATTGATACTCATGATAAAAAAGACAATCTTTATGATCTAATTACGCTAGAGTACAAAGCTGAGAATTTATTTATAAAAGGAGAGATAGATAAGGCATGCGCTATATTGCAAGATATTTGTGATAAACATACCGAAGACGAAATGGAGAAAGGCTGGTACCTTCAACTTCAAGCTAGATATAGATACAGCTTGAGTAAAGTAGAATCAAATAAAATTCAAAAGTCTGCATTCCAAAGAAATAGTAACCTACTTAAACCTAAAGATGGTGTTGTCTATAAAAAAATAAATAATATAAATGCAACGCGAGCAAATAGGATTATCAGATGGATCAGTGCACACAATGATTACCAATCCTTAATGATTTCAGTTGATGGTATTCTGCAAAATATTTCTTTTGGTATTCAATCAGAAAAATTTGAAGATGCCATTCACAACCTAGGTACTTCAATTGGATTTGTCTGCCAAAGGCCTGACAAGGAAATAAAAAAAGGACCGGATAACCTGTGGGGAGATGTAGATGCTCAATACTTTCTTTTTGAATGCAAGAATGAAGTAAACGAGGATAGAGCTGAAATTAATAAAACAGAAGCTGGTCAGATGAACAATCACTGCGGCTGGTTTACGGAAGAGTATGGTGACGTAAAGTGTAAGAAAATAATGATAATAAACACGAGAACCCTCTCATATCATAGCAATTTCAATGAAGAAATATGTGTTATGAGAAAATCAAAACTTAAATTACTAAAAGATAATGTAAGATCATTCTTTAAAGAGTTCAAAGAATATGATCTAAACTCTTTAGATGAAACAATCATACATAAATTCATTGGTCCTCATAAACTTGATATCGAAAGCCTGAAATCAATTTATTCCGAGCCTATAATTAAAGCAAGCAAGTAATTATTAGATCAAGCAGGTGTTATTTTCACAAACACCTGCTTGATAGAAATTTTTTGTGTATCGAGCCAATTTTTATATTCTTAAATGGCAAACAAAGCAAAAAATATTTAACATCAGATAATACATTATATATTTTATAATATCATAACTCACATAGTAGATAGTTTTGACAACATTATGGGCAGTAATGGATTGACCTGTTTAATAATGTTGATGTTACCTGAATGTAAGCAATTCGCTCAGAGCAGACAATCATATTCTGTCACTCCTAATACCTAGACAAGCTACCGCGCCCTCTAGGGCTTGCTCAACAGTTCACCGGCCTAAAAGCAAGTTTTAGGCCGGTTCACCGTTCGGACGTGAAAAATAATTAACATTTGGATTTATTTATAACATTTTCGATATAGACTTGGCCCTGTGCTCTGTAAACCTGAACATCACTCTCATGAAGATTGGGTATATTAAGAAGAACTCCAAAGACTAATTCTTTATCTACATAACCAATATCACATCCTAAGACTTTGGCAACCTCTGCACCGAAAATAATTTTCTGGCGGGTGTTTTCTTTTTTCGTTTGCTGTTTCTTTTTAGCTTCCAAGAAATATAAGCGTTCCTGTGCTGAAGCAATTTGTTGTTTTATATCCTTTCTGGTCATTTATATTTCCCCCAATGTTTTTTCTTGTTGGCATAAGGGACATCCGCATAATCATAACCATTACCAATTTGTTTCTTGACTGACTTAATCTTCAATTTAAATTGTTGCTTCATCTGGCGCTGCTTTGCTTGCTCCCTAATATTGATTACTATTTTTTCTGCTTCTAAATAGGCTTGTTCTGTATCGGTATAAACGCCATCATCTAAAAGTCGTTTGGCTTCCCAATCAATAGCTTCATCGTTATTTTTATACATTACACCTCCTTGTTCTTGTTATATATTATCATTTATCATATTTTTGATAATTATCAATAGAATAATATAATTTTATTTTATGAAGTTACTCTCATTAAATATTTAGCTAAATTATATCACTCCCGCAACCCCATAAAATCAAAACCAATATAGCATTATTATAAATAATCGTTGATAAGTTTTATATTATATAGCTGAATGGTTAGAGTTGCAGGGAAAAATAATCGGATAAATCGCCAAGAGCATACTCTAGTAAGTTACTGAGATTAGCGAGGGGAGACAAATCACCTGCAACATTAAGAATAATTTTTTATATTAACTAAAATCATTCAGAACTAAAGTTTCTTTAGCACATGCCGATATTATCCATATCATCAAATAACTTTAAAAAATTTCTATGTTTAATGAAAAAATAGCGGTTAAAATTTACGATGTATATTGGGAAGGTCCCTATTACTTAGATGACATTCTAAAAGATAAAAATGGAAAAATATTAAAAGAATGGCATTGCCTTTACCAGATTTATGGTAGTCATCCGACTTATGGTAGCAATGTTCTTTTATATATCGGAAAAACAGAGAGAAGTATAAAGGAAAGGATATTAGAACACTACAGTCGCTTTTCTAATCAGTGTGATGAAGTTAAGGTTTTCTTTGCTTCATTTGGTGAATTTATAAACTGGGAAGAACGGAATAAAATTGAAAACTATATTCCTGTAGGAACAGAAAATACTATGCTCATTGCCATTGAGGAACTGTTAATTTATTCGCATCAACCTACTTATAATAGTCAGTCACTTTCTAGCACTAACTTTAAAAAGGAAAACTTCCGTATTTTCAACACAGGAAGAAGGAAGTCACTAATGCCAGAAATCAGTACTCAATTTTACCGTGACAATAAATAATTACATCTATTATTTTATTTTTTAAAAACATTTGGCATAAAATAGATAGAGCAACAAAAAAGGGAACTCTACAAAGCTCCCTTTTTTTTATTTTCTAACTATCCATTAGGATTAAATATGGTGCCATCACAGATGTAATGTTAGAAAGTAAAAAGGATGAGAATATTAGTAATAATACGCCTACGGTTCGCCTTGCTTTTCCATTTACTTCATTAATTTTTAATATTGTCAGAAAGGAGATTGAAATCCACATTGCTGCTAAAGATGAAACAAAAAAAACTATAAGCCTATTTCCACCTCTATCTAAATAGATATCAAACATCATTAATATACTATTAATAATATAAATTACACCGCCATATATGAAAAAAAGCTTTAAGGTTTTTTCGTATGATAACCTCCCTTTTAATATAAACATTACACTACGAATCAAAAAAGAAAAAATAAATATATATATTGTTTGAAAGAAAAATAACTTTAAATCATTTAATACCTTCCCATTCAGATAAAACTCAAATATAGAGTTTGTTATAACTCTTGATATAGTCCAGAAACCAAAATATAGGAATAATATTTTCCTCCATGAAAGTTCATCATTTTTTATTTTAATTGCAAAATATTGTGAGTGTGATAATACTCTTGATAGAGAAACCACAATGTCTTTCGTAAAATATCCTGTAATCTTATCCATTTTTCTATCCTGTAGTTTTGAATCTAAATAGCCGCCCCACAATACTGCAACACATACTGTTTACTGATCTATAAAATTTTAGTAATGGCAACACATCCGAGGCCTTTTGCAGGTATAACCAAAAAGATAAAACAGCGCCAATACTTTATGCTACAAAGGCTGCTCAAAAGTAAAGCACTTTTCTGCACAGCAGTATAATATCGCTCATAGATCTAAAAAAACCATAAGATGCCAGAAACGAGATTGTGTATTAAATAGCTTATGACAATAAAGTCACTTTGTTGTTTCAGCCTAGTTAGATAAAGTGGACATAATAAAATGAAAACCACAAACAGATTATATAAATCCACTACATTTCTAAAACCCCGACCTCTCCGCGTTACTTATTTTTGTTTATTAGTGCTTTTCATTTTACTTGTTAAAATTTAATCCTGATTTCCATAGTTGACCTGTGAATTGTGCAACAGGGAAAACTACCGACAAACTCACCTATTTTCTTGTTTTAGCACTTTCCCGCCTTACGGCGGGATAAATTAACACTCTTTTTGTCCTTCGGACGCCATCTAAACCCCATTACTATAATATCGAAGGAATACTTCGCCCGTTTATCCAGATTGCGCCGCTTAATTCGGCGTTTTGTTTTACAGGGACTCATATATTTCGTATTAATTAAGTAGGGAGGCTTTTACATTGTCTCTATTTTTAATAAGACAATGCCCACTTATACACTGCTACGCAGTGTGTGGGGTCTACCGACGGTTGCCTGCCGCAGGCTAACACCGTTTCCTTCGGAAACAAAGTCAACGTCAACCCCGAAGTTTTTCTTGCGAAAAACTAACGGCAGCATAGTTATCGTTGCGTTTTATATTTTGGTTTTATTTTATATTGAGGTCTTTTATTATATGGCGATATTTCATCTGGAGTTTAAAATTGTGAAACGTTCTGAGGGTATGTCTTCCTGTAGGAAGGCAGCCTATCATGCACGTTGCAGAATAACAGATGATCGCACAGGAAATACCTATGATTTCAGCCACCGAACAGATTTATTCCATCATCTGATATTAGCGCCTGTTTACGCACCTGCTGATATTGTTGAAAGCTCAAGCTCCTTGTGGAATGAAGTTGAAAGGGTTGAGCGTCAGAAAGACGGTCAAACAGCCCGTTATTTTGATGTGGCTATTCCCTGCGAACTGAACAATGAAGACAAGATAAAACTGGTCGTTGAATACTGCCAGAAGAATTTCGTCGATAAAGGAATGATTGCCGATATCGCCTTCCACGATCTTGATGGTAATAATCCCCACGCACATGTGATGTTGACATTAAAACCGATCACCGCTGATGGCTTTGGTAAAAAAGAAAGGAGCTGGAACGACAAGAAAAACGTAATCCTATGGCGTGAAGCGTGGTCTGCTCTTGCCAATCGCTATCTTGAAGCATCAGGCGTGTCAGAACGTATTGATCATCGTTCTATTGAGGCTCAACATAATGAAGCACTCGAACATGCTGCTATTACCTTGGATGCAGAAGAAAAAGCGCTATGGCTTGCCAAAGCAACAGCAACCAGCCGCCCGGCAATGCAACGTGTTCATCGTGCCAAGTGGAACAGTCGAAGCGTTCAGGAAAAACGTGCTGCTGAACAGGCTGTACGCGATGAGATGAAACAGGAAGCTCAGGCCACATATAGTGTCTTCAAAGATTTGGATCTTCAGATCGTTGTTGACCTCAGAAGTTTTACCGTATCGCAGCTTCCTGAACCTGTTGAAATCGTCTTACCTGAAATACAACCTCGAACAGAGTTCTCTGAGACAGGTTCACAGTCAGCATCATCCGAAGAGCAACAGCCTGTTCTGGTTGCTCCTGCGCCTCATACACGCACCAAATTGAAAACCCCATCCTCTTCAACTGCCAGAGCGGTCAAACGCGCTCCTGTTAAAAGCAAGAGGAAGCAGGTTAAACCTCGTCAGGATGGTGTGTTCAAGCGTTTCACTTTACTGGTAGTGGAATATATAAGAGAAAAATTTGTCTGGGCCAGAAAGAAACCAGCCCCTGTTTCCGTTGAAGCTGATCACGATAAGCGTATTGCCGAAAACTATGTGTTTGATGAGGTACAGGGGATCTATGTGCCACGCGCTGAGTATGAAAGGCGTGCCAGATTTAACAAGGATGACTACAAACCGACACCTGATGAGGTCAGACGTTTTCCAAGTCGTCCGGTTAACCCATCACAGACTAAGAGTGAATTTGACTACATACCAACGCTAACAGCAGACAGGAAAAAGCCAGCTTCTAAATTGAAACCACCGGGTTATCATAACGATTAAATATAGAGTAATAGTTTCTGGAAGGGCGAAGCCCACCTTGACTTGTTATTTAAAAGATCTCAGAAAACAGTCAGTAGGCAATAAAGCCACGATGAGCTCAACATCTCAGTCATATCACAGATGCACCCAAGGAGCAGCATATCACTTTCAATCTACTGAGACTCAATAACGAAGCTACAATTATTTAAGGCTTGCTCGAATTCTTCATGCTATATCTTACCAACCAATATTATTTCAATCATATCAGCTTAATCTCTTCAATATGATATTCACTCTGAATAGATTGAGTATCCATAAGTAAAATCATTGAAAAAAACTTGCAGACTCTTTACTTCTGAGACGCCACAATGTATACTTCACCAAGATCCATCAGTTTTATATCTTGGAACTCGCCAGAAATGGCAACTTCCTTTATATTTTACTGAGATAAAAATGATGAAAATTTTTATTAGGATCGTTATCTTAGTGCTGGAGTTCATTCTTGCGCTAATAGAAGACTAACAAGGCCTGAAATTTAGTCGCCCTCTTTAATTAATTTTATTGAGGGTGGCCTTACTCTATTATTTGGGGTATATATATAATGTTAAAACTTATATCAGAATTTGAATTTTTCCAAACAAACAATATGGAACCTATTTATTTAGGAGAAGAAAACGGAAGGTGCTTATTTTGCAACCATCCCTATTCCCCCGAAAAATTCAAGAAAAAGGCTCATGCAGTACCTGAGTTTTTAGGAAATAAAAATATTTTCTTTTATAATGAATGCGATAGTTGTAATAAGCATTTTGGAGATACAATAGAAAGACATTTTGATAATTTCTTGGGGATAAAAAAAACTTTTTTTAAGTGCAGAGGTAAAAATGGAGTTTCAACTACTGTTTTAGATAAAACGGATCATCCAAAACAGTTTGTTGAATTTAACCCTACCTTCAATATATTGCAAATTTCACTATCTCCTGATACTGAATTAGTTACCTTAAATGAAGAAACATGCGAAAGTGTTATAAGAAATAAGAAAAAACCATACAACCCGACTTGGGTATATAAATTCCTTGTAAAAATGGCCTTGTCTATAATGCCTAAAGACAACGTAAGGGAATATATAAATCTAGCTAATTACGTTATTACTGGTGATGAAATACCTTATCCTATAACATTTGATGTTGACGAACACAATAATCCCACACATATTCTTGCCATTCCTGATTTATTAACTTACAATGAAATTTCCTTTTCTGGAAAAATACCATTCCCCAATAGCAAAGTATTTCTTTTCCAGAAAAATGAATCAGATATGGAATATTATATCTTCTCATTTTGCATAGGTAATTATTGTCTTCAAGTACCTCTATTTTCGTATTCTAGTCTTTATAAGATAAGATATAACACCCTTAAAAACAGTAAGTTCAAATATGAAATATCCTTCCCAGCATTGAGCGATCTTAAGTTGGATGACTCACTCCTTAGTGTTTCATCTCATGCAATAAAATCCCTCGCCAATAATGAAATAGTAAAAGAGGAAAGTGATGATTTATTCTTTAGCAATATAAAGATAATTAAGCTTGATGAAACACAATTGCAGATTCAAGCCCCCAAGAAAAGAAAGATATCAGGAAAATTAATTCCAAAAACCTAGCATGTTGTTCTCGTTATCGGAAAGAATACTTTTGACTTATACGAAACCACGCATTTTCTATTCGTATCAGAACATGATTTAGTAATCGAGCTACTTACACTCTCCTTCTGAACACAACATTGTCAGAGAAGATCGCCTTACCAGCTATAAAAGCCACAATAAAATAAGCCCTGTATCAGACAGGGCCATATGAATTAAGATTATAGATTAAAACAGCTTACCAGCTATCATTATTTCGCTTTTCAATAGCATCCCGATAGCGCTGCTGTTCCACAATATCCAGATTTGGGTCGAATAACACACTTGATCCTTTCACAGCAATATCGACATCAATCTCTGATTGGGGAGCATAGGCTTTATGACTTTTAGGCTGCGCATTGGCAAGAGGAATAGATGTCCCATAATATTTTTTATTCCCAGCACAACCAAGATAAGTAACAAGACATGCAAACAGAAAGCACAACGTCCAGACTGTATTGTGTCCATTAAGCGTGTATCCGCTGCCATAAGCGTTTGCAAACACGGCATGAATTCTGACGGCATAGACAATCAGGAATGATGAGAGGACAACAGCCCTGCTTTTCCCGACAGTTAAATGCTTACGTATAAATTTTATCGTTGGCACTAGCGTGACCGCAAACAGCCCAATAGCAATAATAATCAGCCATACAGGGTACAGTCCATATTTTTGTGTGGTGTTCTGCGATACCGTCACAACAGAAAGTACCAAGAAGGCGTTCAGCAGAAAAAGTCTCAGGGCCAACGATGCCTTAACCTTCTTTGATATCTTATGTAGAAACAACACCGGTGCCAGTGATGGTATGTTTATCAGCAGCCCCATGAAAAGCACCCAATAGAAAGTGTTCATAGCGTCTTTTCCTGTAATTACCGAGCCCCTC
>NZ_CM001974.1:1706221-1713406 GCF_000406105.1 Dickeya chrysanthemi NCPPB 402 | reverse complement strand
GGAGCGGCCCAGCCGTTATTGGTTTTCACCAGAACAATTTTGGCCTCTTCTAGTTCAGCCATCCCCTTAACACCAGAGAAAGCTTTTTTATCCACCCAGCCCGGAACGTCATCGAGTTTCCACGTATAGGTCACTTGCGTCATTTTAACGCCATTACCTTCACTCGGTTCAGTCCAGCTTGTAACCTCAGCGACGATACGATGACCAACACAAGCACCTTCCTCACGGTTCCAAAATTCAGCCTCTTGTCCTTTGTCTGTAATCTCCAGAACATCAACGCTGCTAAAGCCATTTGCCTGTTGTGAAACAGTGAGCAGCCCCTGCTCAACAAGCCCTTTAAGGATTTCATCACTGGCACTGTATCCAGCAGAACGATAACCACGGTTAACCTTAATCGGAAAACCTTTGTTGAACGCAAAGTCATTGTTCTGCAGTGAGTAGCACAGCTTGGACTTTGATATTTGCGCGTTAATCGCTTTTTCAAAGTCGCCTTTCTCACCACATCCCGCCAGAACAAGAGCCGTGCAAGTAACGAGTAAAACCTTCTTCATCTTCCTATCCATCCTGATAATCAAAAATGCTGTTATGTAGAGGAGGTCTGCTATGCCCCTGTAACCGTTAAAGCTTGTTCTTACTGGCATAACACGGCAAAACTACCTGATTAACCAATTGATAGGATTCAATTATTTTTGAGGTCCGTCATATCGTTTGTAACGATCAAAAACAAAATAACGATAGATATTAACTATTATTACTTGCATATTCGATCGATTAAAACAATTAAAACACCGATCGAAAAAGCATTATTAATCGCCAATAACTATCAATATCAATTTATCGATCTGTTTTATCGATCATTTTCTTGCTAGATGAATCGTTACTGGATAAAGTGAGCGACAGGACTACAGGATGATTTATACGCAGGTTCAAGCAGGTGGGGCCACAGGCCGTAAGACCTGCTACAGAAGCGGTTCTATAGCCATTACATCGCTGTTATCAATGCAACATCAGGGAAAACAACCATAAGGGATGCCGTTAGCTAATTAGATAGAAAAACTCATAGGCTTCTGATAAGCGGCTTTCTTTGCCAGCCATTAACACAAATTTAATAGCCAGAGGTATATCGCATCTGGCCCCGGCTTCTTTACGCCTGTTTTACGTTTACTGTTTATATGGAGTTAACATGAAAAAACTGTTTATCGCTGCGTTGGTGATCCTTCCTCTTACCGCTTGCACAACCTATGGCAACAAATCCCTGAAAGATGAATCCCAGCAGACTGTAAAAACCAAAATCGTTAAAGGGAAAACTACCCAGCAGGAAATCTTAGCTGCATTCGGGGAACCACAAACACGAGCCACCACTGATGGTCAGGAAATGTGGTCCTACTCCAGCATGTCAGGCGAAAGCCAGATCTCGAACTACATCCCCGGTTTGGCCCTGCTGAAGAACAGCAACACCGCTCATATGAACTCCCTTGAAATCTGGTTTAAAGGGAATGTTGTTGACCGATATAATTTCAGTCAGACGGCGAGTAAGGTTTCTCGTGGGTTGTTGGACTAAATATTTGTGCATTGGATGCCGTCATTTTTCCTTGACGGCATAATATTAAAAAAAATTTATGTAGACAGAGAAACCTATACTTAATCATGTAGATATCCCGCCAAAAGAAAGTTCGCCACATAATCCTGTTAATTTCCTATCAAAAGAAAAGGCATTACTTTTCTTACACTTGTCAATCATCAAGATTATCGGTAAAATACTAATCTTCCCTTAAAGGTTCATCAAACCATATAAATTATAATCAGGGCATTTAACAAGGGGTATCTGTGGGAAAACAAACTAATCACCATTTCATTCCAGCCTGCTACCTTAAAGGTTTTACCAATGGAGGGGAAAGGGATTCAAGATTTTGGGCTTTCCCGAAAGATGGTGTGAAAAAAACATATGGAACAAATCCTAATGATGCCTGTTCGAAAAATAATTATTATAAACTTGAAAATAACACGAACCCATTACTGATAGAAAAATGGTATGGAGATGTTGTTGAACCTAAAATTGGAAAATTTCTTGATGATTTAAAATTAAATATGATTTTCAATAAAGACAATGAAGGATTTATTTGGTTATTATCCTCACTTTTCTTGAGAACACCTTTATGGAGGAATAACATTGAATCTCCGCTTAGGAGATGTAAAGAAATAGCGATAAGCATGAAAAATGACATTGATACTGCTGGAGGGAATTTAGATATTTCTGGTGTCGATTTTATAAAGGATGATATTATTTGCATTGAGCTAGAGCAGATAAAAACGGTTGCTAATAGCTTATTTTATTTCAATTTTAAGTTATGCACAACTCAAGACAATATAAATATAATCACAAGCGACGCTCCGTTTATTTTAGCTAATCCTGACAGGAAAATTTTTGGTTTATTATCAATAGGGACTATATTACTTATCCCTATAAATAAAAACATGTATATTGTAGGAACGAAAGATATACCGTTAAATGGAACACATTACGCTAGCAAATATGATGTTGCTAACATTAACACTATTATATGGAACGCTTCTGAAGAAAGAGTTTTTTCAAATAATGAGAGATTCATCATGCTAGATAATGATGATAATACAATTTTTTATCCGTAGACATTAATTGATATTAATAAAATTCGACTCATAATTAAAGGTATACATCTTTCGCATAGTTACTTAATGTGAAATAATTTCTCTAAACATCACAACAGCGATCTTAAGCCTATCAACAGCCTTAGATAACGCTTCATAGAGATCGCCCTCAATCTCATGCTCGAACTCACCGTTTCTGAACATTACCACATAGCCATCGGTCAGATCTCGGATGTGCGCAAGGTTTATCGGCTCTATAGCTATTCTGATGTCTGTACTTTTGTATTCCGCTACTGGATAGCCCATGTCCGTGTGAAGTACGATACCGCCAGAGGCTTCCAGTTCGGATAAGAAGACATCTTCTGTTATGGCTGCACGCAGATCCTGTAGGCCAAGTGCATTCATCAATGCGGGTTCATCTGAGGTATTGGCTTTCACTCTGCCACAGTAATAATAATCATCCAAAACACTAACGGGCGTGTTGGGATGCTGACTGTTGTAGATTTTTGTTTCTGACATCAACGATCTTATTGTTTCTTCACTTACTTGGCTGAGTTCAGAAATCAATCTTCCATACACATTTACCATTCGCTCCTTATCGCAATCATTTGCTGATTCAGATAGGAAGAAAGAATGGTAATCTTTGACATAGATGTTATTGTTGTTTTCGAGGGTAAGCTTTATCCCACATTCATTCTCTTCAACATCTTTAACAACACAAGTCATAAATGGTATTTTATCATTAGTATTAAATAGTGTGATGATTTTAATATTAGTCATTTTTTATTTTCCTTTTTGTTTTATTTTTAATACCATGTTTATTATAGGCAAATCAAATTTAACTCATATAAATAATACGTTACCCAGCGTTTCAATATGAAATACCTTCGTGTAGCTCTTTTACTCAATCACTGAAAATTATCTTTGTGAATACCCCTCATCATGAATATGATCTCAGTCGAATAACTACTTTGTTAATACAAAACTTGCCTTCTCTCCGCATTCGAATCGATATGCTATTTTTTATAAAAATAAAATTTTCATTCTTTGTTTTACCTTTTATTTTAAAGAATATTGATGTAAGATATGAACGTAAAAAATACAACTAATAAAATATATACGGACAAGAATTTATGATTAACAGAGATTTTCAGCATCTAAATGGACTGTTAAGTGATTTTTTCTCTCAAAAAAATATTCAACAAAAACTACATATCATTCATGAACACAAAATAACCGGATGGGAAATTTGGTTGCAAGTTGAATTTGCGAATATGTTGGCAAATACTGAACATTTATACTGGCGAGAACAGATACTTGAGTTTGATTATCGTCAAAATAAAGAAAAATATTATTTCCGCCCAGATTTTCTACTACGTAAAAAAGGATGGGTACAAGAAAGATACATGGCAATTGAATTTAAGCAGAATCCTAATCCAACAACTTGTGTTAAGAATATGGCTAGCGATCTGAAAAAAATCGGTCAGATGCGAAAATCCGAACTAGATCTTCGCAGTGTCTGGGCTGTTGGTATCACAAAGGTAATAGAAAATGATCAGCTTCATTCACTTGCTGAAACTTACCTTGATAAAAAATACTATCAAACCAAAAATTTTAATAAACATATCCAGCACTACCCAATAGGAAATACGCCCTATTGCTACATAATAATGTGACTAATTTTAAATACTGTGCCAATCTAATGGTTCTTCTGGTGGTAAAAGAGTGGTATATCCATCCATGCTTTTACTCATCATTTCCCCTTGGGACTTTTTAGCCTGTAATCTTACGATTAACGCATCTATATCTTCTTGGCTACTTACATCTTCTATGACTGACTCAATTGACTTATTTTTTCCTTTAACATTATTATTACTACCATCATTGCTGACCACGCTTTCGGGTTGTTCTTCCATTGCTTCTTTCTTTTTTATAATCTCTGAAACAAAGCGAGCACGATCACCATTGAAAACAATAGCAGGGTTTATGAAATACCAGTTTTTCTCATTGGTTTTAGCAATGATACGTTTTTCGATAAGTTCTTTTATCCCTCTGTAAAAGATTGATTCAGACAAAACAAAGTGATCTATCTTTTCCGCAAGCGACATTGCTTTTTTACAACTCAGGTAAAAGTGATCTTTTCCTATCGCATCCTGATAAATACGTAAAAAGATAAAAAATACTTTATAGGCAGTTTTCGTGAGATCAAAGTACGCTTTTATCTGAGAGGTATAGAGTTTAATAAACTCTTCTTTATCGACCTCTTGTGTATGTACGATATTGGCGAAGTAGCTTTTACTGGTATCTTTTTTTTCAATAAGTTCCGTTCCTCGTGAAACAGTCAGATTTTTCTTTCGGGTTTCAATCTTTAGTTCTGTATCAAAGCAAAAAGGGTTTAAGCCTAAATCCAAGTCAACAACTATTTCATTCATCATGTGTTTCCTCTTATTATTTTATTTATAATAAATTAAATACCATGAACAAAATAGATATCAAGTTTTTTTGCATATTTTTTTTGCGGAAATATTTTAAAAAACGCAACTATTCCAGTGACGATAATTTAAAGCACTGTCGTTTTTAAGCTATAAAATGACATATAAACTGACTGCAAAGTCAGGAAAGCTCACTGTGCAGTCAGGAATACTGACTATAGAGTCAGGAACACTGACCGTACAGTCAGTCGCATACTTTCGTCCTAAGCCTTATACCGCAAGGGCTACAGGCCGATTTTTCCTTAATTTAATTTTGCAAGAAGTAAGAGATAATACTTAAGAGGATTAAAAGAAACCGGGCGATTTTTATGATCGCCATACAGGGTTTCAACATTAAAAGTGATTAGTCATTTATGTGTAAAATTTGCATTTTTTATTGTGAAGCTTTCCTTCCTATTTTATTAAAACCTTTTTTTGAAAATCACCATCTTCTATGAGCTAACGCTCATGTGCTATCGAAAACGATGAACCTGTTTTCATGAGCACGGCTACGCCCTGACTCTGACATTAATATATTTTATCTTGAAATGGTATTTTTAATATTTGATAGTAAGGACGAAAAAGATCTGTTTTAGATCGTTTTATCATCAAATTATAAATTTGATCCTATGTTCGAACATAGTATTACCGCGATAACATATAGCATTTGCTCTTAAACGTATAGGAAAACTATACTCAGAGAAGCAGCACTTCGTGATTGTCCGAAACAATCACATTGCTGAAACAGGGCTTGTCCCTGTTAATGATGGATTTATCCATAAAGAATTGCGGCGACAGCCGCCAATAAAATAAAGGTAAAACAATTGCAGTATTCCTAAGATGCCAGCAGCGCTTCGTGATTGTATGAAAAAATCACATCGCTGAATATAAATACAAAGAAAAATCAAGCAAAATAACAAGGTGCCATTTGTTTGGCACAAGTTTCCCTTTTACTATATTAGTACTAGATATTACGGACCGTTTTTAATTTTATTATCATACAGTTATATGGTAAAAGGTTATTAAAAATAAGAACTAGTGAATATCAAGGGTTATTGATTTTACAAACTAGAGTTATTAAATTCAATAACCTTAGTTTCACGACGTTATAATAACACTAAAAAAGAATATAGCTTTCATACTGGCGGCATCTCCAGTTTAACTAAACTTTATCCAGTTCGGGATATAACTGGATGACCTGCCAGTTTCTTTAAACTTTTTCCATTTATTTTTGACTTTATTATTGACGATCAGGTTTAATCTGTTATGTATTAAAAAATAAGAACAATAAAAGGAGACTATTATGAGCATTATCGATTTTAAGCACTTGCATGAACTATCATCCTTCCAACTACAACAGTATATTGATGATAACAACTTTACACCGGAACAGCGATTACAGATTTTTGAGCACTATCATAGCAAGCATAAAGACACGACCAACATATATCAGCGAAAAGAAAACATTAAATCCATCAAAAAAGATGTCGATTATGTTCATCTCTTTACGAAAAACTTTGAATGCCTTGCTGAACTTGATATTACCAAAACTGAACTGAAGGTGATTGCTAAAATCCTTAATAAAATGGAATTCGGCAATTTGTTTCATATTTCTCAAGCGGCACTCTGTCGTGACTTGGGCATAGGGAAATCGAATATGTCGCTCATCTTTAAAAAGCTAAAAACCAAGGGGATTATCATCGATAAAGATGGTGATCTTTTTATGAACTCCAATATCTTTTTGAAAGGCCAAGCACATAGCATTAATATGAAACAACGCCCTAATGTTAAAAAGGCACAGGGATTTAATGCTAATAACGAACCAGCATTTGATAATGTTTATACTTTTAATCAAACAAATGATTCTAACAATCAACCGACAGAGGGAACGACTGCATCTGCGCAGCCTAAAAAACCTGAGAACTGTTCTGACAAGGAAACAGATCCAGCACTGACCCTGCAATATCCAAAAACAGCAGAGCCAGTTTATGATGATGTGGAATAAATAAGCAACGAAGCGTGCCTTAACAACGGGCACAATGATGACGACCATTTCGAGGATGTCCTCGGTATGGTGGTATCCCCC
>NZ_CM001974.1:1595474-1706121 GCF_000406105.1 Dickeya chrysanthemi NCPPB 402 | reverse complement strand
CGGGGGTGCCAACTACCTTGACACTTACCGATAGTCAGGAACACCATCGACGCTTTACAAGAGGATATGCACTGGCTTGGTGGAATCTAAAGATATCAGACAGGGTACATGCCGTGATTAGGACATGTACCGTCAAGGCCGATAATTAACCTGAGGTCAATTCATGACTGTCGGCAAGCAGCTCATGTATTTCCTTTGTAGATAGCGGCCCTGAGAGAATGATACTGACCCAGTGCTCTTTATTCATATGGTAAGCAGGTAAAACCCCCTCTTTCTGACGTAATGAACCGATATACTCCGGCCGGACCTTAACGTCGAGGATGTCGACTTTATCATCCGTTTTCAGCCCCAGCGTCGTACCGGGTACACGCATCACAATACCAAACCATTTATCACCATTATGATGACGGAGTACGGCATAATCCGGCAAGTTACTCCAGAGATACTCCGGCTCTGCGTTAAAATGTTCCCGCACGTAGCTGAATAGCGTCTCTCTTTTCATAATCACTCCCGTATCATCAGCTTATAAATATTCTGGTCCGGCCTCTGTAACACCGTATTCATACCCATATTAATAGCCCTGCTTTCCGACAAGACGGGCTGGACCTTACTGTATTATCCCCCTAGCTGAGAGTATGATCACATCAGATGACAGCATCAACCTGAGGGAATTTCTTGTCCATAGGACGGATAAATGACCAGGTGGAGTGGATAACTTTCCAGTTGTCATCTTCCTTCTGAAAAATCTCGATGACGTTGTATTCCATATCAATCCGGTTCGTTTTCGCGTACAGCTGATAAGTCAGCACGGCCATATCTTTTACCGCCTGTATCCGGGGGTTGAGGAAATCATAACTGTCAGCAAACAACTTGCCGTCAATGGATTTCAGAAACTCTTTAATCGTTTCATAGTCATCGACCCTTTCGGTCACAACAGCATCAAAGTACGTGAAGCTGCGCTCTGACCAGAGTGATTCATAGCCGGATGTATCACCCTTGAACCACTTATCCAGTGCTGACTTTTCCAGACCGATAAGATGGTCTGCGAGCGTACGTTCTTCATCACTGTAGTTTTGCTCGTAAATGGGTAGTGCATGTGACATACCTTACTCCTTTTGTATTCGATACGACTGATGGCAAGGAAAGCAAACATCGCTCACCGCCGGATATTGGACTCAATACCAGCTCGCAACAGGTTCCTGCTGGGGCTTTGCGCATATGCATATATTGTGCTGTGGCAAGGTCGATCCTCATGAGGTCAGGAAGTCGTTGCGCTTTTGCGGAAGTCCTTCGGCGTAAAACGGGTTTCCCGCTTGAAGAACTTGCAGAATCTGTCGACCTCACCGAACCCAAGACGTTCGGACAGCGCACCGATGGACAAATCGGTATGCGTGAGTAGCCGTTTGGCCTCCAGCACAATCCGTTTTGAGAGATAGGCTTTGGCACTGATCCCTTGGGCTGCCAGCGTTGCGCGCGTCAGGCTCTTCTCAGTACAACCAAGGTAGCTTGCATAGTCACCGACCTGGCTCCATTGCGAGAAACGCTCGTCCACCAGTTTCTCAAACTGCCGTAACCGTAGCAGCATAGCTGATTGCTGAGAAGCGGGTTCCTGGCGCTGCCGGTGCAGGAAAGCCAGCCAGGTCAGAAACGCGTAGAAACGGTAACGCAGCAACACATGTACCTCCACGCTCAGACAACTTGCCGAAACGTCCGCAGCCTCAATACCAGGTAGCTCTTCAGGTCGCCCTGGTAACCCCAAGCGAGCATCGTCGTGGATGCACTGAATATCCTGCATGACTCGTCTAAGTTCCGCCGGATCAAGGCAGATGCTTCCGGGCAGGCAATCCAGTAAAGGGGATATTTCAGCCCCTGTCGGCGCAGCCTCTGCCGATAGCAGAAATTCCGGACGAAGCAGCACCATCCATCCATCCCAGTCCTCCTCGCTTCCGAAGTTATGGGCCTGGCCAGGCCGCAACGTGAGCAATGTTCCCGCACTGCATTCCACCGGTTCGAAGTCGACAAAGTGCGTGCATTGCCCTTCGGTCACGCAGATCAACATATAGAACTCGTAACAGTACGTCCTGCGCATGGCCTGTACCGTCGAGCGACGCTTGAGATCCGACAAACGGAACACCTCAAGATCATAGGGATAGGCGCTGGCCGGGCTATACGTCAGTTGCTCTACTTTAGGTCGCGCCATTGCACTCATTAAATACCTCTTATAACATTGCCACCCACAACAGAATGTCCGATATTTGCAATTAAAAAGCCATTTAATTGTACAAAAAATGCCACTCATGGCCCATAATGACAATTAAAAAGAACATAACGGCAGTCTCTGACACCGATATTGGCACAGAAAGCACATCCCCGTTTCGACATCGGCAGGCAAGCCCAGGACCGAATCACAGTCACCGTCAGACATCCCAACCGGACGATTTGGAGCAATGAATGTCATTGAGTCAGGAATTTCAGAGTTTTATCGCACAACTGCGCGCCGGCCCCGTTCCGTTGGATCAATTGACCGACATCGAAGAATTGAGAACCACTTTCAATGCGTTGGGCAGGGATCTCCCCTCCTTGCCTGACGTTGTGTTCCGGCAAGTTGACGCAGCCGGCGTGCCTGCGGAGTGGGTCGAACCGACAGGGTCTGATCCGTCGCGGGTGATCTTCTACCTGCACGGCGGAGGGTTGGCACTGTCCACGCTCGTATCACTTCGCGAAGGCTGCAAACCACTGCCTGCCGCCACGGTGCTTCTCTCGCCCTGGACTGACCTGACGCTGCAGAGCGAGTCGCACTTCACCAAAGTGAAGGACGATCCGATCATCACCCGCAAATTCCTTGAACTGAGCCGTCAACACTACATCGGCACCAGAATCGGCACGTATATCCATTCCCGCGTCCGCTGAGTAACGCAGACAGTGTCAGGAGCCCCCATGGACAAACAGAACCTCGTTCACGTCGCCGATGACTATGCGCGATCGCTCACGGGCGTCGCGCCCGACCACTCAATGGGGATCGGCTGGGCGACCTACAAGCTGCACGGCAAAGTGTTTATGCTGATCGGCGAGGTGGATGGTAAGTCCACCGTTATCGTGAAAGCCGATCCCATTCGGGCCGCGATCCTGTGCGGGCAATTTGAGGAAATCTCACCGGCTCATCGCATGAACAAGCGCCACTGGCTGTCTATCGTTGCAGGCAAGTCCATCACGGAAGCGTTGCTGCATCGGGAAATCAAGGAGTCTTACCTGCTGGTTCAGGCGAGTCTGCCGCAAAAGCGCATCCGCAATGTCGGACAGCCGGCACATAAAGGCATCTCCAGACGCCAGTTGCAGCCTCTTGCACGCCGCCTGGCGACTGAACTGCCTGGCGTCACTCACGGCCGCCCGTTTGTCGAAAAACTTGACGTCTACAAGGTCGTCAACAAAGTCTTCCTCATCATCACCGATGATCCTGATGAGCCAATCATCACGGTTAAGACAGAGCCGGACCAGATCAACACCCTGTGTGAACAGTATGAAAACGTAACGCCCGGGAGATATCTCGATAAGCACCACTGGGTGTCTGTTGAAGGTGGCAAAGGCGTGACCCGGGAACTGGTAGAAGACCTGATCAAACACTCCTACCGGCTGGCGCTCAAAGCCGTGCCTCAACGTTTAAAGCCCCCGGTGTAAAGCCGCCCGGCAACTCGGACAGTCACCCTGTGGCCGGAACCCGCTACGTACCGTCGAAGGCCATTTTCAATTTAACAGGAGTAACACATGACCAAACTCACCGGACAAGGCAAAGCGCTGGCCGCGCACTACGCCGGGGAGCTCTCAGGCTGGGCTCCCATCACAACACGGCCCCTGTTTGGCGCTGTCGCACTCTATCGTGACGGGCTCGTATTCGCGATGGTCTGGCAAGGATCCCTGTATTTCAAAGTGGATAATGCCAGCCGGGCCGACTATGAGGCAGCAGGCTCACACGCGCTGGGCTATGTCTCCGAGGGCAACGACCATGCGCTAAAATCGTACTGGGAAGTGCCTGTGGATGTGCTTGAAGATAATGAAATACTGACGATATGGGCACAGCAGGCATGGAGCGCCGCTCTCAAAACGGCTAAGGGCTGATTATCTCGTGACGACAAACTCCCAATCAAACGAATTTCTGTCGGGCGGACAGTTCACAGCAGCCACCCTGGAATGGTTTGTCTCCACGTTCGGTACGCCCACGGCTGTGCAGGATGCTGCGTGGACGGCAATCGGCGGAGGGCATCATTCGCTGGTCATCGCCCCCACCGGCTCGGGAAAGACGCTGGCCGCGTTTATGCATGCCATCGACCGGCTGTTCATTGAGCAGACTGAGACGTTCACCCCGGCTCCTGAAAATGCCCGGCGACCTGCTACGAAAACGCGGGTTCTCTACATCTCGCCTGTTAAGGCTCTGGGTGCGGATGTGCAACGTAACCTGTCTTTACCGCTTCAGGGGATCATGCAGGAGCGTCAGCGACGGGGCGATGCCAACGTGGTACTGACGGTAGGCCTGCGTACCGGTGACACGACGGTAGCCGAGCGCGCCCGTCTCGTGCGCAGTCCTCCCGACATTCTCATCACGACGCCGGAGTCACTCTTCCTGATGCTGACCTCCCGGGCAAGAGAAGCACTGCGCGACGTCAGTACTATCATTATCGACGAGATCCATGCCGTGGCAGGGACCAAACGCGGATCGCATCTGGCACTGAGCCTGGAGCGACTGGACGCGCTGCTGGAAACGCCTGCACAGCGCATCGGATTATCCGCCACCGTGCGCCCCGTGGAACGGGTGGCTGAGTTCCTGGGAGGAGAGCGCCCTGTCATCGTTGTAGCGCCGCCATCGATGCGCCACCTGGACGTGCGCATTGTGGTACCGGTGGAAGACATGTCGAACATTCCGGAACATGAACCCAGCGACAACGCGGGCAATGGCCGACCCGGCTCTATCTGGCCGCACGTGGAAGCCAGTATTCTGGACCAGGTACTTTCACGCCGTTCCACTATTGTGTTCGCCAATTCCCGTGGCGTGGCGGAGCGGCTCACCGCGCGCCTCAATGAAACCTATGCAGCAAGACTGGCAGGTACCGGGCAGACTCCATCCACCGGGGATGATCACCCACCCACACAGTACGAATCGTCGGCAGGCAGCACCCAGGCGCGCGCCGATGGCGTTGCCGCTACAATCGCCCGATCACACCACGGTTCGGTGTCCAAGGAGCATCGCGCTGAGATCGAGCAGGCACTCAAATCCGGTGAGTTACGCTGTGTGGTCGCTACCTCAAGCCTGGAACTGGGCATTGACATGGGCCTGGTCGACCTGGTGATTCAGGTATCAGCCCCCCCGTCTGTCGCCAGCGCTCTACAACGTGTTGGACGCGCCGGACACCAGGTTGGGGGCATTTCAACCGGGCTCGTCTATCCTCGGACACGACGTGAGGTGATCGACTCTACCGTTATTGTCGACGCGATGCTGAGCGGCCGTATCGAGGCCATCGCCCCGCCCCGCAATCCACTGGATGTGTTAGCACAGCAGACGGTCGCCGCCGTTGCGATGGAGCCGCTTGATGTCGACGCCTGGTATGCTACCGTGCGCCGCGCCGCGCCCTATCTCACACTACCCCGCACAGCGTTCGATGCCACGCTGGATATGCTGGCGGGACGCTATCCCTCCGATGATTTTTCCGGGTTTCGGCCACGGCTGATCTGGGACCGGGAAACCGGTCAGCTGTCGGCACGTCCGGGCGCACAACAGCTGGCGGTCACCAGCGGTGGCACCATCCCCGACCGCGGCATGTTCAGCGTCGTTCTCCCCGAAGGTGAAGAACGTGCTGGCTCACGCCGCGTGGGTGAGCTCGACGAAGAAATGGTCTACGAGTCGCGCGTCAACGATGTGATCACTCTGGGGGCGACCTCCTGGCGCATCCAGGAAATCACCCGTGACCAGGTGGTCGTCACCCCGGCTCCCGGTCGTTCCGCCCGCCTGCCATTCTGGCGCGGAGACGGCATCGGTCGGCCTGCCGAGCTGGGAGAGGCCATCGGTACTTTCCTCCGCCAGCTCGAACTGGACATCTCCGGAGCCGATGGCACTCCCCTTCCCGGGCCCGGTACGCAAACCCAGTTGGAGACCATCGGCCTGGACGGGAACGCCATCGGCAACATGCTGGCACTCGTGTTCGAACAACGGGCCGCCACGGGCGTGCTGCCCACCGATCGCACGCTAATCATCGAGCGATGCCATGACGAACTGGGTGACTGGCGCCTGATCCTGCATTCGCCTTACGGGCGTCGGGTCCATGAGCCCTGGGCGCTGGCCATTGCCCAGCGCATCCGCGAGCGCTGGAAAATTGATCCGGCCGTCGTGTCCAGTGACGATGGCATCGTGGCGCGCCTCCCGGATACGGGACGGGTGCCCGGTGCGGAGCTGTTCCTCTTCGACCCAGACAAGCTGCGGCGCACCGTAACCGTTGCGGTCGGAGGTTCAGCACTGTTTGCCGCACGCTTTCGTGAGTGTGCCGCGCGTGCGCTACTGCTTTCACGCAGAACACCCGGCAGGCGTTCTCCGCTATGGCAGCAGCGGCTTCGTGCCGGTCAGTTACTGGAGATCGCCCAGGGTTATCCTGAATTCCCGATACTGATCGAAACCGCGCGCGAGTGCCTGCAAGACGTATACGACCTTGATGCGCTTGATAAAGTCATGGGGCGACTGAATACCGGTACGATACAACTTGTTGATGTCACCACAGAGGTACCCTCTCCTTTTGCAGCCGATCTGCTGTTTGGCTATGTCGCACAGTTCATGTACGAGACGGACGCGCCGATGGCCGAACGACGTGCATCGATGCTTGCCCTTGACAGTGCCTTGCTGGGAGAGCTTCTGGGACAGGTCGAGCTCAGTGAGCTGCTCGCCCCCCAGGTGATGGATCAGCTTGATCAGGAGTTGCAGCGGCTGGCGGCTGGCTACAGAGCGAAAGGCAAGGAGGGCGTGGCCGATCTGCTGCGCGAACTCGGGCCACTTTGCACGCAGGACGTTGTCGCGCGGCTGGACAATGAGGCCGACGAAGCAGCCACTTTCCTCAGCAGCCTTGAGGCAGAACGACGTATCATCCTTGTCAGGATCGGCGCACGGGAGCACTGGGCCAGTATCGAGGATGCCGGACGGTTGCGTGATGCACTGGGCGTGGCCCTTCCTGACGGGCTACCGGCGGCATTTCTGGAGACAACAGTCGAGCCCCTGCGCGGCCTGCTCGCACGATTCGCCCGCACCCGCGGACCCTTTACGACGGATGACGCGGCCTCGGCCTTCGGCCTGGGAGTATCGGTGGCCGCGGCTACGCTGCAGCAGATTGTCGAACAGGGTAAGCTGCTGTCCTGCCACTTCGGAATAAAGCGCAGCGCGAAATCCCCCTCTCTGGTCAGCAGGGATGCCGGACCGCTCGCGCAGCATGAATGGGTGAGCGACGAGGTATTCCGGCGTTTGCGTATCCGGTCATTACAGGCCGCACGCGAGGCCACCCAGCCGGTACCCCGCCAGGCCTACACCCGCCTTCTTCTCGAACGGCAAGGGCTCGTTACTGATGCATCACTAAGTGTCGCAGTGAAGGGCTGGAACCCGGCACGTGGTGCGCTGGAAGGCCAGGAAGGCGTGCTACAGGTCATCGAGCAACTGGCGGGATTGCCGTTGCCTGCGTCGGCCTGGGAACGACAGATCCTGCCCGCACGCGTACGCGACTACGCGTCTGACATGCTCGACGGACTCCTCTCCAGCGGGACGGTATTATGGTCAGGCCACGGCAGACTGAGCAATGATGACGGCCTGGTGGCTTTGCACCTCCAGGAGTTTGCCCCCGAAACCTTGTCCATGGCGGCGCACGCCTCTGTCGCACCAGACATGTCGCCTCTGCAGCATGCGATCCTCGAATTGCTCTCCGACGGGGGCGCATACTTTGTGCGCCAGTTGGTTACGCAGGTGCAGATCAAGCTCGTCCGGGATTATCCCGATCGGCACGACTCCCCCGACGTGTTGTCTGATAATTTACACACGGCCCTGTGGGATCTCGTCTGGGCGGGTTGTATCACGAATGACACATGGACACCGTTACGCGCACTTGCCCAGGTAGCGCAGCAACCTCAGCCCCGGGGATTATCCTCACGCAGAAGGCGGGGTCTGCGCGGACTCCCGTCGGCTGCGGTTTCCGACGCGTTTCATTCGGGGCTCAATGCGGCGACCCTGGCGGGCCGGTGGTCGCTGATACGCACAGACCCCCTTCCCGATACCGTGCAGGCTCTCGCATGGACCGAAGGTCTTCTTGATCGTTACGCCGTGGTGACGCGCAATGTCACCGTCTATGAAAACGTCCCTGGCGGGTTTTCGGCATTGCAGCCCGTATTCAGAGGTATGGAGGACACCGGGCGAGTGATCCGAGGTCGCTTTGTACTCGGACTCGGGGCTGCCCAGTTCGCCGAGCGCACAACCGTAGACCGCCTGCGCGAACTGGCCGAACAAACGCCTTCGGTACCCAGTCCCGTCGCTCTCAGTGCGGTGGATCCAGGTAATCCTTTCGGGACGATCCTTCCCTGGCCTTCTCATGTTTCTCTTATGCGGCCGGCCCGAAGAGCAGGAGCCTTAGTCGTTATCGATGGCGGTCATCTTGTGCTTTACCTACCGCAAGGGGGCCGCCAGTTGTTCACCTATATCGACCCGGATGACGCAGCACAAACGGAGGTCATTGCTGCAGCACTGGCAGCACTGTCCACTGCCCTTTCGCGCGACAGGCGTAATAGGTTCACACTCGAGTTGGTCAACGGTGTGCCGGTTCGCATGAGCAAACTGGCTCCGGCTTTGAAGGTCATTGGTTTCTCAAGCGCACCTAAGCGCACCTAAAGGTTTGTACTGGGGAGCTGAACATTGACTCGCAACATTGTTAAGTATCAATCTCAGCCCCCCTGGCACGGGGCCTGAGATGTTCAATACAAGCAATGGGTCATTGAGCAGAGGCCTGGATCTGTCGCCAGTTTTAGTTGACGATTTCAGCTCTAATTCGAGAGTAATGGGGCAGGCCCCCTTTCAAGTGATCTGTCCCTGAAATTATACCCACCTAATTACGCCGCCACTTCATAATCCACCGGCGTTTGATAACCCAGCGTCGAGTGCTTGCGACGGCGATTGTAAAACACCTCAATATAATCGAATATCGCGTTCATCGCCTGTTCTCTGCTGACAAACGCTTTGCCACGCATCAACTCCGTTTTCAGCGTGTGATAGAAGCTTTCCATTACCGCATTGTCGTAACAGCAACCCTTTCCGCTCATTGAGCAGCGTAAGCCGTTGTCTTTCAGTACATCCCGGTATCGATGGCTCGCATATTGACTGCCTCTGTCCGAATGCGCTATCACCGGCCCTGTCGGTTTTCGCTGTTTTATTGCCATCTCCAGTGCGTCTATCACTACCTGAGTTTTCAGCCTGTTACTCAGGCTCCAGCCGATTATTCGTCGAGAATACAGGTCTATGACTGTCGCCAGATACAGCCAGCCTTCTTCCGTGCGGATAACAATCACGGCAATGCGCGCTCTACCGATGTCGGCACCAGCGCCAGCTTCAGCCCCATTTGCTTCGCCAGCGCATTGCACAGGTCAACATCCATTCCCACCAATTGACGTGTATTCGCATCCGGTGATGAAAACGGGGGAACATCAGAATAAACCGCACACGTCAACTCCCCCCGGGCAGTCATATCGGCCAGCAGGTCCGCCTGCGCGCCAATGCCGGTGAATAATACTGACGACGCCAAAACGGCAGATAATTTTTTCACTGTCATGATGTTCCCCCCAACGTGTTAATGCTTTGAATACAAGACTTTTCATTACCGGAGCGGCCCAGTACGGCAGCCCGTATTTTCTGGAATATACGGACTTTGCGATTAACGGCATAAGAGGGAAACCCTGTCGCGAGATACACAATTTATATGACCACTATCACGCCCCACAGGCGGAATCCGGTAATAAGAAAAGATTATTCGAGCAGAGGGAAATTATCTTATCGGTGCACTTTACCGGCGTTTTAAGGTGAGGGCTCATCTACACCGGTAGGTTGTAAAAGGTAAGACAATGAATGCCAAACTTGGGATATTGCTGAAAATAATGTCCGCGCTGTGTGCGACATTCATGCTGGCCTGCGTCAAAGGCTTACACGGCGCCATTCCTACCGGAGAAGTCATTTTTTTCCGCTCATTCGTCGCCCTATTTCCACTGTTGTTGTGGTTAAAACGACAAGGCAGCATTACAGCAAGCATCAAAACGCAAAATATTTTCGGCCATGTTATTCGCGGTTTATCCGGTACTGGCGGCATGTATTTCAACTATCTGGCGCTGATTTATATCTCGCTGGCCGACGCCACGGCCATCAGTTACGCCAGCGTGATCCGCCGGATATTAAGATGGTGTGATAGCTCGCGCATGATGACCAGATAGCTGACGAACCCGACGTCATCCGGAAATTCACCGGCGCGTTTGGGGCTGCCGGAAATCACATCCGCAACCCGGTTGAACACCTCCTCGATCTGCTGTTGGGTCAGAAGATCATGGCTGCCCGCGATGTGGGCTATCTGGTTAAGATACGGGTCGGCGCACGAGGCCTGTTGCGCCACCTGGCGTAGTACCGGTGTTGCCTGCAACACATCTTCAATGGCGGCAATCGCCCCCTCCACCTCATAAGGCGACGGGATGGCATGGTGAAAAAACCGATGCGCAATAGTGCGGTATCCCAGCGGCAAAACGACATCAGGGGTAGCGAATCGCACATCCTCTTCGCCAATAGTCAACGCGTCATTCATCGTCGTTATTCCTGAAACAGACATCGAATGCCTGAAACAATAGCGCCGATGCATCGGAAAAGAAAACGATCCCTCGCTGAACGGCTGGGCTCAGCGAGCATACATCCCCTCGCCATCGGGATCCGCTTTGCGCCGCAATCTTTCGATGTCGCGCTTTGGCGGCGCACCGAAAAAACGGGCGTATTCCCGGCTGAATTGTGATGGGCTCTCATAACCGACGTCGAAGGCCGCGCTGGCGGCGTCAAAATTCTCATTCAGCATCAGCCGCCGGGCCTCATTCAACCGTAACCACTTCTGATACTGTAAAGGGCTCATGGCCGTCAATTGCCGAAAGTAATGGTGCAGGCTCGACGTGCTCATCTGCGCATGGGCGGCGAGATCATCGATCCGCAATGTGGCGGTGTAATTCATTTTCAACCAGTCAATGGCTCTGGCCACCCGCTGTCCCTGACTGCCCACCGCCGCAATTTGCCACAACCGCGCCGCCTGATCGCTCATCAACAACCGATAGTGGATTTCCCGCTCGATAAGCGGCGCAAGCACCGGGATCGCGTCCGGTTCATCCAGCAGACCCAGCATCCGCCTGAAGGGTTCGATCAGCAACGGCGTCACCGTGCCGATACCTATCCCCCGGTCATTGGCCCGCGTAGCCGGCAAGGGCAAATGGCCTTGGGCGATCAGCTCCGCCATGATGCGAAGATCAAATTTCATGGTCAGCCCCAGACAGGGTTTTTCCGGGCTGGCGACGTTCACTTGCGAACTCGCCGGCAGATCCAGCGAGGTGACCAGAAAGCGTTGCGGGTTGTAAGAATACGCCTCCCCACCTACCACCATCTGTTTTTCACCCTGCACCACCAGCACAATACTGGGCTCGATCAGGCAAGTGACCGGCGGCATCGGCGTCTCACGGCGATAGAGCGTGAGGTTCGGAATCGGGGTGGCGCAGTCCGATTGTCGGGTGGTCCACCGTGCGATAATCTCGCCCATTGCTTCACACGCCAGGCTGATTGCATCGGCGTGTTGTGGTTTTATCTGTTGTTGCTGATTCGGCATACCTCGCCCCTGACCACGGTTTTTCGCAGCATAGCCTTGCAATACGACAACGCCAACCAACAAACCCAATACCTGGAGAATCAGGCAATAAATGCGGAGTATTTGTCTATCGATAACTCGCCGAGATCACCAAAAATGCATCCCGCAAGAACATTAAACGGTCAGCATCGGCGTTATACCGGTCACCCCTCAACCGTATTGCGCGCCGTTCCGCTGTATATTGCGTCAGCCTGCTCACCCCATTGCCTGTGTCCGGCGGTCAAGCGAGCATCCTGACAACGTCAAAGGATGTTATATGGAAAACTTCACTTTCTTTAATCCGACCAAAATCGAATTCGGCGTCGACAAAGAACAGTCGATTGGTCAGCATCTGGCCGATCATGGCATTAAAAACGTGCTGCTCTGTTACGGCAGTGAACGCATCAAACGCGACGGTCTTTTCGACATCGTCAGTCAGCGTCTCAACGAGCAGGGTATCGCGCTGGTCGAATGCGGCGGCATCGTGAGCAACCCGCAGCTCTCGAAAGTCCGCGAAGGTATTGAACTGGCGAAAACACATCAGGTCGACGCGATCCTGAGTGTCGGCGGCGGCTCGGTGCTCGACAGCGTGAAGGCGATTGCCGCCGGCGTGTGCTATCCGGGTGATGTCTGGGATCTGTTTACCGGGAAAGCGCCGGTCGAGTCTGCATTGCCGGTGTTCTCGATTCTGACGCTGGCGGCAACCGGCAGTGAAATGAACCCGGGCGCCGTGGTGACGAATGACGAAACGCAGGAGAAATCTTTATCTCTTCGGGCGTCTTGTTCCCGAAAGTGTCGATCGTCAACCCGCTGCTGATGCAGGGCGTACCTCGGGACTATCTGGTGTATTCCGCGTCGGATGTCATCGCCCACCTGATCGAAGTGTATTTTACCGCCACCGTCCATCCTCACCTGCAATCACGGCTGGTGGAATCGTTGATCAACACGGTTGTCGAAACCACGGAAGCCCTGCTTGCCGACCCGGCGGACTACAACGCCCGCGCACAATTCGCCTGGGCCGCCACGCTGGCGCTGAATGGCCTGACGTTCTCCGGCACCGCAGGATTCAGCTATCCCAACCACGCCATCGAACACTCGCTTTCCGCCCTGTTCAACGTGCCGCATGGCGCCGGGCTGTCGGTGGTGGTGCCGGCCTGGATGAAATGGTATCTCGAGCGCAACCGGGCGCAGTTCGAACGATTTGCCGGCAATATTTTTGGCGTGGATACCGGCGAGCAAGGCATTGCCGCACTGGAAAACTGGTTTAACACCATCGGTACGCCGACTCGTCTGCCGCAGTTGAAAATAACCGCAGCCGACCTGCCGGCCATCGTCGACAACGTTCAGGGCAACGTCCGTCTCTTCGGCATTGCCGACACTTACCCCCCGGAAGTTGTGACCGCCATTCTGAAGAATGCGTTGTAGTGCGCGTCCTGTCGCCTGCCCTGATCGGCCCTGAAACCGGCCGGTTAGCGGATTGACGACATCCAACCTCGACGAGAAACACCGTGCCGCCGTATGTAACGGTGGCACGGTGTAATGCCGGACGAGAGACTCAAAACGTCTTTACCCTCTTCCCGCCGTCTGGCTTTGCCCAGCTCGAATTGATAGCCGTATTTATCGAGTACCATCGTCAATCGAGTGGAATGCACATCAACGTACGCCGCGGCTAAAGGCCAAAAGAGATCATCAGCGCCCGTCTGAAGCGGCTGGACGTTTACGCCACCGGTACCGCGTTATCAGAAAACACATGATGTTAAAACCATTTTCACCTAAAACAATTTACGTCGTGGTGTTATTGAGGTGTTAAATGTAGTCTGTTAACATAGCCCTAATTTCAAATGAAAATGGTTATCATTATCATTGTTGGGAGTGTATTATGTTTATGGTCTTTCAGATGCGCAAGACGCGGTTATCCTTCCCTTTGTCTTTTTCAGCCGCTCCGCTGTTCGCCGCCCTGCTGGCGTCACTGTTCGCTTTTTCGCTACCGGCGATGGCAAAACTCAAAGTGGTGACCACGTTTACCATTATTCAGGACATCGCCCAACATGTTGCCGGCGATGCCGCCACCGTCGAATCGATCACCAAGCCGGGTGCGGAAATCCACGACTACCAGCCCACGCCACGGGATATCGCCAAAACGCAGTCGGCAAACCTGATTCTGTGGAATGGCCTCAATCTGGAGCGCTGGTTCGGCCGGTTCTTTGAGAACATTCAGGGCGTACCTTCCGTGGTGGTCAGCGAAGGCGTCACGCCCATCGCGATCAACGAAGGCCCTTACAACGGCAACCCGAATCCCCACGCCTGGATGTCGCCAAACAATGCCTTAATTTATATAGAGAATATCCGGTCAGCGCTGGTGAAATACGACCCGGACAACGCGGAAACCTATAACCGCAACGCCCAACATTACGCCGCGCAGATTATGGCGCTGGATCAACCGCTGCGCGCACGGCTGAATAATATCCCGGCCGAACACCGCTGGCTGGTCACCAGCGAAGGCGCCTTCAGTTATCTGGCGCGCGACTATGGCCTGAAAGAACTGTACCTGTGGCCGATCAACGCCGACGAGCAAGGCACGCCGCAGCAGGTGCGTCATGTGATTGACGCCGTGCGCCAGTACCAGATTCCGGTCGTGTTCAGCGAAAGTACCGTATCGGATAAACCGGCGCGCCAGATCAGTAAAGAAACCGGCGCGCGCTATGGCGGCGTGCTGTATGTGGATTCGCTGTCAACCCAAGACGGCCCGGTTCCCGACTATATTTCGCTGTTAAACACCACCGTAGACACCATTGCAAAAGGCTTTAACCAATGACCCGGCACGCAGAAGACGCACAGTTGATCGTGCAGGACATCACGGTCACCTACAACAACGGCCACACCGCCATCCATAACGCCAGCTTTCATCTCCACGGCGGCACCATCTGCGCGCTGGTCGGGGTAAACGGCAGCGGGAAATCAACGTTGTTTAAAAGCATTATGGGCATCGTGCGCCCCTCTACCGGCAGCGTGTCGCTCAACGGCCTGCCCGTCCGGCAAGCGCTGAAAAGCAATCTCATCGCCTATGTCCCGCAGACCGAGGAAGTCGATTGGAACTTCCCGGTGCTGGTTGAGGATGTAGTGATGATGGGGCGCTACGGCAAGATGTCGATGTTTCGCATTCCGTCAGCGGAAGACAAAAAACAGGTGGCGCTGGCGCTGGAGCGCGTTGGCATGGCGGAACTGCATCAGCGCCAGATAGGCGAATTGTCCGGCGGGCAAAAGAAACGGGTGTTTCTGGCACGTGCGCTGGCGCAGCAGGCGCAAATCATCCTGCTGGACGAGCCGTTCACCGGCGTCGATGTACAGACGGAAAATGCGATTATCAAATTGCTGAAAACGCTGCGCGAAGAGGGGCACCTGATTCTGGTCTCCACCCATAACCTCGGCAGCGTGCCTGAGTTCTGCGATCAGGTGGTGCTGATCAACCGCACCGTGCTGGCGGTCGGCCCGACGGAAAGCACCTTCACCCACCCTAATCTGGAAAAAACCTTCGGCGGCGTGCTGCGTTACCTGCGGTTGTCCGGGCAACAACTGCATCAGGACGCCGATGCGCGCGAGCTAACGGTGCTGACGGACGATGAACGCCCGGCGGTCTTTTACGGTAAGGGCAACCTGACGCCGCCCCACCGCTCATCGGCAGATGATGAGGATAAGCGCCATGATTGATGCCTTGCTGGTGCCCTTCCAGTATGAATACATGGTCAAAGCCATCCTGATAAGTAGCCTGGTCGGCGGCACCTGCGCCTTTTTGTCCGCCTATCTGATGCTGAAAGGCTGGTCGCTGATGGGCGACGCGCTGTCGCATTCGGTGGTGCCGGGCGTGGCCGGCGCTTACGCACTGGGCCTGCCCTACGCCGCCGGCGCGTTTTTCGCCGGCATGCTGGCGGCGCTCGCCATGACCTTCATCCGGCAGGTGACCCGTATCCGCGAAGATGCGGTGATCGGGTTTATTTTCTCTACGTTTTTTGCCGCCGGGTTGTTGATCATTTCGCTGAACCCGACCGCGGTGAACGTACAGTCGATCATTTTCGGTAATATTCTCGGCATCGCAGACGAAGACATTGTGCAGGTGGCGCTGATTATCGGCATTTCACTCATCGTACTGTGCGTTATCTGGAAAGACTTGTTCGTCACCTTTTTTGACGAAATCCATGCCAGAACCATCGGCTTGTCGCCGCTGCGGCTGAAAATCATCTTCTTCACCCTGCTGAGTGCCTGCACCGTGGCCGCACTGCAAACGGTGGGCGCTATTTTGGTGATCGCTATGGTGATTACGCCGGGCGCCACCGCCTGGTTGCTGACCGACCGCTTCCCACGGTTGGTACTGATTGCCATCGCGCTTGGCGCGATGACCAGCGCGATGGGCGCGTGGCTGAGTTTCTTCCTCAACGGCGCTACCGGCGGCGTCATCGTTTCACTACAGACGCTGATGTTTCTGCTGGCGTTTGTCTTCGCGCCCCGGCACGGATTACTGGCTGCCCGTCGCCAACGCCGTCTGGTGATGATGAGGAAATAATATGGAATGGTTAACTCTGCTCGTCGAACCGTTTTCCTTTCCGTTCATGGTTAAAGCCATGCTGGCGGCGGGCGTGGTCGGCATGGTGTGTGCGGTGCTCTCTTGTTTTATGGTGCTGAAAGGCTGGTCGCTAATGGGAGACGCGGTGTCTCACGCCGTGCTGCCCGGCGTGGTGCTGGCCTGGCTGGCGGGCATTCCGCTGGCGATCGGCGCGTTCGCTTCCGGTCTGTTTTGCGCGCTGGCGACCGGCTATGTGAAGGAACGCTGCCGTATCAAAGAAGATACGGTGATGGGGATTCTGTTTTCCGGCATGTTCGCCGTCGGCTTGGTGCTGTTCTCCCGCGTCAATACCGAACAGCATCTGAGCCATATCCTGTTCGGCAACGTACTGGGCATCACCCGCTATGAACTGCAACAAACGTTGGTGATCAGCCTGCTGGTGCTGGCCGTGGTTATCATCAAATGGCGCGATCTGGTGTTGTACTGTTTTGATGCCACGCAGGCGCAAATCTGCGGTCTGCCGGTAAAACTGCTGCACTATGGCTTGCTGACCCTGCTGTCGCTGACCATCGTCGCCGCGCTACAGGCGGTCGGCGTGATTCTGGTGATCGCGATGTTGATTACCCCCGGCATTACCGGATTTGTGCTGTGCAAACGCTTCGGTTCCATGATGCTGGTGGCGGTAGCCGCTGCGACATTCTCTTCGGTTTTCGGTACCTGGCTCAGCTATTTCCTTGATGGTGCGACCGGGCCGTGCATCGTGATTATCCAGTCGCTGATTTTTCTCATCGCGCAGTGCGTGGCGAAAATACGAAAACCGCCGCGCTGACCGAATGCGGCCCGCGTTTGGCGGGCCGCGCTCACAACGACACACCACCTGATTCCCCTTTTGCTGCGCATTACAGGTACAATTCCCCCTACGGTTTAGCCATTCACATCCACAGCGCAAGCACACAATGAGTCCGACATGCTAACAGACGGCGATATCACCTTTCGCAAGCTTGAGATCTTCAAGACGTTTATGGAAACCGGCACCATCACCCGCACGGCAGAGCTGCTCGGATTGAGCGGCGTCAGCGTACATCGGGCGCTGCATACGCTGGAGGAAGGGGTGCGCTGCCCGCTGTTTATCCACAAGGGGCGCAATCTGGTGGCATTGCCGGCGGCGCATACGCTGCTGGAATACAGCCAGGAAGCGATGCTGTTGATGGAACGGGGGCTGGAAGAGACGCGCAAGACCGCCGGCGTCGGGCAGGGGCGATTGCGCATCGGCACGCTGTATTCGCTGACGCTGGAAACGGTGCCGCGCCTGATTATGGGCGTCAAGTTGCGCCGCCCGGATCTGGAGCTGGATTTAACCATGGGGTCGAACCAGCGCCTGCTCGCCATGCTGGATGACCAACAATTGGACGCCATCCTTATCTCGCTGTCCGACCACACTATCGACCGTAACCGGCTGGAATTCCTGCCGCTGTTTGAAGATGAGATCTGCCTGGCGGCACCGGCGGCGGCAAAGCTGGATACCCGCCAACCGGCCGATCTGCGGGATTTTCATCACCAGCGTTTTGTGTCGCTGTCTGAAGGGTTCGCCACCTATGCCGGTTTTCAGGAAGCATTTCATATCGCAGGCTTTGAACCGGAGATCGTCACGCGGGTGGACGACATTTTCTCTATGCTGAGTCTGGTGCAGGCCGGCGTCGGCTTTACCCTGCTCCCTGAGCGGATGAAAAAAGTGTACGAGAACGATGTGCAGTTGCTGAAACTGGCAACGCCTTATCAAATGCGCCAGCTTATCGCCATCGTGTTCGCCCGCAACCGCGAGCATGACCCAAACCTGCTGGCGCTGGTGGCGGAAGGCCGCATGTATGCCCGCAGCCTGAACGTTACCCCTGCGCCTTGAGCTGGGCTGCGCGGTGGACCACCACCTCGACGCCGCTACGCGCCAGTGAAAACGCCTCGCTACGGCTAAACGCCTGTTTCGCCAGGCAGGTCAGCACGCCGCCCGGCGGCATTTCTATCGCCAGCCCGACATCACGCTCTTCCGCCGCCACCATCGCCTCATGCCAACGCACGGTGCGCGCCATGTTCAGCGCCAGATCGTCTGCGATGCGCTCCGCCTGCCAGATGGCGCGGGCGGAACTGCCGCTCAGGTAGCAGCACTGAGGCGGCGAAAAAGAAACCGACGCCATCGCTGCCGCCAGTTGTCTGGCGGGCGCATCCAGCAACGTACAATGAGACGGCACACTGACTTGCAAACGCTGTGCCCGGCTGGCGCCGCGTTGCAGCGCGCGCTCCGCCACCTGCGCCATGTTTTCATCGCTGCCGGCAATCACTATCTGCCGTTCAGCGTTCAGGTTGGCAATATACGCGCCGCTACCGACCAACAGCGTTTCCACCTCCGACTGGCTTAAGCCCATAATCGCGGTCAGTCCATACCCTTGCGGGTACGCCTGCTCCATCAGCTCGCCGCGCAACGCCACCAGCCGTAACGCATCGTCAAAGCGCAGTACGCCGGCGACCACCGCCGCCGGAAACGCGCCAATCGACAAGCCGCTGACCATCTCCGGTATCAGGCCACGCGCCATCAGCGCCTGGGCCCAGGCCACCCCCGTTATCAGCAGACACAGCTGTACCGCACGGGTATGCCGCAACGCCTGCGGGGTATCCAGTTGGTAAACCTCGTCTCCCAGTACCGCGGCCGCGTCATCCAGCACGCGGGTATCGCCCGGCAATTGCTGCAACATGCCGGCCTGCTGCGCGCCCTGTCCGGGGAAGGTAAACAGAATCTTCATTGCTCTACTCCATTGACCACGGATCGCTGACCCGCCGCGGGCCACGGTCGGTTTTTAACAGCACCTGTCCATCGCGTAACCATTCAGCCAGCGCAAAACCGCCGTTGGGGGTTTCAATTTGCGTATCGGCCCGACACAGCGGCGATGACGACAGCTGTCGTTGCCAGTCCGCCAGCGCGTCGCGGTCCAGCGGCTGCGGCGCGCGAATCAGCAAGTCCAGATCGCTGTCCCCATGCATCACCGGCACCTGGGTCGCCAGCGCATACCCCGTACCGCCGGTGATGCCCCACTGCCACGGCCAGTGCTGTTGCGCCAGTTGAATGGCGACCTGCACCGGCGGTTGTGAAACAAACGGCGAATGCAACAGCGATGACAGATCGCACAGCATGTCCGGCGTCACCACCCGAACAATGCGCTCTGCCGCCACCCACCCGGCAGCGCGCTGGTCGCGGCGCAGGCCACGCACCCCGACCGGAACGCGTCCGGCCGGGTCAACGTCACGCCGCACCACCACCGGCAACACCGGTTGCCATTGGCTGAGCACCCAGGGGGCATCAACGCCCTCCAACGCATCGCGGGAGGCCAGCCATAACAGATCGTGCGGACGTATCGTTACCATGATTCAGATTCCTGATGTCGTTCAAATACCTGATGTTAACGTAATAAATAGCGGCAGTGACAGGATACAGAGTACCGAGCTTAACAGCAGCACCGCCTCTGCATCCGGCGATTGCACGCCGAACCGGTTACCGAACACCACCCCGAAAAAGCCGGCGGACAGCGCAATCATCAGAATCGCGGTGATCGCCACCGAGCCGTGCAAGCCCAATAGCAACACGACGCCCCACGCCAGTGCCGGCTGAATCAGCAGCTTGGTTAACACCGCGGTGGTGACCATCGGGTTCAGTTTCAACTGGCGTGCCGACAGGATCACGCCGGTCAGGAACAACGCCGTGGCGGTGGCGGATAACCCCAGCGGTTTGATCGCCGCCAGCAATAATTCCGGCATGCGGATACCGATGGCGGACAGCACCACACCCAGCAGCGGCCCCAGCACGATCGGTTTTTTCACCGACCGCCACATCAACACCGGCAGCATCGACAGCGTCGAGGTCTGACTGCCGCCCGACGCCCGCGCTTTTTCACGTTCCAGAATCAGCAGGCAAAACGGCGTCATCAACACCGAACCACAAGCGATGGACACCGCCACCGATAACGATGTGGACGAGCCGTCGCCCAGCACGCTGCCGAGGATCGGCAAACCGAGTGCCGCGTAATTGGGCAGCGCCACGGTCAGCGTCAGCACTGCGGCATCCTGCGGCGTTTTATGGAACACCTTAACGGCCAGAAAGTAGATGGCGGCATAGGTTATCCACATCGCCAGCGTCAATACCACGATCAGCGGCGACTGCTGAACAATGCCGGACCAGGGCGTCTGCACGGTGGCGCTGAACAACGCCGCCGGCAAGGCAAAATCCATCACGAAAATATTGAGCAGCGCGACGTTCTTGTTATCCACCAATTTGGCTTTGCCGGCCCAGAACCCCAGCAGCATGATGATGAAAATCGGCGCGAGGGCATGAACAATTACATAAGTCATATCGTATTCACCTGTAATGAAAAGAGTATCGGTTCCAGCGCGATGGTTTGGCTTGTGTCCGCACAGTGGCGGGCGCAATGTCTGTCGATTTTCAGACGGCCGTTTTTTCAGACAAAGGGATCCTGCAGGCGCCGAATGGCACCTTGCCCCTGTTATCTGGCAGGTCTCTTTATTGGCTTACCGATAGGTGGCCGTCGTGGTTCAACACGAACCAGCCACCGGTGTGTGACTTATCGGGCGGCGCGGTTGACCGCGCTTACCATTGCGCCCGCATCCGCTCGCGTACGAGGGAAGAACTGCGCCGGTTGTCCGCGCCCAGCCGCGTTTTCAGCGACGGATCGCGCCGGGCATCGGTCACCGCCTGTTGCAGTGCTGTGCTCACCTGTGCCAGGTCATCGGCGGACGGCGCATCCGGGTTGGCGATATCCAGCAGCGTTGATAACAACCCCAGCGTGGCGTAATTGCGAATGTCATACGCCATCGGCGGGATGGTGGCGGCCAGCTTCTCCAGCTCTTCCACGCTTCTGAGCGTGATGCGTGCCGCCGAGGCTTTGCCCATGGCGTGAATTTGGACTTCCGGGTCATTAAAAGCGATCAGTCGGTTGGCCTGATAGCCGTGAGCCAGAAACGCCCCGGACATCGCTTTGCCGACGATCAGACCGATAACCGGATGACCGGCGAGACGTGCCTCGGCGTAAGCCCCTGCCGATGCCGCCAGCGCCTGATGGATGCCGAACCCTTCTTCCCGACGGCCATACGCCTGACTGGGGACATCGATCACCGCGACAATCGGCCGCTTTTTGTCGCTGTGGCGGTCCGCTGCGATGGTCTCCTGCACCACTTTCGCCAGCGTCCAGCCCTCCAGCAGCCCGACTTCGCCTTTTACGGCGCGTGGGTAGTGGTTATCCGCATCCGGGACAACGGCGATAAAGCGCACCGGCTCACCGGCGATGTCGCCGTCGGCCACCTGTACCGACGGGCACAGCCCGCTCAGTCGCGGTTTCCCGAGCGCCAGTGCGTCCAGCCATAGCGCGCCGCGATGTGCTACCTGACTCATGGTTTTACCTCCCCGAAAAGCTGTTGGATCTGTTGCGTATCG
Source organism: Dickeya chrysanthemi NCPPB 402 (assembly GCF_000406105.1). Lineage (NCBI taxonomy): Bacteria > Pseudomonadati > Pseudomonadota > Gammaproteobacteria > Enterobacterales > Pectobacteriaceae > Dickeya > Dickeya chrysanthemi. Next base: position 1,684,157 of record NZ_CM001974.1, on the reverse strand, counting down.
GCCTGCACCCGGGTATCGACATCGCTCAGGCGCGCCAGATACCACCCATAGTTATCCGACCGGTGCTGCGCCGGTACGCCAGCGGCGAGCGCGTCATTCACCGCCTGCCTGACCGCGTTCACACCATCGGCCACCAGACTGTCGGCCAGACCACTGCGGTGACGAATCTCGCCGCCGGTCATGCTCCAGATAAACGGACGATCGCGCGAGTCGTACTCGGCGACTCCGGCTTCCTGTTCAATCACTTGCGGACCATTCAGCCCCAGACGCGCCTCGCGGGTGACAATCAGGTGGCTGCACAGCGCCGCGGCAATCGACATGCCGCCAAAGCAACCGACGGTCCCGGCGATGATGCCGATCACCGGCGTGTAGCGGCGCAGGTCGACAATGGCGGCGTGGATATCGGCGATCGCCGCCAGCCCCAGATTGGCCTCCTGCAACCGTACCCCGCCGGTTTCCAGACACAGAATCGCCTGCGTCGGGATGCCGTTACGTTGGTCGTCGGCCGCCAGTTCCAGCGCGGCGGCCATCTTGGCCCCGGAGACTTCCCCCATGCTGCCGCCCTGAAACGCCCCTTCAATGGCGATCACCACCGTCGGTTTGCCCTGCAACGTGCCTTTCGCCACCACCATGCCGTCGTCGGACTGCACCACGATCCCCTGCGGCCCCAGCCACGGCGAAACGATGCCGTCAAACGGGCCGAGCAGTTCGCGGTAGCTGCCTTCATCCAGCAGCGCGTGGGCACGTTCCCGCGCTTTCAGTTCGATAAAACTGCGGTCGTCACGCATAGCTCACCCCTTCAAAAACCTGTTCGATACGGATGCGTGCCACACCGGGCGTGGCGCCAAAATCATGAATCGTCATGGTGCCGGCAGTCAGGCTACCGAGCGTACTTAACCGGGCGAACAGCGCTTGCCAGCGCGCCCGGCTGTTATCCACCGACGTAGTGATGTCGATGGTGAGCGTCTGTCCGGCATCCGCCGTTAACAGCACTTCCATATCACCGGAGCCGACCACGCCCGCCAGCGCGTTGCCGCTGGCCGTGCGGGTAGCCGGAAATGACAATGTAATCTGTTCCATAACACCCTCTTAATCGTATAAAGATGGCTGTGCGATACCATCGAGCAATAGCGTGGCGGCCAGCAAGTCGGCGGCACCGCCGGGGGAGGCGTTTAGCGCCAGCATACGTGTATCCAGTTGCGCCAGCGCCTGGCGGCCGGCAGGGCAAGACACGCCGCCCGCCGCCAGTACCGCCCGCGCGCCATGCTGCATGGCCTGCAATCCGTCAAGCCCGGCGCGCGACAGCACGCAGGTATCGCTCAGCGACGTCATGACCGCCATCAGCGCATCCAGCCGTGCTTCGGTCTCGCTGGCGCCCCGACGCCGACTGCGTCGCAGTTGCGGCAACGCCAGCCGGGTAATATGCGGAAAGCCCTGCTGCGCCTCTTCCCGCGCCCCCGGCACCTGATAGCGCTGCGTCGCCAGCCGCCCTTTGCTGAATACCGTCGGCGCGCCGTTATCCGGCAGCCGAGCCAGCCGTGCCGCTGCGTCGGTGATAGCCTCAACATCGCCAAGGCCGCCGAGCATCGCCGCCGCGCTGACCAACAGACCCAACGCCCAGATAGCCCCACGGTGGGTATTGATTCCGCCGGTCGCCAGCATCATCTGCCGTTCGCCTTCGCGCCCTACCCGGCCGACGATTTGCCGTAACGCGGTATCCGCCGGGCATTGCCAGCTCTGGAGCGCCAGCGTATGAAAAGTGGCGGTCAGGCTGTGAGCGGAGCGTTCCATCAGTGCGAGCGTCAAATCCTGATGCGCGCCGCTGCCGCGGCTATCGACCAGCCCCGGTTTAGGGCTGAGCCGCGCTTCGTCTATCAGGCAATGCGTCGCGGTAGCGGCCAGCCACTGGGCGTAGCCGGGTGCATCGGACTGTCGCTGCGTTTTCATTTACCAGCTCCGGAATTTCGCCGGCGGGTTATACAAACCGCCTGACCATTCCACCAGCTCGGCCACACTGCCGGCCGCCAGCAGCGAACGGGTGGCTTCGGTACGGCGGATCCCTAAATCCTCCGGGTAGGCCACCTTGCCGCTGCGGCGAAATTCCGCCACGCGCTGCGCATCTACACCCAACCCGATGTCGGTGATCCCGGCCACCGCCGCCACCATCGCCCGGCGTTCTTCCAAACTGTTGGCGCGATAGAGGTAGGCAATCCCCTCTTCGGTCAGCACATGGGTCACGTCGTCGCCATAAATCATCACCGGCGCCAGCGGCATACCGGCGGCTTTCGCCACCTCCACCGCATCGAGTTTTTCCACAAAGGTCGGTTTAACGCCGGCCTGGAAGGTCTCCACCATTTGCACCACCAGCTTGCGCCCGCGCTGCATCGGGTCAGGCTCGTTAATCATCGCCAGCCAGGCCGGTGTAGCGTGACGGCGGCCGTGCGGGTCGTGCCCCATGTTAGGCGCGCCGCCGAACCCGGAAAGACGGCCTTTGGTGACGGTAGACGAGTTGCCCAGCCCGTCGACCTGCAAGGTCGAGCCGATAAACATATCGACGGCATACTGCCCCGCCAGTTGGCAAAACGCGCGGTTGGAACGCATCGACCCGTCGGCACCGGTGAAGAACACATCCGGCCGGGCGGCGATATAGGCTTCCATCCCCAGTTCGCCGCCGAAGCAGTGAACGCTGTCGACCCAGCCGCTTTCAATCGCCGGGATCAGAGTCGGATGCGGGTTAAGCGTCCAGTGTTTACAGATTTTGCCTTTCAGCCCCAGCCGTTCGCCGTAAGTCGGCAGCAGCAGCTCGATCGCGGCGGTGTTGAAACCGATGCCGTGGTTGAGCGACTGCACCTGATGCTCGGCGTAGATGCCTTTGATGGCCATCATCGCCATCAGAATGTGTTCTTGTTTGATCAACCGCGGATCGCGGGTAAACAGCGGTTCGATAAAGAACGGCTTGTCGGCGACCACCACATAATCAATCCAGGAGCCGGGAATATCGACGCGCGGCAAATCCGTTTCGTCATCCACCAGTTCATTCACCTGCGCGATGACGATGCCGTCATGGAATGCAGCGGCTTCAACCAGCGCCGGGGTGTCTTCGGTGCTCGGGCCGGTGTACAGGTTGCCTTTGCGGTCGGCTTTATACCCTGCCACCAGCGCCACATTCGGGATCAGATCAACGTACAAACGGGAATAGAGTTCGATATAGGTATGAATAGCACCCACCTCCAGCGCGCCGTCTTCCAACAGTTGTGAAATGCGCAGACTTTGCGTGCCCGAGAAGGAGAAATCGAGCTTGTGGGCGATACCTTTCTCAAAGATATCCAGATGCTCGCTGCGCCCGACGCTCGGCATGATCATGTGCAGGTCATGCACCACCTGGGGGTTGACCTCTGCCAGCGTGCGGGAAAGAAAATCGGCCTGCTTCTGGTTATTGCCTTCCAGCACCACCTTATCGCCGGGCGCGATCAATTTCTCCAGCATCCCGGCAAGATGTTCCGTAGGCAGCACCTTGCCCGAAACGGGTATCGACGCTTTGCGCCGTTGTTTTTCACTGCGGCGCGTATTCCAGACCCGCGGTGACGTTTGCCCAGACAACATTATTAACCTCCTGATTCAGCTCATCATTTTGATTTGCCTTGGTCTGGGGAAAGTATGTTCTCCGGCGCATCCTGCTTCAATCAAGCCGCTAACGCGATCGTTAGCTTTAGAGTAAAGATAACTGGCATACCGTAGATGATGACCGCGCCAGCGCAGGTGGGGCGCGGTTCTCCACCTTCACCCGCGGCAACGCGAATTGTGATCAACCCGGCGCTTTTCACTCGCTGATACGGCGAGTCGTGAACAACCCGGTCATGGCGACGGCGGCACAAGCGCAGAAACGTACTGACGGGATGGCAGGAAAATGTGGGCAAAGGCTAACGAAGGAATATCGGCAGGAAACACCGCCGGAAAAATAACGGCCCCGTGCCGAATCAACGCGACACGGGGCCGTGCAGACGTACTGACCTTATCTGGCGGATGTCGGTTTCACGCGATCCACCACTTTGTGGATTGCCGCCGCCAGTTCATTGATTTCGAATTTCGCGACATACGAATCCGCGCCGACATTGCGGACATGGTCTTCGTTGGCCGTGCCGGACAACGAAGAATGGATGATAACGGGAATGTGCTTCAGCGCCTCGTCACGTTTGATATTACGCGTCAGTGTAAACCCATCCATCTCCGGCATTTCCAGGTCGGTCAGCACAAAGGCGATTTTGTCTGAAATCGGCCGACCTTCCGCCTGCGCTTCCTGCGCCATCAACTTGATCTTGTTCCAGGCTTCCAGTCCGGTGATATGCATGATGTAGGGAATATTCATCACCTTCAGCCCCGTTTCGAGCATATTACGCGCGACTTTGGAGTCTTCAGCGACAATCGCCACCGCTCCCGGTTTCAGGTGGAAGGTTTTCTCTTCGACGCTCTCAATCTTGATTTCACGTTCGGTGGGGATGATATCGTGCAGGATCTGCTCCACATCCAGCACCAGCGCCAGACGGTTGCTCGACGGGTCGCTGTCCAGACGTGCAATACTGGTGATATAGGTATTGCTGACCCCCGCTTCGGCCGTATTGACCTGACTCCAGTCAAGACGAACAATGTCATCAACGGATTCAACTGCAAAAGCCTGGGTGCTGCGTGCATATTCCGTCACCAGCAGGATATTGCGACCGGTACTCGCCGCACACCCCACCACCGCCGGAAGATCGATAACGGGAATAATTTGCCCGCGAATATTAATCATACCAAGCATCGGTGGAGCCATACCCGCAGCCTTGGTTAAGGTTGGCATCGGAACGATTTCACGAAGCTTGAACACATTGATACCGAACAGCTCGGATGGCCCTTCACCCGTGGCCGATCCCAAACGGAACAATAACAATTCAAACTTGTTGGATGAGGTAAGATTAGTTCTTTCCTCAATCTCTCTTTGAAATTTATCCATTCTGTCCTCAATGCAAATAATTATTAATGTATGGTTATAAGGCAACTTCAGTAATGCAGGTAAATCAGGCTGATAGCCCTTTCTCCACTCTACGCGATCGCGGACGTGCTTCAAATAACTCTTACTTCTTATACACCATCAAAAAGAAAAATATGTGTCTCACGTCATCTGCTGCATCTTCCTGTTTTAAAAAGCATAGACCACCGCTCATTTATCCACCATTTTCCCGCAATAATTGTTCCGTACCCTGTGATAAATGGCAGATTTGATTATGTGGGTTGTTATTACCTGCCTATATAAAGCCAACGCGCCTGCAACGTGAAGTGTGACGATATAAAGAAGTATGACAGGTATAAATAGGGCAGATGTAAAATGACCGACGCGTGAGGTTTAACAGCAATACGCAATAAAATAAGGGAAGCACCAAGGCATTCTCTTTCTCTTGATGGATATGACGAGCCACTCTCCTGATTAAACGCCTATCAATAGAAGCGCCCTCACCGGCATGTCGTTACCGCCTCCCAGACCCCATCGCACCATCCCCATCGGCATCATTATTTTCATGCTGCATTTTCCTTTCAGAGGCGACGCTTCATTGCTCAGGATAATAGTTGCTCAGGATAATAGCACCAGATGGCCGTCGCCGACCTGCCGGTAACGGCGCGCCGGTGGCTGATACCCCAGCGGACGCAATGGGCTGTGTAACTCTTCCGCCAGCAGCGATCGACGCACGCGTTTTTCCGGGTCGGGCACCGGCACCGCGGCCAGCAGGCGGCGGGTATACGGGTGCTGCGGGGTGTTGAATACCGCCTGACGCGGGCCTATCTCGACGATTTCGCCCTGATACATCACCGCGACCCGATGGCTGATGCGCTCGACCACCGCCATGTCGTGAGAAATGAACAGATAAGCCAGCCCCAGTTGCTGTTGCAGGTCAAGCAGCAGGTTGACGATTTGCGCCTTGACGGTCATATCCAGCGCCGACACCGCTTCGTCGGCGATGATCACCTGCGGATTAAGCGCCAACGCCCGCGCGATACATAAACGCTGCCGCTGCCCGCCGGAAAACTGGTGCGGATAGCGCCCGGCCATGTCGGCCTGCAACCCCACTTTTTCCAGCAGTTCCGCCACTTTTTGCGGCGCCTGTCGCGCTGACGCCAGGCCGTGGCTTACCATAGGCTCGGCAATCGCGTTGCCCACCGTCAGCCGTGGGTTGAGGCTGTCGTACGGGTCCTGAAAAATCATCTGAGCCCGCCTGCGCAAACCGGCCAGTGCCGATTTATCGGCGCTCAGCATGTTCTCGCCGCACAGCGATACCGCGCCGCCATTCGGCTCCAGCAACCGCAAAATAGCGCGCCCGGTGGTGGACTTGCCACAGCCGGATTCGCCCACCAGCGACAAGGTTTCCCCCGGTTGCAGGCTGAACGACACGTTTTCCACCGCGTGCACCCGGCCGGTCACCCGTCGCAGCCAGCCGCTTTTCACCTCAAACCGTTTGACCAGATTGCTGACCGCCAGCACCGGCTCACCCGGTCTGACCGTATCTTCCAGCACGTCGGTTTCCGGCTGCCCACTCAGCGCAAACCGCCGGGGCAGACAGCTATCCGACATGTCGCCCAGCCGCGGCACGGCGGAAAACAGCGTCTTGCTGTATGGATGTTGCGGCGCACGAAACAGCCGGCGGGTGTCCGCCATTTCCACCCCTGCGCCGCGATACATTACCAGGGTACGATCGGCCACTTCCGCCACCACCCCCATATCGTGGGTGATAAACAGGATCGACATACCTTCTTCTTCCTGCAAGGCCTTAATCAACCCCAGAATCTGCGCCTGGATGGTGACATCCAGCGCCGTGGTGGGTTCATCGACAATCAACAAACGGGGATTGCAGGCCAGCGCGATGGCGATCACCACCCGCTGGCGCATACCGCCGGAAAAGCTGAGCGGATACTCATCCAGCCGGGAGTGGGCGGCGGGAATGCGCACTCTTTCCAGCAGACGTACCGCCTCCGCCCGCGCGCCGGCGTGGTCCATCCCGCGGTGGCGTCGCAACACTTCGGTAATTTGAGTGCCGATTGTCAATACCGGATTGAGGCTGGTCATCGGCTCCTGAAACACCATGCCGATGCGATTACCGCGGATGTGCTGCATCTCGCGGGCAGGCAGCGCCAGCAGGTCGCGGCCGTCGAACAGCACCCGCCCGCGGGTCTGCACCTGCGGCCCGGCCAGCAGGCGCATGATGGACAACGCGGTGACGCTTTTACCGGAACCGGATTCCCCCACCAGCGCCACGGTTTCCCGCTCGCCAATCTCAAACGACAGATCCTGCACCACCTTCAGCCACTCACCGTTGACCCGAAACGCGGTGTTCAGTTGTTCAACACGCAGCACCGGCTGATTCACGCCTCACTCCTCCTGTCTGGTATTCAGTGCATCACGCAGAGCGTCGCCGATCAGGTTGATCGCCACAATCAGCAACAACAGCATCACGCCGGGGAACAGGCTGATCCAATAATCGCCGGACAGCAGATAGTCAAAGCCGTTGGCGATCAGCAACCCCAGCGACGGTTCGGTAACCGGCAGGCCGATGCCGAGAAACGACAGCGTTGCCTCCAGCATGATGGCGTAAGCGATACGCATGGTGGCGATCACAATCAGCGGCGGCAGGCAGTTGGGCAGCATATGGCGAAACAGGATGCGTGGAGCGGAAAACGCCATGCCGCGCGCCGCCTCCACATAGTTACGGCGGCTTTCCAGCAGCGCGGAAGCACGCAGCGTACGGGCGTAATACGCCCACTGGGTGATCACCAGCGCCAGAATAATTTTGTCCACCCCTTGCCCCAGCACCGCCAGCAGGATCAGGGCGATAAGAATCGGCGGAAAGCTGAGCTGGATATCGACGATACGCATCAGCAACGCGTCGGTTTTCCCCCCCAGCCAGGCGCTCAACATGCCGACGGTCATCCCCATCAGCAGCGCCGCCAGCGCACTGGCGACCCCGACCATCAGGCTGGTGCGGGTGCCGTACAGAATGGCGCTCAGCAAGTCGCGGCCCTGATCGTCACTGCCAAGCCAGTACGTCTGCCCGCCCATACCGGCGGAACCCGGCGGCAGGCGGTTATCCATAATCATCAGTTGGGTCAGGTCATACGGGTTTTGCGGCGCAATCCAGGGTGCCAGCAGCGCCAGCACGACAATCAACGTCAGCGCCACTATCCCCAGCCGCGCCAGCCGGTCATGCAACAGCACCGACAGCGTACGCGCCCACGCCGAACGCGCCGCCGACGCGGTGGCCGGGGTCTGCACCGAGTGTCCCGACAGGCTCATTGCCCACCTCCTAACCGAATACGTGGGTCCACCACCGCGTACAGCACATCCACCAGCAGATTGATCAGGCTGAACATCACCACCGTCATCATCAGATAAGCCAGGATCACCGGGCGATCCAACACCGCGATGGCGTCGATAATCAGTTTGCCCATCCCCGGCCAGGCGTAAATAGTTTCAGTCACCACCGCAAAGGCAATCAACGACCCCAATTCCAGACCTATTACCGTAATCAGCGGGATCAGCGTGTTTTTCAGCACATGCACCAACAGGATGCGGCGCTCCGACAACCCCTTGGCGCGGGCAAAACGCACGTAGTCCTGTTGCAGGCACTCCCGCACACCGGCACGGGTCAGGCGGATAATCAGCGAAATCTTGAACAGCGCCAGATTGAGCGCGGGCAGCAGCAGGTGCTGCCAGCCATCCGCCGTCAGCAGACTCAGCGGCACCCCGGCCACCGTCACGGTGTCGCCCCGCCCCGACGACGGCAGCCACCCCAGCTTCACGCTGAACAGCATGATCATCATCATGCCGATCCAGAAGGTCGGCAGGCTAAAGCCCAAAATCGATATCGTCATCACCGATTTCGCCGCCAGGCTGTCCGGCCGTAAGCCGGCGAACACCCCCAGCGGAATACCGATCAGCAGCGACAGCAGAAACGCCGCCAGCGCCAGTTCCAGCGTGGCGGGCATACGTTGCAAAATCAGGTGTAGCGCCGGTTGATTGAAAATGAAGGAGTTGCCCAAATCGCCCTGCAAGGCGTGGGTAACAAACAGCAGGTATTGTTGCCACAGGGTTTTATCCAGACCGAACGCACGAATCACCGCCTCGCGCTCGGCCGGGGTGGCGTTGCTGCCCAGCAACACATCCACCGGGTTGCCGACCAGATAAACGCCGGCGAACACCAGTACCGACATGACCGCCAGCGTTATCAGGGTTTGCAGAAAACGACTGAGCAAAAAGCGAGCCATGACAAGTCCTTGTGGTTAGCGAGGGGTTAAGAGCCTATCCCAACAGGCTCTAAGCGGGGCGATCCGGGACATCCGGCCGGCCGTAGCGACTCAGCCCCCGGACCAGCAGCGACAGAAAACCGGCTTCATCCACCGACTGCATCACCTGTGCATTGGGCGCCAGCGACAGCTTGCCATAAAAATCCGCCCAGGTATGCCCGGCGGTTTCACCGGCGACGGTCACCCCGACCCGCGCTTCCTGGCCGGCAAACAGCGACGGCTGCAGGAGCCAGGCGATGGTGGTGACGTCATGCACCGGGCCGCCTTCGCGCCCGAAACGCGCCATGTCGCTGCGGTCAAACGCCGACAGCAGGCGGGCGATGGCCTGACCGGGCCGCCCCGCATCACGCTGCAACACGTCGATTTCCTGTTGGGTAATCAGCGCCTGAAACGTCATGTCCAGCGGCATGACAACCAGCGGGATACCGCTGCCGAATACCCGGCCGGCGGCATGCGGATCGGCATACACATTAAATTCCGCCCACGGCGTCCGGTGGCCGAGTGCGGTAAACGCACAGCTCATGGTCACCACCTGACGAATGCCGCGCGCGACATCCGGGTGCTGAATCAACGCCAGCGCCAGATTGGTCATCGGCCCGATGGCGCAAAAGGTAATCGGATTGCACTCTTGCGCTGCCCGCCGCGCGGTGCGAACGATAAAATCCACCGCATGTTCCTGCGCGACCCGGCACTCGCCCGCCGGCACCAGCTCATCGCTGAATGCGCCGATATGGGCGTACTTACCGTAGCGCTGCGGGCCGATCAGCGGCTTCTCCGCCCCAGCAAACACCGGCACGTCATCACGGCCGGACAGCGCGACGATCCGCCGGGCGTTCGCCAGCGTATGGGTCAAATCCACATTACCGGCCACCACCGTAATGCCCAACACCTCCAGTTGCGGCGAGGCCAGCGCCAGCCACAGCGCAATGGCATCATCTACGCCGGGGTCGGTATCAATAATGATTCGTTGGCGCATCATCACGTATTTCCATAAGCGGCAAACAGCCGACAAAATAACTGGAACACATCCTCGACCACCACACCGGTGACCACATCGACATTCGCCGACAGGCCGGATTTACCGTAAATATCCATGACGCTCTGCCCCATGCACAATTCGCTCTGATGTTCCACGAATACCCGTGCCCGTTCAGTTTGAAACAAATCGGGGCGCAGCACCCAGGCGATCACCAGCGGGTCATGCAGCGGCCCGCCGCGGGAGCCGTAACGTTTAACGTCGTTACGATCCCAGAACGCCATCAGTTGACTCAGCGGGCTGCGTAACCGACCGGCGTTGGCTACCAGTTCGCCGACGCGCTCCGGCGTCAGCATCATCTGATGGGTGGCATCCAGCGGCAACAGCGTCATCGGTACATCCTGCGAGAAAACGATATGCGCCGCGTGCGGGTCGGCCAGCAGGTTGAATTCCGACGTCATGGTGCGGTTACCCCACTCCCGGCAGGCGCCGCCCATCGACACAATCCGCTCAATTCCCGCCACGATGTCGGGCGCGATGCAAAACGCGCTGGCCAGATTGGTCAACGGCCCCAGCGAACACAGCGTGATACGCTCGCCGCGGTGCGCCGCCGCCCGGCAACGGGCGATCAGAAAGTTGACCGCGTGCTGTATTTCCGCCGTTTTACGCGGCGTGGGAAAATCGCTGTCGCCCAGCCCATTTTTACCATGAAACTGGCCGTGAATCGGTTCACGCAGCATCGGCTGCCAGCAACCGGCAAACACCGGGATATCGGTACGCTCACCCAGTTCGACAATCTGCAACGCATTACGCAGCGTGTTGGGCAACGGTTGATTGCCGTTGACCACGGTAATCCCCTCAATCACCAGTTGTGGGGCAACAAACGCGCTCAGCAATGCCAGCGCGTCGTCAATGCCGGGATCGCAATCGATAATAACGGGAATAGACCTCACAATGCGCCCACTCCTTGTAATACGCTGGCGACGTCGAAACGCGGTTTTTCAATCAGATAGGGGAATACGCCGAAGAAATCGCTCATAGAGTTGCCCTGATGGTTGCAGGCTGGGTGTCCCGCCGCGGAATGCAGCGGGACACGGCCTGATGGGATAACCCTGGTGTTAACGTAAAAATCGCACTACCCCCGTCATACGTCGAGTTGCCGGTGTGTTGGCGGTAAGACTCGAATTATCTGGGGTGTACATTTTTCATTCATCACCAGTAGCGGGTGAAAGGTTCACCGTTTACTGTTTGTGAACGAAATAGGGCAATGTGTAGCCGTCTGTGCGGCCTACGTAGCTATAGCCTTTTTTCATTGCCCAGGTATTGGAGAGAAACAGCAACGGGATGACCCCTTGCTCCTTTATCGCCAATTCGGTTACCTGCTGCAACAGGGCATCGCGTTGCTGTTCATTCAGCGTGGCGCGAGCCTGATTCAGCAGCTTGTCAAATTCGGCATTCGAATACCGTCCCCGGTTTCCCTGACCGGCATTCGGGCCAAAGGTTTCCAGCAACGGCCCCAGCACGCCGGACGCCTCGCCGGTTTCAATCGCCGCGCCGCCCATCACCAGGCTGAATTCACGCTGCGCCGCCTTGGCGAAGTAGACGTTGCCGGGCATGGTGACCACCTCGGTCTTGATGCCCGCCTGGCTGAACATCTGCCCCAGCGCCTGTGCGATTTTGGCGTCGTTGGGGTAGCGATCGTTCGAGGCGTGGAACGTCAGGGTAAACCCGTTCGGGTAGCCTGCCGCCGCCAGTTTCTGTTTCGCCTGTGCCAGATCGTAAACCGGCGCCGGTATGTTGGCGGAATACCCCGGATACCCCTGCGGCACCAGTTGCGACGAAGGCAGCCCCTGGCCGTCAAGAATACGCTGCACCAGCGCATCGCGGTTGATAGCCAGCGACATCGCCTGACGCACCTCCGCTTTTTTCAGCGGATTCTTGCCGTCATCGCCTTTGGCAAACGGCGACTCGTCCCTGTCCTGATCCGGGTGCAGATACAAAATACGGTTACCCGGCACCGACTCAGTCACGAAAGCCTGTTGCCGGGCGATAGTGGCGCGGTCCGCCGTCGGCACGCTTTCGATCATGTCCACATCACCGGAGAGCAACGCGGCAATGCGGGCGCTACTGTTCTTGATGACGCGCAACGTCACCCGGTCCCATTCGGCCTTGCCGCCCCAGTAGTGGTCGTTACGGCTCAGTACCACCTTGTCGTCCGGCGTGTAGGAGACAAATTTGAACGGGCCGGTGCCAATCACGTCTTTACCGCCGTTAAGCACGTCGGTCGGCCGGTCGGCCAGCCGCGCCGGCAGTATGGCGATGCGGCTCAGGTTGTTGAGCAGCAGCGCCGCCGGCCCCTTGGTCTTGATTTCTACCGTCAGCGGGTCGATTTCACGAATCTCGCTGATGTCCGCCACATAGGGCGTGTAAGCGCTGGGGCTATTTTTTGCCGCCAACGCGACGCGTTTCACACTGGCCACCACATCCCGGGCGTTAAAATCGGCGCCATCATGAAACTTGACGTTCGGTCGCAATCTAAACTGCCAGGTGGTGTCGTCAATGGCTTGCCACGACACTGCCAGAGCAGGAATAATTTGTTGTTTTTCGTTTTGGTTAACCAGCCCGTCAAACAGATTGCGGGCCATGGCGCTGTTAGCGCCGCCGACATAAAACTGCGGATCCATCGACGTGGTGGATGACGCCAGTCCAATCGTCAAATCCGCTGCCTGCGCAATGGGCATCAGCGTCATCAGGCCGGCAACAAACAACGTTCCTTTCATGGTTACTCCTTTAATTCAGATCCATCTCGCATTCGGGCTTATCATGTTTTGTTCAAACCTATGACAAACTGTAACCTTATAGATGGAGTCTACGTGTTGGCTAGAATGATTAAAAATCGTATTTTGTACCGAATACATAAATAAACATTATGGTTGGTAACATCTATGAGCCGTATCAACTTAAGACAGGTTGAAGCATTCCATAAGGTGATTCTGACCGGCGGCATCACACAAGCCGCCAACATCATGAATATCACCCAACCGGCGGTCAGCCGGCTGATCAAGGATTTCGAGTACGCGGTTAAACTAAAACTGTTTGACAGGGATGGCCGGGGGCTGGAGCCGCGTGAAGAGGCGCTTAAGCTTTTTCGGGAAATCGAACGGTTATATCTGGGGCTCGATCACATTCTGCGGGTAGCGGACGATATTCGTCATGCCAAAGGCAGCGTGCTGCGCATCGGCGCGGTGTCCGCCCTCGCCAACCTCTGCACGGAACATATTTTCCCTTCGCTGCTGAAAAAATACCCGGATGTGGCGTTGTCGATGGATGTGGAAAGCACGCCGGCGATCACCGAGATGGTGCTCAGCAATCAATACGACATCGGGTTTATCAACAGCACGGCCGCCATTAAAGGATTGCAGGCCGACTTGCTGGGCGTCGCCCAGGCGGTCGCCGTCATCGCGCCGGGCCACCCGTTGGCGGAGCGCACCTGTATCACCCTCCAGGACCTGAACCACCACCGTGCGATTTTGCCTGGGCGCAAAACCGTGTTGCGGGAACAGTTGGCGCAGGCGATTGCCGCGCAGGACGTGGTACTGCAAAGCCCGATTGAAACCTCGCTGCGCCATGGTTGCGTTATGGCGGCCACCGGGCTGGGCGTGGGGATCGTCGATGCCATCACCGCCCGCACCAGCGAAGCCCGGTTGTTGATTAAGCCCTTCGAACCGAAGATCGACGTCGCCTATCTGGCGATTTTCCCCCCGCAACATGCGCGCAGCCTGCTGGTGGAAGAGGTCATCCAGGCTATCCGCGCGCTGATCGGCAATGGCGCATCGGCCGGGTAGCCCGGCTCAGGCGGTTGTCATCATCGCGCCATCTGCCCGCGGCACGATATGGCCTGTCTGCGCCCGCTTGTCGCGTCTCGTTATACGACGAATCAGCTTGCAACAAATAACCTTGCGACAATCGCCCGGCTATCAATAACCATACGGCAATAATCGTTTACGGAGCCGCGCCATGATCCGCCAAAAATACCTTATCGGTTTGATCGTTACGCTATTGCTGGTCACTCTGTTGCTCTATTTCTGGCAACCTTACGCCCGCCGCGGCAACGGCAACGCGCTGTGGGAGTTCGTCAGCCAGCAGTGCGTACCCAACCAGCAGAAAAATCACTCGCCCGCCCCTTGTCTGGACGTCAATCTGCAAGGCCACTACGCTTTGTTCAAAGACCGTCGCGGCCCGTATCACAATTTGCTGATCCCGACCGACCGCATCAGCGGTATTGAGAGCCCGGTGCTGCTGCAGCCGGGAACGCCCGCCTGGTTTGCCGCCGCCTGGAGCTACCGCGACCGGCTATCGAGCCAGATGGGCAAACCCATCAGCGACGATAAACTCGGGCTGGCGATCAACTCGCTGTATGGCCGCACGCAGGGCCAGTTGCATATCCATATTTCCTGCCTGAAACCCGAGGTTTACCAGACGCTGCGCGCCCAAAACACCCATCTCGGTTACGACTGGGTATCGCTCGGTCAGCCGTTGCTGGAACACGATTATCTGGCAACCAAGCTGAGCGGTAGCGACCTGACGCGGTCCGATCCGTTCAAACTGCTCAATCAGTATGTGCAAACGCGGGGGGATAAGATGGAAAACTACGGTCTGGCGTTGACCGCCAATCCCCAAGGCGAACTGATTCTGCTGGCGGTGCGGCGTGATTTTATCGGCCTGTTCAACCGTGGCTCGGCGGAGGAAATTCTGGATGTAAACTGCGCGCTGGCGCAGTAATCCCCGATGGCGGCGGCATCCGTGGCGAAGCCGCCCACGTCAGCACAGCGCTAAACGCCAGAAAACCTAAAAACCACGCATCGCGCCCTAATCAGTATATCGTCAATGCAACCTGACAACCGGTAACACGTTATAAGTTATGCGTTTTTGTTTATTGCGTTACCGATACTCATCAGCCCAAGCTGCCTGAAATATTTCCCCGAGCGAGGCCATCATGCATCTGGATTTACGGCAACTGCGCAATTTTCTGGCGCTGGCGGAACACCGCAGTTTTGTGCAGGCGGCACAAGCGGTTTGCCTGTCGCAATCCGCGTTCAGCCGCAGTATTCAGACGCTGGAGCAAACCCTCGGCCACCCGCTGGTGGATCGACACAGCAAGCAGTTTTCCCTCACCTGGCAGGGGAAAAAGCTGCTGCCTTTCGCCCAACGTATGCAAACCTTATCGTGGGAACTGATTCAGGACATGCGACAACTCGGCGAGGATGACGCCGGCGAGCTGACGTTTGGTTGCGGCCCGGCACCGGCGGCGGCGTTGATCCCGCGGGCGGTGTCCGCCTTCCATCTGTTGCGTCCACAGGCGCGCGTGACTTACTGCATTGATAACTGGCACGCGTTGCACCAGCGGCTACAGAGCGAAGAGTGGCCATTTTTTGTGGCCGACACCTGGCAGGCCGAGCTGGACCCGCAGTTACAGGTGCAGCCGCTCAACCCGCGCCGCTGTTTTTTCATCTGTCACCGCGATCATCCGCTGGCGCAACAGCCGCTGGTTACCCCCGACGACCTGCTGCGCTTCCCGCTTGCCTCCCCCTATTTGCCGGTCGGTATGCGCAAGGTACTGGCGGCGCTGACCGGCCGGCCGGACTACCGCCCGCAAATTCAGTGCGACCACATCTATTCGGTGTTCAGCGTGCTGCGCCACACCCAGGCCATCAGCTTTTCCAGCGAGGACGGATTTACGCTCGGCCGCGACAGCCATCAACTGGTGGAAATCGTTCTCGCCGAGCAACCACCGGAATGGGCGCAGATGCAGACCCGGTTCGGGGTTATCTCCAGCCTGCAAAAACCACTGCCGCCGCTGGCGCAACTGCTGATTGACGCCATTCTGGAACAGGACCGGCTGTACTCGCCCTCCGCCGTATAATGCGCTATTGCGGCTTGCCGCCGGCGTCATAGTCCGGCCACTGTTGCTCCAGCTTCAGCTCGGTCAATGCCTGATCGACGACGCGATTATCCAGCCACGCCTCCACCGAAAAAGCGGAGCGAATCAACCCGGCGGCCTGGGCGCGCTGCGCGCTGTCCTGCAGATTGCTGCGCAGGAACGGGTCCAGACGCGGCGACGTTTGCAGGTTGAGCGAATCCGGCCGGAACTGTTCTTCAAACAGCGCCGCCGGAATCTGGCTCTGGTCGGCCATCAGTTTGATATAGTCCGTCAGATGCGCCGGGTCGCTGGCCCACTGGGCTTCCTGCACCAGTACCGCTGCCAGTTGCCGGGTGACGTGTGGATAACGCTGGATAAAATCCTGCGTCGCCAGCACCACCGCCTGGGTGGTATTGGCCCAGCCCAGATCGCGGCTGGAGGTAATGATGCGAATACCCTGCGGGCGCAGCGCCAGCAATGACACGCCGCCCCACACCGCATCGATGCGCCGGGCCGCCAGCGCCGCTTTGCCGGCGGTCCAGTCTAGGTTGATGACCCGGATATCCCGTTCGTTTAGCCCGGCGCTGTTCAGCGCCCGTTCGAACGATAGCTGGTCGGCGGTGCCTTTGTAGACCGCCACCCTTTTGCCGCGCAGGTCTTCTATCCGCGTAATGCCGGACTCCGGCGTCGCCGCCAGATACGAACTGGAGCCGCGCGACCCCAGCAGCACTTGGGTAGGCAACCCGCCGGAACGACCGATAATCGCCGCAGGTCGCCGAGGTACGCCACATCCAGTTGCTGGTTGGCCAGCGCTTCGTTCACCGCCGGCCCCGCGCCTTTAAAGAATGACCAGCGTACCTTGATGCCCTGAGGCTCAAACGCCTGCTCAAGACTGTGGCGAATATAGGCCAGCCCCAACGGCCCGCCGATAAACGGCTTGCTGCCTGCACTCTGATCCGGCAGGCCGATGCGGATTTCCGCCGGCTTGTCCTCCTGCGCCCGTGCTGAATTCCCCAGCACCGCGACCGCCAACAGCACCAGCCCCGCGCCTTTTAACAGGCCGCGCCAGCCACGGTAACGATGTCTCTCTTGTTGTTGCATGATTTTCTCCACTGATTGCAGGCGCTAACAATGGCGAGAAACTAGCGAACGCGACCGGTGCGCCGTAAATAACATTTCCATGATTTCTCAGCAAAAAAAAGCATAAATCAGCGCCAATGCCGGTTAGCGGGTCATATGCATTTCTTGCACGCGCACTATCGGTTTATTGCATTGGCGCCGCACAAAAAAATCAGGTTTTTATAGCTTATCGATTCATTTTGTCTGAGTTTGCAAATAAAAATGAATAAGCCTTTGGTCATGCCTAAACCCTGGGCGGTAAAAAGCCTACCGTCGGCATACTCGCTTGCGTCGCGTCACACTCAGCGCATCGCCGCACCGGTGCTGCTGCCGTTGATCGTACTCTCGTTATGGACCCTCAGTAGCCAACGGGGATGGATGCCGCCGCAAATTCTGCCTGCCCCGTCGCAGGTTATGACAACCGCCCTTACCCTGTTGCAGGGCGATTTGCTCGGTCAGTTGTTGACTAGCCTGCATCGTCTGGTCAACGGGCTTGCCGCCGGCGTGCTGGCCGGAACGCTGCTGGGCGCGCTGATGGGCGCCTCGGTGCGGGCGGAACGGCTGCTGTATCCCACCATTTATGCGCTGGCCCAAATCCCCACGCTCGGGTGGATCCCTCTGTTTATGGTGCTGTTCGGCATCGACGACGGCCTCAAACTGGCGGTGCTGATCAAAGCGGTGATCGTACCGGTCACGCTGCATAGCCAGCGCGGGGTACGCGACGTTCCGCCTGCGTTGCTCGACGTGGCGCGCACCCTGCGCCTGCCGCGCCTGCCGCGCCTGACCCGGCTGATACTGCCTGCCGCATTGCCGGTGTGGTTTACCGGCTTGCGGCTGGCGCTGTCGCAGGCCTGGGTGTCGCTGATTGTGGTGGAACTGCTCGCCTCGTCGCAGGGCATCGGCTATCTGATGGTATGGGGACGTCAGCTATTCCAGTTGGATATCGTGTTGGTGTGCATCGCCGTTATCGGGCTGACCGGCCTGTTGATGGAATGGGGCATCAACCAGTTGGACCAACGGCTGATTGCCTGGCCGCATCCGCCGGTCGGCCGGCTGCGCGCCGCCCCCGCCGGCCAGTCCATCGGGCTGGTGATACCGCTGTTATTACTGGCGCTGTGGCAACTGACCAGCCACCACGGCTGGGTTGACGCGCTGCTGTTGCCGCCGCCCGGCGCGGTGCTTCGCGCTATCTGGCTGGGGGTGAGCGACGGTTCGCTGCCTGACGCCATGCGCCACAGCCTGTGGCGAGCGCTGGCGGGCGGTGCCCTTGGCATAAGCGCCGGTTTGCTGGCCGGTCTGG
Organism: Dickeya chrysanthemi NCPPB 402; assembly: GCF_000406105.1. Taxonomy (NCBI): domain Bacteria; kingdom Pseudomonadati; phylum Pseudomonadota; class Gammaproteobacteria; order Enterobacterales; family Pectobacteriaceae; genus Dickeya; species Dickeya chrysanthemi. The sequence continues at coordinate 1,665,515 of NZ_CM001974.1, read as the reverse complement.
CGCTGGGGCTGAGCACGCGCGCCGAGGCCGTGTTTACCCCAACGCTGACGCTGCTGCGTCAGGTGGCGCTGTTCGCCTGGCTGCCGCTGATTACCGCCTGGGTCGGCAACGACGACGGCGGCAAGGTGACTTTCATCGCGCTGGTGGCGTTCTTTCCAATGCTGGTCGCCACTCATCGCGGCGTGCATCGGCGCTCCCTCGCCTTGCAGGAAGTGGCGCAAGTGCTGCGCCTGCCGTGGTTGCGCCGCCTGCGCTTACTGATCCTGCCCGGCGCGGCGCCCGCGCTGTTCACCGGATTACGACTGGCGATGATTTACGCCTGGCTCGGCGCTATCGGCGCGGAATATTTCATGTCGTCCGGCGCCGGTATCGGCAGCCTGATGATCAATGCCCAGCAATTGCTGGATATGCCCCTCATTCTCAGCGGCATGTTGCTGATCGGCGTCACCGGCACGCTGATCGACTCCCTCGGCCAACGGCTGGAACAGCGCATGACCCGCTGGCGCACCCCAGGAGACGCCTTATGACGCAACAGCACCCTCAACCGGTGGTCGTTTTTGACCGCCTGAAAAAACAGTTTCGCGTCGGCGGCAACCCGCTGACGGTTATCGATGACCTGTCGCTGGCGATTTACCCCGGCGAATTGGTGGCGATTGTCGGCAGCAGCGGCTGCGGCAAGTCCACGCTGCTGCGCTTGTTGGTCGGGCTGGATGACGACTATCAGGGCCGCATTCTGGTGGACGGCGAGCCGATTAGCGGCATCGGCGGCGAACGCGGCATCGTGTTTCAGGAGCCGCGGCTATTTCCGTGGCTGACGGTGCGCCAGAACATCGAACTGGGGCTGGCGAGCGAAAAGATTGACCGCCGCGAGCTCGCCCGCCGGGTCGATCACTTTATTCGGCTGGTACATCTGAACGACTTCGCCGACGCGCTGCCGACCCAGTTATCCGGCGGCATGGCGCAGCGAGTGGCGATCGCCCGCGGGCTGGTGGGTAACCCGCGCATTCTGATGCTCGACGAGCCGTTCGGCGCGCTGGACGCATTAACCCGGCAACAGATGCAGCAGGAACTGCGGCGGATTCATCAGGCAGAAGGCACCACCACCCTGCTGGTCACCCATGATGTGGAAGAAGCAGTCTATCTGGCCGACCGCGTGGTGGTGCTGGCGCCGCGCCCCGGCCGCCTGAAGCAGGTAGCCACAGTAACGCTGCCGCACCCGCGCCAGCGCGACAGCCAGGCTTTTCACCAGCAGTGCAGCGAACTGCTCGCGCTGCTGACTCACTCGGACGCCTCGGCCTTGCCCGACGCCACGCTTATCACTGACTAAATACTCATCACCGACTAAATGGAGTAGCACATGGGACACCCTTCCGTTTACCCGACCGGCACCACGATTTATCACCCGGATAAAGCCTGGGGCGGTTACACCGTCTTTCAGGCACTGGAAACCGGCGCAGTCTTGATCGACATGAACGGGGCGGCGCTGCGGCTATGGGAAGGTCTGCACGGTTTTCCCAACAAGATTCTGCCGGGCGGTTATATCCTCGGTCACAGCGGACAGCGCGACGCCCGCTACGGCATGCAGGACATGGTGGATGTGGTGCAACTGGACTGGGACGGCAACCGGGTCTGGCACTTCAACCGTTACGAGCACATCAGCGATCCGGATCTGCCGCCGGAGTGGATGGCGCGCGCCCACCACGATTATCAACGCAGCGGCAATCCGGTGGGGTATTACGCGCCGGGGCTGGAACCGCAGGCGCTCGGCGGCAATACGCTGATTCTGGCGCACCAGAACCTGCACAACCCGAAAATCAGCGACAAGTTGCTGCTCGACGACACCATCATTGAAGTGGACTGGCAGGGCAACATCCTGTGGGAATGGCGTTGCAGCGACCATTTCGACGAACTGGGCTTTGACGACGCCGCCAAAACCGCGCTGTACCGCAATCCCAACATGCGCAGCAGCAGCGGCGGCATGGGCGACTGGATGCACATCAACTCGATGTCCGCTCTCGGCCCCAACCCGTGGTTCGCTCAGGGCGATACCCGTTTCCATCCGGACAACATTATCTGGGATGCGCGCGAGTCCAACATCATCGCCATCATCGATAAGCAGAGCGGCAATATCGTGTGGCGGCTCGGCCCGGACTACAGCACGCCGGAACTGAAACACCTGGGCTGGATCATCGGCCAGCATCATGCGCACATGATCCCGGCCGGGTTGCCGGGCGCGGGCAATATTCTGCTGTTCGACAACGGCGGCTGGGCCGGTTACGGCGCGCCTAACCCGGCATCGGCCGACGGGGTGAAAAACGCCTGGCGCGACTACTCGCGGGTACTGGAAATTAATCCGGTGACGTTGGATATCGTCTGGCGCTATTCGCCGTACGAAGCCGGCATTCCGCACCCGACCGACGCGTTCCGGTTCTACAGCCCGTACATCAGCAATATTCAACGCCTGCCGAACGGCAACACGCTGATCAACGAAGGCGCCAACGGCCGCCTGTTCGAAGTGACCGCGGACCATGAAATAGTCTGGGAATACATCTCGCCGTTCTGGGGCAAAAGCGTCAATACCAACATGCTGTACCGCGCCTACCGGGTACCGTATGACTGGGTGCCGCAGTTGCCGCGCCCGCAGGAAACGCCGGTGCAGGCGCCGGACAACACCCGTCTGCGTCAACCCGGCGCGGCGCCGGCCGGCTTCGCCAGCGTTATTTCCGTCAGCGATACCCGGCCATACAAGCGCGGCGGCGATGCGCTGTGCGTCGCCACCGACAGCGAAGAACTGAAACGCAGCCCGAAGCTGTTCGCCGTCAACCGTCATCGCTTCACCGCCCTGTCGCTGACGCCGGATGAAACGCTGTCGCTGCCTGCCGGTAACCAGTTGCTGCTGGTGGGCGCGGAACGCTGCGTGCACTGTAAGAGCCTGTATCGCCAGTTGGAAACGGTCATCGCCGACGCCACATTCAGCGGGTTACCCAGCTACTATCTGGACGCCGACCATCACCTGACACAGGTCGCACAGCTACAGATACGCTCGCTGCCCACGCTATTGTGGCTGAAAGACGGTCAGGAACAGGCTCGGCTTACCGGCGCGCAAAGCACGGACGCGTTGCGCCAGTGGTTAGACGCCATCCCGCACTAATCGCTTCCACTTCCCGGTGTGATACTGACCGGGAAGTATCCCATCGGCAGACAGGACGATGAACGACGTGATAAGCATCAAGAAAGTATCCGCGATCTGGCTGTGGAAGTAATAAATCGGAGTAATAAGTCCCGGCCGGGCATCCTGTCTATTCTCTGCATCAGGCAAAAAACAGACGATGACCAGCCGGGGGAATAAGGGAGCCAGCCTGATAATACCGTTTCAGTGATGACCGACTCCCTTCAGTGGCTGGCGTAATGCTTTTGCTAATTAATAAAAACTATTCCGTTTTAGCGGGAGCCGACGTTATCGGCGTCGTTTCTTTTTTCTCGTCTGTGGTATTTTTCTTTTTCTCTGCGGTTATTTTATGTTCTGCTGTTTTTCTTTTCCTGTTTTTTCTGCCGCCGTCTTTTCTTTTTCCTCTGTCGTGACTTTTTTATGCATTACTTTTTTATCGCTATGCTTATTGAGCGATTTATCCGTAGCCGTTAGCGTCTTGTTGCTCGCCTCCTGACTCGCTGCTGTAGCGTCTGCGACGGGCGTGGCTTTCACTTCCGCGCTGGTGGCCGTTCCGGTTACCGGTTTGGCGCTCACTTCAGTGGATGCAGCGTGAGCGTAAGAAGCAGCCAGGATAACGCCTAAAAACAGAGGTTTCATATTCATTATGAATTTCCTTTAACAAGTCATTTGCGATTAACCGGAAATAACGTTTTATATTCTGGTTAATAACTGAAGCGTTCAGGTAACCGCCTCGTGAGTGATTAAAGCAAAGCTGGAAATAAAAAGAATATGGAATACTCCTAGAAATTACCCGACTCATCCGACCTGCTTATTTTATATTCTCCCCCTGCCAGGATAAATACCGTACGCTTTGTTTATTTTATTCAATGCCTTTCCCCACCGCAGTGGATAAACCAGGTGCTATGCCCAGGGTTATGCATAGCTAATCGATTGAACGCCAGCGATAGGGTGGATAAAAAGATTACCGTCGGTCAGCCAGCCGACGCACCAGCCGGTCACCCAGCGACTGCACCAGTTGCACCAACAGCACCAGCACGATCACCGTGCCCGCCATCACCTGCTGATTGAAACGTTGATAACCGTAGCGGATCGCCAGGTCTCCCAACCCACCGCCGCCAATCACCCCCGCCATTGACGAAAAACCGATTAGCATCACTACCGTCAGCGTGATGCCCGCCAGGATCGACGGCAGCGCTTCCGGCAGCAACGCCTTGGTGATCACATGCCAGACGGTGCCGCCCATCGACACAATCGCCTCTACCCGGCCGCTGTCCACCTCGGCCAGCGCGTTCTCCACAATGCGGGCGAAAAACGGAAACGCGCCGACGGTAATCGGCACTACCGCCGCCGTACTACCCAACGTGGTGCCGACCACCCAGCGGGTAAACGGAATCAAGGCTATCAGCAACACCACGAACGGCAGCGAACGCCCGACGTTGATTACGCCTCCCAGCACCGCGTTCACTCGCGGCAGCGGCAGGACACCGGACTGCCGACTGATAAACAGCAGTACACCGGTCGGCAACCCCACCAGCACGGTAAACAACGCCGCCAGCCCCACCATATACAGCGTTTCCAGCGTCGCGTTCAGCATCATCGGGAAAAAGTCTTCCCAGCTCAGGCGACTTTGCATAATTCTTCCTCCCCGATACCATGCCGCCGCAAAAACGCGCGCTCGGCGTCCAGATCCGGCAACAGCGCCTGTCGCAGGCGGGAAAGCGGGTCCGCCAGCAGCGTTCGCAGCGCGCCGCTTTCCGCCACTCGCCCCTGCTCCAGCAACGCAGCGTGATCACAAATGGCTTTGACCACCTCCAGCTCATGGGTAATCAGCACAATAGTCAGCCCCAGTTGCCGGTTGATGTCGGCCAGCAACGCCAGGATCGACGCGGTGGTTTCCGGGTCGAGCGCGCTGGTGGCCTCGTCGCACAGCAGATAACGCGGCTGAGCCGCCAGCGCGCGGGCGATGCCGACCCGCTGTTTCTGCCCGCCGGACAGCTGTGACGGATAGGCCAGCGCTTTGTCGCTCAAGTCGACTAACGCCAGCAATTCCGTTACGCGCGCTTCCCGTTCACGCCTGCCGACCCCGGCGATTTCCAGCGGCACCGCCACGTTATCCCGCACCGTGCGGGCGTGCAGCAGATTGAAATGCTGGAAAATCATGCCGGTTCGCTGCCGTTGCTGGCGCAACGCCCGCGGCGACAGACCGGCGATGTCGCAGTCATCCATCAGAATACGGCCCGCAGTGGGCCGCTCCAGCAGATTGAGACAGCGAATCAGCGTGCTCTTGCCGGCGCCGCTACGGCCGAGAATACCGTACACCGCCCCTGACGGGATGGTCAGCGACACGTTCTCCAGCGCAGGCTGCTCGCAGCCCGGATAACGTTTCCCCAGCCGTTCGATGCGAATCATGCGTTATTGCCCCGCCACCGCAATCACCGACCCTTTGTAGCGCTGGCCGATGAAGTCCGCGGTGGCTTTGGACTCCAGATCCTTCGCCAGTTGCTTGATGCGCGGATCGTTTTGCAACGCCGGCGTAGTCACCAGAATATTGGCGTATGGGTTATGGCTGGCGCTTTCCAGCCCCAGCGCATCGCGCGACGGCACCAACCCGGCCTCCAGCGCGTAGTTGCCGTTGATCACCGCCAGATCGACATCATCCAGCGAACGGGGGATCTGCGCCGCTTCAATCTCTTTGATCTTCAGTTTTTTCGGGTTGTCGGCAATGTCTTTCGGCGTCGCCTGATCTTTCGACGGGTCGTTATACCCCGCCTTGAGTTTGATCAGCCCCTGTCCTTGTAACAGGTACAGCGCACGGCTGAGGTTGGTGACGTTATTCGGCACCGCCACGGTGGCGTTCTCCTTCAGCTCGTGGAGCGATTGGTACTTGCGGGAATAAATCCCCAACGGCTCGATATGCACGGTAGCCGCCACCACGAATTGTTTACCCAGCGCTTTTTCCTGATCGCGCAGATAAGGCACGTGCTGGAAGTAGTTGGCGTCCACATCGCCGCTGGCCAGCAGTTCGTTGGCGTTCACGTTACCGCTCAGTTCCACCACCTTCAGCTTCAGCGACGGGTCGGTCTTTTGAATCTGCGCCAAAATTTCCGCATGCGGCACCGAGTCCGCCGCTACCCGCAAAGCATCGGCCGCCTGCGCCGAGACCGACAGCCCCATGGCCAACGCGATTGCCGTCAGAGTAAAAAAATTATGATTTTTCATTTTGTTATCCCTTGATGATTTTCATTTTTATCGCTAATCGAATTCAGGCGGTAACCGCCTGTTGCTGCGCTTGCAATACATCGCCGTAATAGCGCTTCGCCACGTCCGGATGGGAACGCAAACGCCCTTTCAGGTAGTTCCAGCCCACTTCACGCAGCAGTGGATTGTTCGGGTCGCTGGCCGGCCCGCGCGCCAGCTCCGCCAGCGCCAGCGACAGCGGAAACACCGGCACTACCGCATCCAGTTGCGCGCCGAGAAAGAACGCGATGGATAAGCGATCCTGACCAACCGGCGGCGACGTCACCCGGTGCACGGTGGCGCGCAGATAACCGTTTGTCGCCAGCTCCAGCAGTTCGCCGATATTGACCACAAACGACCCTGGCAGCGGGTGCGCGTCCACCCAGTGTTCCGGTTCGACTTCCACCTGCAAACCGGACTGCTTACCCTGCAACAACAGCGTCAGGAAACCGGAATCCTTATGCGCGCCGACGCCCTGCCGACCGTCCGCCGCCAACCGACCGGGATAGCGAATCAGCTTGATATGCTCGTTGGGTTTACTGCCGTACAGTGCGTCAAACGCGGTTACCGGCAATCCCAGCACTTCAGCGAAAGCACGCAACAAACGCAGCGAAATGCGGGTCAGGGTTTGCTGCCACTCCAGCAACGCGATTTTCAGTTGCGGCAACGACGCTGGCCACTGGTTCGGCCCCTGTAGTCGCCGCCAGGCCGGATCGCCGGATAACAGGCGCAGCGGCGGGCGTTCGGCCCCGATATCGAACTGCTCACGCCAGTCCGGCTCGCTGCGAGTACGCTCCGCGCCGGCAAGGGTGTAGCCACGAAAATGGGGAGAGTGAATCATCGCCACGCGTTGTTTTTCCGCGTCCGGCAGGGAGAAAAAAGCACGCGACAGCCGTTGAACGCGTTGTTGCAGTTCCGGGTCGACGCCGTGGTGAGTCAGATAGAAGAAGCCGGTTTCACGCGCAGCGTGATTCAGGTGGTGCAGGAAATCGGCGCGTTGCCGCGAATTTCCGTCAAGCAGAGAAAAATTGAGTACGGGTAAGTTTGCGGTATGGCTCATGGCGGACTCCAGTAATGAAATATATCAAGGTCATGACATTCAGCATGGAGTAACCGCAACAGGACTGATGGGACATGGTGATTCCTCGCGTCGATCATTCAGGAAACCGGCTCGTAAAACGAACCCAAAAGATGACGTCATCAGGCCATAACGGCGAAGACGTCTGAGGGATATTAATCACTCATTCCCGCCGCAGGTAAAATATCAATAGCGGCAAAGGTAAGACGGAAATTTGCAGAGCAACCGACGCAAATTTGCCGTAATTGGTAACAAATTTGTAAGCAGCTTTACCTGACAACCGTGTATTAGCCTGCCGGAACGCAGTAGGATGGCGGCGAAGGGTGTGACAAAACAGCCGCAGGGCCGGTCTGATTAGGCGGGCCCGCAATCCAATATCTCTTGAGGTAATCCTATGCAATCTGAAGAACAACGCCTTATTGATGGTCTGTTTAGCCGACTGAAAACAGCCGAGACCAACACAGGCCCTCGGGATCTCAAGGCAGAACAGCAAATCAACGAATACATCCGCCAGCAACCCGCCGCGCCTTACTACATGGCACAGGCGATGATTATTCAGGAAGCGGCGCTGAAACAGCTGGACCAACGGGTAAAAGAGCTGGAAGCGGAGATTAACCGGCTGAAACAAGACGCCGCCGCCCGCCCGCAACAAAGTAGCGGCGGTTTTCTGGCCGGTCTGTTCGGCGGCGGCAGTCGCAGTAGCGCGCCGCAACCGGTACAGCCGTCGCAACCGGCCGGTTATGGTCAACCCGCCGGCTATGGTCAGCCGATGGGGTATACGCCGCCGGCCGCCGGTTACGGCCAGCCGGCACCGGGCTCTGCCCAACCGGCGCCGTCCCGTGCGGGCGGTTTTCTGAGCGGCGCATTGCAGACCGCCGCCGGCGTGGCGGGCGGCGTGGTGCTGGCGGACATGCTGACCGGCATGTTCCACCGCTCGCAGCCGGAAGAAATCGTCAACATCATCAATGAAACGCCGATGCTTAACGAGAATCCGCTGGATAACGTCAACGATAGCTTCCGTGATTTCAGCGCAGATAATCTGGACACCTTCAACGGCGCTGCCAATAACAATCTCTGGAACAACGCCGGCAGCGAACCGCAGAGTAACGACTACGACGATTTCGCGGCCGATGATTCCTACGACGACGACGATTCTTACGTCTAATCCCACCCCCTCCTGCCGCCGGCAGGAGGGGGTGTTCATGCCCGCCCACCGTTTGCGACATATCGACATATAACAACCCGTAATATCGTCACCGTATTGGTTATTTGTTTCCGGGGACGTCAGGCTGCTAGCCTGATTAATCTGTCCGACTGCCAGAAGACACCGACTTTACCCTGAATGCTATGAACATCGACCTGCGTCAGTTACGCCATTTTATTGCGCTGATCGAGCACCGGAATTTCACTTCGGCGGCACAGGCCATGAATATTTCGCAATCCGCGTTCAGCCGCAGCATTCAGTCGCTGGAACAGAGTGTGGGCGCGCGGCTGATCGACCGTCACCATAACCTGGAACCCACCAAGAGAGGGCAGTTGGTACTGGAGCATGCCCGCCGTCTCACTCGCCACGCGCAGGATTTACTCAATGATATCGAGCAGTTCAGCGAAAAAGAGAGCGGCGAAGTGCATTTTGGTTGCGGCCCGGCGCCGGCAGCCTGGTTAATGCCTCAGGTGATCGGCGAATTCTCCCGACACTATCCGCGAGTGCGGTTAGTGTTCCGGGTCGACAACTGGCAAGCGCTTGGGCAACGCCTGATGGCGGAAGAGTTTGCCTTTATCGTTGCCGATACCCGCCATTTCGAACTGGATGCTCGTTACAACGTGCAGCCGCTGAGCCGGCACCGTTGGGGTTTCTGCTGCCGTCTGGGGCATCCGCTGGCCGCGTTTGATGAAATCAGCGTCGAACAGTTGTTCAGCTATCCGCTGGCGGCCACCGTACGCCCCCCCAACCTGCGTCAGGCATTGGTGCGGTTAAGCGGTCAGCAGGATATCCGCACCGGCATTGAATGCGAAAACGGCTACAGCCTGCTGGACGTGATCCGCCAGTCCGACGCCATCGGCACCACCAACCACCGCCACGGACCTTTGCAGCAACCGCCGCACGGCATTCACATGCTGAAAATCACCGGGCTGGATGACGACACCGACGAGTTTTACACCCATTACGGTATCGTCAGCCGTATCGACGCCCGCCCATCCTGGCTGTCGCAGCAGCTTATCGCCATGTTTTTGCAAGTGGATCAATCGCTGCATAACGATGTCGCCGACCTGTCCGGCTCTACAGCGGCGTAACGCTGAAATCGCTGATCGTTTGCCGTGAAAACACCATCCTCAGACCGAAATAGCCATTAGCAGGCGGCTCGGCATAATGGGCGCGGAAATAGAGTTGGTTATCGATAAGGAAGCGGGTTTCGGTGCTGTCCACCTCAATGGTGACCCGATAACGCCGCCCGGCGCGCAGCAGATGCGCTTCATCGGTAAACTCTCCCAGTAGTTGCCGCTCACCCTGCCCATTGTAGTAACGAAAACGGGTGGTGCTGTTCCAGTTACCGCCCATGCCAACGTAATACAGCGCCAGATTATCGTATTCACTCAATTCCCCATGACGAGTGAACAACGACGTGCGTGCCGGATCCCGCGCCGCCCAAAACTGATTGAGATCGGAAAGCCGATCGTTCGGTTGCCCTTGCAGCAGGACTTCGCGCAGATAACTAATGCGATAGCCGCCGGATAACGGCTGGTCGAGCCACACCGTCAGACCGGCGGCGGCATCCAGTGTCAGTGTATGTTCGTCAATACCGATATAGGTACGCGCCGGGTCTTCCTGCTCCACCCGCCAACGCAATGGTATCCCGTCAGCGGATTGCGACCATTGAAACGCAAACTGATGGGCGTCGCCTGCCGTGGCAGCGCTCACCGCCTGATCGGCGCGGCTTTCCATGACCGTGATCTGTGCGCTATAGCCTGTGTCCGTCATTGATGATGTCCTGATGATGTGTTGTTGAAGCCTGCTGCGGCAGGCGTAATTCTTCGTGCCGTCGTTATCGGGTTCGTCGTTATCTGAATGGCGTCTTGGGCGGTGCCTCCCCCGCCAGCGCCAGCATGGCGATGGCGGTCAGCCCCCACTGCGCCACCGCATTGGTAGACAGATTGGTGCCGATACTGCTGCCGGAACGTTGATCGATCGACGAGTCGATCGCCGCTTCTTTCACCGGATAAAGCACTGCGGGCGGCGTTATCAGCCGTACCCGCCGGTTGGGATGGGCAATGCCGCCTTCACCCTCGATAAACTCGCGCCAGGCGCGCCGGGTCAGCGCGTTATCGCGCTGATGCCAGCCGGCAAAGGCGGTTAGCCGGGCATGTCCCTGCACCAGATTGCGTTTTTTCACCGGCTGGCCGACAAACGCGCCCAGCGCCTTCGGGTCGTTGTACAGGCGGCAATAATCCAGCCAGACACGCTCGAACGCCGGGTCCGGCAGCACCTGCAACAGTTCGGCACACACCTCCGCCAACCCAAATACCGCGCTCAAATGCGAAATAAACAGTTGATCGGCCGCTGCCGGCCGAAATAGCCCGGTATCCGGGTCCATCTCCGCCAGCCCGGTAAAGAAACCGTGCGGCTGGGCGGCGATCGACTGCATACTATTGAGTAGACGATCGCGTATCGCGCCGTCATGTCGCCGTTCCCAGGCCGTCAGCCAGGCGGCTGCCACCGCGCCCCAGTCGGTGCCGAAATAGAGGCTGACCAGATGATCGTCGGCTGGCGGTTGTTGGCCGATCTTACGGCCCGGCATCACCCGTTGCAGGGTACGCAGCGCTTCCACCTGTTCATCCATCAACTCGCCGATGCGTTCATCGGCGGTCAGGTAATACAGAAAACGCCGGTTCGCCACGGTGGAGATACGCAACTGTTTGGCACTGTCGCCCCAGTGGCGCACGTTGTGACGGGATCCTAGCGGCTGGAAACGCCCGGCATGGTGTACGTCCACTTCACCGGTATGGCGAGTCATGGCTTCCGCCATACGGAACACGTCCGCCCGCCCGCTGCGCAGAAAGTAGTACCACAGCCACAGATCGGTGCTCAGCTCCGAGTTATCCCAGGCGTAACCCCCCACGTCATACCGCCAGACATGGCGATCGCCATCGTAGGTATGCATGACATCGCCAAAATCCCAGAAGCCGTACCACTTCCGCTGTTCCACTTCTTGTTGATAAAAATCGAAATACCACGCCAGTTGTGCATCCAGCGCCGATTGCGGCTGATGCCCCGATACGGCCGGCGACCATACCGGGCCGAACACGCCGGCGCGCTGTAAGTCGGTGCTGTCGGCCACCAGCAGCGGGGGTTGCTGATGACGGCGGGCAATCGCCAGCAGGGTCTCGCTGTCCGGCGTAGCCGGCAGCACATCAAGAAACAGTTCGCTGGTGCGGGCGACGCCCTCTGCGGTAGCGAATCCCGGCTCATAGTCCTCGTAGGTAATCTCCAGCGCTTCGCGCTGCTGTTCGAAACGCTCTTGCCCCATGCCGTCGTGGTAGAAGCGCATATCCATCGGCTCTGCGTACGGTGACCACAGCCACAGCGTTATCGTCGCCAGATCGGTATGCGCCTGCTGAATATCCAGACAGGCCGGATAGCTCTGCCAAAAATGACGGATGCCGAACGCCACCCCGCCGGCAGGCGAACCCAGATAGCCGGTGCCGGAAGCCCGTTGTCCGGTGGCGGACAACAGCCAGCCCTGCCCGGCGGCGGTGCGCTTGTGGATCTGGTAGCCGTCGGGATGATGCTGGGTCAGCCGGTAACTGCCGAATGCCGGAATGTAATCCAGCCGTGTGCCCACCGCCGGAGGAAACTGCGTGACCGGCGGCGTCGCCTTTCCCGCCAGTTGCGCCGCGATAACGGCGTCGCCCGGATCACGCCGCAGGCCGGTCAGGCCGCGCACCGCTTCCTGAAACAAGCCGCCCTGCGCCGAGGTGAATCGCACATGGCGATCATGCAGTTCGCCCTGCTGCGGCGCATCAAACGCCACCCCCAAACCTTTGATGAAGGTTTGCTGCGCATCGCCGTCGTAGATAATGGTGTGCAGCAAGCGCAGAGATGCCGAACCGGCATAAAAATAGAGCCGTACCACAAATGGCAGGCGCGTAATGCCATCCGACACGACATGGCGATGAGCGCCGCGCAGTGCGATGACCGCACGTTGCAGCCCGTTCTGCTCCAGCGTGACGTGCGTAGCCTGCCCCTGAAACCGCTCCACCGTCAGCGGCCCGTCCGCCTCTTCACCGGACTGAATCTGCAACACCAATCGACCGTTGCCGAGCGCCAGTCTGCCGTCCTGCCACAGTTCGCTGATCAACCGTTCGCCGTTTTTCGGCACCTGACAGCGCAATCGGCCGGTATCCACCACCCAGTGTTGCGCTGTTTCGGTGACGATGGCGCCGCCGGTTTCAGCAGCCGACGGCACCGGGCTCAGCGACAACCCATGACCGGGCGTGTGCTCAGCGCCAAGCGCATGAGCCGACCATTTCAGTGAACCATCCGGCCAGTAGGCCAGCGGCCAGCTCTGCAATGCGCGATCCGTCTGGCCGTCTTCGGCCAGCACGAATCCGCTGCCGGCAGGCACCCGCCCCGGCGGCCAGGGCACGCCCCAGGTCACGCCGCCGAAGCTGGCGGGCGCTTGCCGTTCAAGCCAGTTCAGCCGGACCGCCGGCGTAGTGTCGGCAACCGCACCGCCCCCCGGAGTACTCGCCAGCGCCCGGTTCCACAACGGCGCCGACAGCGCCAACAAGGCGCCGTCACGGATGAAGCGGCGGCGCGAGGTCTTATACAGTGGCATCGGCATCTCCTCAGAAGTCATAACCCAGTGTGATCCCCAGCGTGCGCGGTTCACCCAGTACGCCGTACGCCGACCCGTAATCGCCCGATTTAACGGTACGGTAGTAGGTCTTATCCAGCGCGTTGTTCAGCCATAAAGTAGCCCGCCAGGCGTGTCCGTCCTGTTTACCGCTCAAGCCAGTGGAAAGGTTGAGCACGCCGTAGGCCGGAATGCGGGTAAAGTCGGAATCGTCCACCGTGCCGTAGGCCCAACTGCGCCAGGACCAGCGCCCGGCCACAAACGCTTGCAGGTTATTGAAGGTTTGCCACTCATAGCGGATGCGGGCGTTGTAGGTCAGCTTCGGCGAACTGAACACCCGCTCGCCGCTCAGGTCACAGGAGGCGGGCGGGTTGGCCGCCAGCGTCACTTCCGGCGGGCATTTGGCGTTTTTGAAATCCAGATAACGGGCGTCCAGCAAGGTGCCGTTAACGCTCACCGTCAACCCCTCCACCGGGCGTAGCGCCAGTTGTGACTCCACACCGCGCGAGCGGAATTTTCCGGCGTTGACCAGATAGCTGCTCAGCGTTTCTTCGTCGTAGGCGGTAGTCTGGAAATCGCTGACTTCATTCCAGAACAATGCGGAGTTCCACTCCACCCGGCGTTGCAGCCAGTGGGTTTTCACCCCCAGTTCCGCGGCGCGGGTTTTTTCCGGTTTGATATACAGGCTATCGACGCCCGCCTGTTTCGCCGCCCCGGAGGAAATGTTGAGACCACCGGCTTTTTCACCGTAAGCCAACGTCAGGTATGGCGTCACATTCGGGGTGGCGTACCAGTTAAGGCTAACGGTAGCGGACGGCAGGTGATAACTCTGCGATAGATCGCCGGAGTTAAAATCGTTTTTGTTGATGCGGCGGAAGCTGCCGGTTTTCTTTTCGTAGGTTTCCCGCACACCGGTGGTCAGGTCGAAGCGGTCGCCCAAATGCCAGGTGCTGCGGGCGAAAGCCGAATACACCGAATCTTCCAGCGAGCCAAAGCGTTGTACGAATTTACCGGTGTTGCTGGTGTTGCCGTACCAGCGGGTGACACGCGCATTGTTGTAGTAATAGTCATGCCCGAAGGTATCCAGATTCTCGCCCCAATAATCCACCCCGAACGAATAATCCGCCAGACCGCCTTTGGGTGAATCGACCCAGAAGCGCTGCCCCCAGGTGCGGTCGCGGGCGTCCGCGCCGCTGTCCTGATACAGCGGAATGCTCAGGCCATCGGCAGTACCCGGCAGAAAACGGAAATAACGTAGCGATGACAGCGAATTCAGGGTATAGCCGTTGCGCAGCCGCCAGTTGGCTTCGACCGAGCCGCCGCCCTGCGCGACGCGGTTTTTGGTTTCGTCATCCAGCGCCACCTGACGGCCGTCCACCAGCCGCGCCCCAACCGCCGTCGCGCGGGTCCGGAACTGATCCACGCCGCCGACCGGGTGGCTCTCCACCAGCGACATCACCGGGTAGCTGGTGGCTTCGCTGTAATCGCCGATGATACGCAGGCTGAAGCCATCATCCGGCTGGTACAGCAACTGACCGCGTACGCCGTTGCTGTTGCTGCCGCCCAGTTGATGACCATTTTGTACGTTGTAGACGTAGCCGCCTTTTTCGGTATGCGACAGGTTGATGCGCCCGGCCCAGTTGTCACTGAGCGCACCGGATGCCATCAGTTTGGACTGAACGTAACCACGCTGGCCGAACGACTGTTCCAGCGACACTTCCGGCTTGAACGTCGGCCTGCGGCTACGGATATCCACCGCACCGCCGGTGGTGTTAAAGCCATACAGCGTGCCCTGCGGCCCTTTCAACACGCTAACCGCATCAATATCCAGCAGGTCGTTGGACAACATACCGGGGCGGGACAGGTACACCCCATCCAGAAACAGCCCGACGCTGCTTGGCATCCCGATGTTGATTTCGCTGCCGCCGCCGTCGCCGATGCCGCGAATAGTCACCCGGGTATCCAGCGCATCCGCCGCGGCGATATCCACCCCGGTCACCGCCTGCGACAGATCTTCAAAGCGGTAGAGCCGATCCTGCTCCAGCTCCTTGCCGTCCACCACCGACGCCAGGCTGGTTTGCTGCTGCGCCTGCCGGCGTTGCGCGTTCACCTGTACCCGTTTAAGACGTACCGCCTGCGCGGGCGCCGTCGCGGCTTCGGAATTCGTTGCAGCGTTCGGCGCCGTAACGGCGTTAGTCGGCGTCGCCGGCGTATCAGCCGCCTGCACCGGTCCTTGCATCGCCAGCACACCGCCAAGCACGACCGGGTATCGCCAGGAAATCGTTTTTTATTACCCATATCCACCCCAGTTTTAAAATACAGCTACCCTTGCCGCGCCAGCGCGACAATAAATAAAGCAGAGAAGAAAAATAATGAATGGAACGCCCATCAGCGCTGATGGTTTAAATATTTCCCATCAAACCACTCCTCTACTGAAAAAGATTTACGGATTAATTTCGCCTCATAAGCCAGCGCAACAGATTGCTTGAGAATAGCGATAAACGCGGGGTCCAGATCCGGTGATAATAATTGGGATAACGGCGGCATACCGTCCAAATCTTCGCGCAGCAATCTTTCCGGATAACCCGATTGCGTCGCTAGCAGTTGAATATAATTATCCCGATTAGCCGGCTGACTGGCCCATGCGGACGCCTCTTTTTGCACCTTGATAATACGCATCAGCACATCCGGATTCCGGCGAGCGAATTGACCATCGACCAGAATCAAGCCGGTCAGTTGCCCCGCGCCTTGCAAATCACGGGTGGATACCGCGATATCCGCCAGTCCTTTATCGCGCAACGCCAACGCGTTGCTGCCTCCCCAGGTGGCATCAATCTGACCGGCGGCCAGCGCGGCGCTGGCGGCGGCGAAATCCAGATTGATGATTTTCATGTCCGTCTCGCTCAACCCACGGGAATGCAGCGCAGTGACGAACGACAATTCCGCCGCAGTACCACGAAACAGCCCTACCCGCTTACCTTTCAGATCCTCCAGCCGGTGAATGGACGAACCTCGGGATACCGCCAGATAGTGATTGACCCCGCGCGCCGCCGCGCCAATCACCACCGAATCCAGCCCGCGTGAACGACCGATGATACTGGCCAGATCGCCCAGATACGCCATGTCTATCTGATGGTTGGCGAAACCTTCGTTAATCACCGGCCCGGCGCCTTTGATAAACAGCCAACGAACGCTAATGCCGTCGCGGGCGAACTCCCGCTCCAGCCGTTTCTGGCTGAAAATCAGATCCACCAATCCACCGCCGCTCGGTTGAGAACCGGCGCCGATATCCGACACCGCGATGCGGATCTCGGTGGCGCCCACCGCCTGCGCACTCATGTGCCAGAGTGTGGTTAAAGCCAGCAGGCCGGACAATAACCAGTACTTTCCTGTTTGCGTCATATTTCTCCCCGCGTAAAACATCATCTGTGCATCCTGTTGTTGTGTTTGCTGTTGTTGTGTTTGCTTCGGCAACATTTAAAGGGTGGAAAATAAACTGGCTAATATAAAAATGTCATTTGTATTTTTATGAATTAACTAAAACAGGAAACACCGGCGTTGCCCGTCTCATGCAGCCAACGCAAAAAAACTATGCTGATGATGCATTAGCCTTTTTTTCCCACCGGCGATTAGGGTAAATACCACCAGAGCGGGGAAATAAATAACGGCTGACGCCGCAGGAATTCCATCAGGCTCAACAGATAAAAGACGGCATATTGATATCGAGATATGGCATTTGACATCAAAAGCAAATGATTAAGAATCGACAACACCGTTATTTATATTTCCTGGTTAATCGTTATTTGTGGTCCGGTCTTTTCACCAACAACCGATCCAACAGGCGCGCAGCCATACAAATACTCACTGCGCCGGCCTTATCGAGGAGTAACGCCATTATGACTTATCCCCTGTACGCCGGGGCTGCCGGTGTCGACTGGCCGGACACATCGGACGGCAACACGCCCCTCCGACCGGCTACCGCCCGCGCAATTGCGCCGGCCTGGCCGGTCGCCTTATCCGGGCGACGGTCGGAAAGGTGGCTCACCCTGACGCTGGCGCTGGTACTGCACGCCGCGGTGCTGGTGCCGCTGGCGTTGCGACCGTCGGCGCCGACGCGGGTGCCGCCGCGCCCGCTGCCGGTCACCATCGAATTCGCCGCCGCGCCGGCTGAGGCTACGCCAGTTGAAGCTACGCCGTCCCAAACAATATTGTCCCAAACCATGCCGCCGGAACCGACGCCGGTGGCCGAGAGCACGCCGGACGAACCGCCACCCACCGTCGAACCGCTGGTGGATGAGCAGGCGCTAACGCCGCCGCCGGTTCCGCAACCCACGCGCGTTAATGAAACCACGGCGGTGAAGACGCCAAAACCGGTCAAACCGATAGCGAAAAAACCGGCGACGCCGCGCCAGCCGGCAGCGCCTGCGCCGCAGAGCGCGCCCGTCAATACCGCCGCGACCGCCCCCACTGCAACGCCGGCGGCGACTGCACCTGTAACGCCGCCTTCCGCCAACGCCGCTTATCTGCACAACCCGCCACCCGCTTACCCGGATGTGGCGATCAACCGCGGCTGGGAAGGCACGGTGTTGCTCAATGTCCAGGTGCGGCCGGACGGCAAGGTGCAAACCATTCGTCTGCAACGTTCCAGCGGATACCCGACGCTGGACGACGCCGCCCGCGAGGCGGTACTGCACTGGTCGTTCGTACCGGCCCGCCGGGGCGACCAGCCGGAAAGCGGCTGGGTCGTAGTTCCCGTCGATTTCACCCTTAACTCATAGAGGCATCCCTATTATGACGCTCGACCACATCACTCTGCTGTCCCCGGAAGGGGGCGTGATCCTGTTGCTACTGTTTTTCTCGCTCGTCACCTGGTCCATCGGGTTGCTCAAGCTGGTGCAGTACGCCCGCCAGCGGCGGCGTAATCAGCAGTTCCGCCAGTTGTTCTGGCAACAGGAGAACATCGACGCCGCGCTACGCGATGTCGCCCATCCCGGCGCACTGGCGAATCTGGCGCGCGCCACACAACTGACGCTGGAACGGGTGAAAGACCGCATCACACCGATTGCCCACCTGCAGGATCGGGTCGAACGCGCCTTGCAGCAGCAAATCCAGCGCGAGCGCCGCGCTCTGGAAACCGGCCTGGCGTTGCTGGCCAGCATCGGCACTACGTCGCCGTTCATCGGTTTGTTCGGTACGGTGTGGGGCATCATGGCGGCGCTGCAGACGATAGGCCAGTCGGGCTCCGCCGGTCTGGATACCGTTGCCGGTCCCATCGGCAATGCGCTGATCGCCACCGGCATCGGTATCGCGGTGGCCGTGCCTGCCGTGCTGATTTACAACTATTTTCTACGCCGGCTGAAGCTGGAAGTCGCCGATATGGACGACTTTGCCCATGACATTTACAGCGTGGCGCAAGCGCAGGAATTCCGTCTTGCCCCGGAGCAACCGACCGCGCCTTATGCGGTGCAAACGATCCGCGAGGTGGTGTAATCATGGCGTTTGCTTCCCGCGACAATGACGAGGTGATGAGTGAGATGAACATCACTCCGCTGGTGGACGTGATGCTGGTGCTGCTGGTGGTATTTATCGTCACCGCACCGATGCTGACCAACAGCATCCCGATTCGCCTGCCCAAAACGGCGGCGGTGGCGCCGGCCGACTCGCCGCGCCCGCTGGTGATAAGCCTGGATGCATCGCAGCAGTTGTTTATCGACAAGGAAGCCCTGCCCCGCACAGCGCTGACGGCGCGCCTGCAACAGGCCAAAGCCGCCAACCCGGATCTGGTGGTACAGGTACAGGCGGAAGACACCGCCAACTATGGCGCGGTGGCCGCGCTGCTGGCCGATCTGGAAAAAGCGGGCATCACCCGTTTGTCGTTGCTAACCCGCAAGTGAGCACCGCGCACCATGATAATGTCGACGATGCCCAAACTGACGCAGAACCTGCTGCGACCGTGGCCTTCCGCCCACCTGTCGGCGGTATGCAGCGCACTGCTGATGCCGCTGCTGCTGCTGTGCGTCTGGTGGCTCGCCAGCCACTACGATTGGATGTCGGAACAGATTCTGCCTTCCCCGGCGACGGTAGCGGACAGCGCCTACGACTTCATCCCGCAGGAATTAGCTCCCCAGTTGCAGGTTAGCCTTGTTCGGCTGGCAGTCGGACTGACGGGCGGCATCGCGCTGGGACTGACGCTCGGTGTGCTATTCGGCCTGAGCCACACGCTGGACCGCCTGTGTATGCCGTTATTCAACGTGCTGGCGCAAATCCCGACGCTGGCCTGGATCCCCCTGCTGATGCTGGCGCTGGGCATTGGCGAAGCGCTGAAGCTGGTGGTGCTGATCAAAGCGGTGACCGTGCCGGTCACGCTGTGCACCTGTGCCGGCATACGCCAGATGCCGCAGATACTCTACGAGATGGCGCGCACGCTACGCCTGCCCTGGCCGACCCGGCTGCGTCGGCTGGTGATCCCCGCGATGCTGCCGTATGTGATGACCGGCACCCGACTGGCGTTCTCACAAGGTTGGGTATCGCTGATCGCGGTGGAACTGCTGGCATCCAGCGAAGGGCTGGGTTATCTGATGGTGCAGAGCCGCCAGCTGTTTATGCTGGACCTGGTGTTGGTATGCATTCTGGCGATCGGCGCTTTCGGTCTGGCAGGCGAACAGATGCTGCAACGGTTGGAGCGGCGTTGGATTTTCTGGCCTGCGCCGGTGCCGAGTCACGATAACCCGATGCCGCACGCCGCCTGGCACGCGCTGGCGGGTTGGATTCTGCCTGTGCTGCTGTGCCTGTTCTGGCAGTTTGTCGCGCACCGGCACTGGGTGCATACCGCGTTTCTGCCGGCCCCCCATGAGGTGATGACCACCCTGCTGGCCGGGTTGAGCAACGGAGAACTGACCTCAGCACTCGGTGCCAGTCTGTCCCGTACGCTGGCAGGCTTCGCGCCAGGAGCAAGCCTGGGTTGCCTGCTAGGCTATCTGCTGGGCCGCTGTCGCCTTGCCGATCGTCTGTTAACGCCGCTACTGGCCGCGCTACGCAGCGTGGCGCTCTTTGCCTGGCTACCGCTACTCACCGCCTGGTTCGGGTTGGAGGAGAGTGTCAAGGTTGTCTTCATCGCACTGGCGGCGTTTTTCCCCACGCTGCTGGCAAGCTATCAGGGCGCTCGCCATCTGCCCCCGTCGCTGCTGGAAACCGCACGCGTATTGCGTCTCAACGCACGGCAGCGGTTTCGGCGGCTGACGTTGCCCGCGATGCTGCCGACGCTATTCTCCGGCATTCGGTTATCGCTGATGCACGCCTGGGTCGGCGCCATCGGTGCGGAATACTTCATCGCCACCGGCAGCGGTGTTGGCAGCATGATGATCCGCGCTCAGCAACTGTTTCAGTCGGAACGCGTAATCGCCGGCGTAGTACTGATAGCATTCATCAGCACGCTGTTTTATCGGCTTATCACGCTGGCAGAGCGTCGCCTGACCGCCTGGCGTTTCCACTGACACCCCACCGTCCGCGGCGACACAACCTGCCGGACAATGGACGGTGGGCACTTTATCGCCAAATTCCCGCCTTCTCTCCAGCGTTTTTATGCCTGTTTTTATCCTGTCGGCTTCTTGCCCGTAACGAATTGACAGAAATAGAATAAAAGAGAAACAGAGCTAAACAGACTTTTTTAATATCATTTATATCTATACCCTGAATCATTGGCGTAACGAGGCAACGGGCGAATCGGGTCAATGCCGCACCTGTCGGCGTTTGAGCAAAACACGTGTTGAATCGTGTTACTGCCGGCAGCCGTTGAAACAAGGGTCCACATTGGCGACCCCGTCGGCAAGACGAGGGATCGATAACTTGAAGTATGATGGGTATAACACGGTATTATACCGGCTCTGCGCGTAATCTGTGGCTGCCAGGCAGCCACAAAACCTACAACGACTAGCGCCAGGGGAAGGCTCTAAACCTAAAGTGGATTGACGGCATGCATTTGAACTTGGCGTTATTTAAAAATGGCAGCACCGGGCTGAACAGCGTGAATGTCTTCATGGTGACACTGGTAGGGTGCAATATTGGCGCGCATGCTCGCCTGTCCGAACTGGATCTGTCGGTATTCTGGCCGGTGAACATTATTGTCGCCGCCTTGTTTTACCGCTGCCGATACCTGAATACCCCCTGGTATTACCTTGTCGCCTACGCGGCCATGATCTTGCAGGACACGCTGTTCTACGGCTGGGGCACCAGCGCGCTGACCATCAACTCCGCCAACATCGCGTTTATCGTCGTCCTGACCCAGTTACTCAACTGGCCGGGTTTTCTGGCTCGCCGGGAAACGGATATGGTCAGTTCGTTGTATGTCTTCGCCGCCTGTATGATAGCGGCGCTGGCGTGCGGTTTCGTAGGCGCGCTGGCGCAACAACCCTGGCCGGCATTCCCCGCCGCGGTATTTCGCAGCAACTTCCTCAACTGGTTCAGCGATCAATTCTACACCGCCGTATTGTTCCTGCCGTTACTGCTCACCTTGCGCAGCCAGATACCGTTGCACCTGCCGATGCTGCGGCTGTCGGATGCTCTGCCATTATTATTGCTGCTGGTCTCTATCGTGGTGGCGCCGTTGCTCGGCCCGGTCGCCATTCTGGCGTTTCCGTTGCCCGCACTGACCTGGTGCGCAATTGTCTATCCGTTATGGCTGATTCGGCTGATTACCTTATGCGTCGGCGCCACGGAGCTGATCCTCACCGCCGAACACGTTTACGCGTTCTATAGCCCGCAAGACCCGTACTTCATGCACCAAATCATCATCGCCCGCATCGGTATCGCCGCCACGATCTTCAGCCCGTTGATGATGGCGACCAACGCCCGCACCATTCGCCAGTTGAATGCGCGTTTGTTGCAACAAGCCAGCCATGACTTTCTGACCAATACCTTATCGCGCTACGGGTTTACCGAAGCGCTGACCACGCACGGTCAAAGCGTTAAATCCCAGCACGATGCCGTCAATATCATGCTGATCGACATTGATCACTTCAAAAACATCAATGACAGCTTCGGGCACGACTGCGGCGATGAAATTCTGCGTCAGGTCGCCAAAGTGATACAGCAGGTGGTTTCTGCGCAGGGATTGGTCAGCCGTATCGGCGGAGAAGAGTTCGCCGTGGTGTGCTTTAACTACAATCCGTCGGCGTTTTACCGGCTGGCCGATAGCCTGCGTCAGACCATCCAGCAAACGATGTTTTTATTCAACCAACAGCCTGTCCCGGTGACGGTCAGCATCGGTATCGCTCATGCGCCCACATCGGGAAAATATCTGGTGGATACGGTGCATGAGCTATTTCCTCTCGCGGACAAAAACCTCTATACCGCCAAACGCGAAGGGCGTAACCGGACGATTCAGTAAGCCGGTCAGTAAACCCGCGATATCCTTATCCCCCGTTGCAACGGGGGGCTTCACCAACCTTGTTACGCCATCGCCTGCGTCATCAATGCCCAGGCACGCATGCCGCTCGTTTCAGACCGCCACGGCGCGCCGCGGATCATGGTCACCGGCGCATCCACCTGTTGCAGCCCGCAATCCGCCAGCCAACCGCCCAACCCAAGCGCGGCGTCGCTGTCGATGCGGACGAATTCGCCGCTGACCTCCGCCATCAAGGTCGCGATCAACAAACGGGCATTCTCCACACTGTCGGCAATCACCGGGCCAATGACGTAACCGCGGCCAAAACGGCGCAACGCGGCAAACCCGGTGGTGCGGCCGTGCTGTTCCAGCACCCGCACCGGCATCGACTGACGCAACAGCCAGGCAATCAGCGCTGGGCGCGCCAACCCATGCGCCTGTTGATCCAGCGCCGTAAGATAGGGTGCATCCGCCGGAATGGCGGCTCGCAACCGCCGCCCATCAGACAAGGCAGGTACGGCGAACGCCGGCAGTTGCGGGCACTGGTACTGATAGATCTCACCCACCGGCGCAAATCCCAGTTGAGCATACAGCCCCTGCCCGGCCGCCGTGGCGTGCAGCCGCACCTGATAGCCGTCAAGACCGGCCAGCAGCCCGTCCATCAATCGTCGACCGATACCGCGCCCCTGTTGCTGACCGTCCACCACCACCAGTCCGATGGTGGCCCAGCGCTCGCCCCAGCGCCAGCACAGCGCGGTACCCACCGGTTGCCCCTGCTCTTCCGCCACCAGACCTTCCCCCAGCAGCAAGGCCTCCTGCCAGTCTTCCAGCCGGTGCGGCCAGTGCATCTGCTGCGTCAGCGACCAGCCGAAATCAGCATCCGCCGCCGTCATAGCACGTAACGTTATCGTCATGTTCTGTCCTCACATCATGCCCGGCGCTTTCAGCCCGGAGCCGTCTACCAGGCGGGCATAGCGGAACGGCGTCGGGTCCACCACCGGGGTATCGCCGGTAACCAGATCCGCCGCCAGCCGCCCGGCACCCGGCCCGATGCCGAAACCGTGCGCACTGTACCCGGCAGACACTATCAGCCCCGGCAGGCTTGCTACCGGCGAAATCACCGGGATGGCGTCCGGCGTGCTGTCGATCATACCGCCCCACGCCTGCACCACGCGCAGGGCGGCCAAGGCCGGGTATTCACGCCGCATCGCCGCCAGCCCGTCGTTCACCACCGCCATGTCCGGCGCCGGGTCGAGAATACGGGTTTTCTCAAATGGCGACATACCGTCAAACGACCAGTTAGCCCGGGCTTCCGGTCCGCACAGGAACGGTTTGATACCCGGCCGGAACGACAGATTTTTGCGCCGGGCGCGCAAGGTGGGATAAAACTGACGGGCGTAACGCAGGCTCTGGAATCCCGGCTCCAGACGACCGCGACCGGATACCGACACCGTATAGCTGCCGTCCAGTTGCGGGCGGCAGGCAAACGCCGCGGTGTAAAACGGCAGGCTGATCGCCTGTTCGATCGGCGCGGTACGAAACGCGGTGCCGATGACATTGCCCAGCGGCAGTTCGATGCCGTGGCGACGGCAAAACAGCGAACTCCAGACGCCGCCGGCGCAAATCACCGTTGATGTTTTCACCCGCCCGCGCTCGGTCCACACCCCGCTGACCCGACCGCCGCTGATGTCCAGCCCGCGCACCGCGCATTGCTGGATCACGCTGGCGCCAAGGCGTTGAGCGGCAATAGCCAGCCCGGCACAGGCCAGCGCCGGTTCGGCATGGCCGTCGGTCGGCGACGATACCCCGCCCAGCCACGCGGTGGTGCTGCCCGGCGTCATCGCTTTAGCCTGTTCGGCATTGAGGATGTCGCTGCGCACACCGTAGGCTTTCGCCATCTTGCCCCAATGGTCCCAGGCATCGATTTCCACCTGGTCCAGGGTAGTGTACAGCAAGCCGCTGCGGCGAAATCCCAGTTCTTCACCGGTTTCCAGTTGCAGTTCTTCCCAACGACGCAGCGCGTAGATAATCAGCGGCAACTCGCGCTCATCGCGGTTTTGCTGTCGGCACCAGCCCCAGTTGCGGCTGGATTGCTCGCCGCCGACCAGCCCCTTTTCCAACAGCAACACGCTGACGCCTTTTTTCGCCAGCTCATAGGCTGCCGCCACACCGGCAATCCCGGCGCCAATCACCACCACGTCCGCCTGATCCGGCAACGGGCTGCTATCCTGAACATATCTGATGGGTGCAGGCATGTCGTTCCTTTATATCCCTTAAATAATAAAAAAATGCTTATTCCGAGAAATTCGCAAGAGCCACATAAAACGTAGAATATGATGCAGGACCGTAGATTAGCCTTGTTTCGTATCACCTCATAGTTCTGCGACAGTCTGGGCTAAGAGCCACCTAAACGCTTCTGTGAGGGAACTTGCGAAACTAGTTTATTTACGTCACCGTTATTCGGTGTCCCCCCTACTCGTCATACCGTTAGTTACACAATAAAAAAACCGCCCGCAGGCGGTTGACTCTCGAAAGTTTTCTTAACGATGAATGACAAACAGAGCCTTACAGCGTGGGCAAATAAGTGTCATTTCACGCTTGACCTTAGTCTTTACCTGCCGTGATTTATGTCCGCAAATTGGACAACTGACAGTAACACAGTTTGCGTTACTGATGCGTCTCATTGCGTGATAGAGGGGGGATGGCATGGTTTTTTACTCTTTCGGAGAATGTGCTTTAATTTACCATAATATTGGTCAAAAAAAGACCGAAAGAAGGTATGCATAACGACACAGTGGTACGATACCCTTCCCAGAGAATTTTCATCATGAAATCTGAAGACACACTTGACTGGTATCCGGCGCAGCTTCCACCTGTAAAAATCATCCTGGGTAACGCGGTGCTTGAGATCGGAAAACTTGGGCGTCCAATTAACACCCGGACATTGCTTGAGTATTTGCAAGTCATGCAGCGAAGTCAGAAGCGGCGCGACGATAAAATTGCAATGCAAACAGCAATTGATGTGCTTCGGGATAATCAGCGCATCAACGGAAGAATTTAAATTCCACCTCTTCCATAATAAAAAGCCTGGCGTCATGCTGAGGCTTTTGATGTTTTGAGTAAATATCAACCAGCGAGAGAGATCCATGAAAAACCAGCACGAAATCATCGGCGCCGCCGTCGAGCGGGTCATCAACAGTCGTGGCATCGTTAACCAGGATACGATTGCTCAGGAAATCATGCGGGATTTTATTCGCATTTCAAGGGCAAACGCATCTGTCGATGAACGAAAATCATACGAAAAGGCAATGATGTTTGTCTCACCAGGTCGGCTTGAATAGAAAAAATCGGCTTTACGTCAGGAAAAATAGGAACTGACCTTAAGCCCCCCGGTTTACCCCATCTCACCGGTTTAATGATGCCGATGCATTCCTCGGGCGATGCCCCGTTCAATCACATCCCAAGCATTGTTGTATATTTTTTAATCTATCAGTGGTAGGGTGAGTCTCATTCATTGAAAGGTTAATCACCATGTCCCTCTTCGATTATGCAATGAAACGCATCGGTAGCTTAACGCACGCCACCATCACCTGCCCGATATGCGGGCATCACGCTCCCCAGCTAACGACCAAAATCCACCGTAAACAGACAATGCTTTGCCCGGAATGTAAATCGCTGTTTGTCTGCGATACAGCGAAATAGATCAGAAATTACTCTTGCAGCTGTTAAATCCCTGATGCCTTTGCACACCATCCGGAGAGAACGTTTCTGACTCGATTAAACAACTGCTCCTGCGCGTTCACTACGCCTGATGAGCATCTTCATGAAAATAAATATCAAACAGTGGCTTACTGTAAATAAGCCAAGAAAATCCCAGCCGGAAAAACCAGCGTGGGCAGACAATGCGTCCGCCAATGACCTTGCTATCAAGGCAGAATTATTTTCAACCGCGCAAATGGAGCGTTACGGCCAGAAACTGGCGCATTCGCACAAACTATCGCCCGCAAAGCAACCCTACTATTTATTGCGCCGTCTGGAAGATAACGAAGCGGTGATTACCCGTAACTGCTACCTGCTGAGTGCCGCAGACCAGGCCAGCATTACGCCTGAGGGAGGGTGGCTGCTGGATAATTATTATCTTATCGAAGAGCAGATCCGCATGGTCCGCCACCATCTGCCGAAGAATTTCGGCAAAGGTCTGCCGGTACTGGCCCCACCGCAGGATTGCCCGCGAATTTATGATATCGCTTCCGAAGCCATTGCCCATGGTGACGGGCGCTGGGACGTCACCAGCCTCACCGGCTATATCGCTGCCTATCAGCGGGTGATTCCGCTGAGCCTGGGCGAGCTTTGGGCGTTGCCAGGGATGTTGCGCCTGGCCATCGTCGAGAATTTGCGGCGCGTCAGCATTGAAGTCGCCAACGCGCAGCAAGAGCGCAATCTGGCCAATAGCTGGGTGACGCGCATCCTGGAGTGCGCGGAAAACACGCCGGTGGATTTGATTATGGTGATTGCCGACATGGCCCGCTCCCGCCCGCCGTTAAGCAGCGCGTTTGTGGCGGAGATGGTGCGGCGGCTGCAAGGACGCGGCAACATGCTGGCCTTGCCCCTCACCTGGATGGAACAGCGTCTGGCCGAAAACGGCATCACCACCGACGTTCTGATTCACCGCTTCAATCAGCAGCTTGCCGCCAGCCAGCTTTCCGTCAGCAACAGCATCGCGGGCCTGCGGCTACTGGGCGAAACCAACTGGACCGACTTTGCCGAAGCGGTGAGCCTGGTCGAACAGACACTGCGCCAGGATCCCGCCGGGGTGTATCCCAATATGCACTTCGATACGCGGGACAGCTACCGGCATAACATTGAAGTGCTGGCTCGACACAGCCGCCACAGTGAACTCGAGGTCGCCCGCCATATTTTGACGCTGGCGCAGGCGACGAGCGCGGCCACGCCTGGACGTCACGTCGGCTATTACCTGATTGGCGAAGGCAGACCTGAACTTGAACGACAGTTGGCAGTGAACACCTCGTGGATCGTTCAACTGCGGCAAAGGTTCAATCAGGTTCCCCTGCTGTCATGGCTGGGTAGTCTGAGCCTGCTAACCCTCGCGTTAACCACAGACATTATGCTGGAAACCCATGATCAAGGAATGCACTGGCCGCTGTGGTTACTGGCGTTGCCGCTGGCGGCGGTCATCAGCCAATTAGCCAGTCATCTGCTGGGCGAGGCAGTCACCCGCTGGCGTACCCCACAGCCGCTGCCGCGCATGAATTTCTCCGCCGGCATTCCCCCGGAATTCAGTACGATGGTCGTCATCCCCTGCCTGCTGACCCGCCGCGAAAGCATAGACCGGTTGATCAACAGTCTGGAGGTCTGCCATCTCGGCAATAACAGTGCAAACCTCTACTTCGCACTACTGACGGATTTCACCGATTCACCGACGGAAAGCACGCCGGAAAACCGCGCGTTGCTGGACTGGGCCGGGTCACAAATACAAAACCTGAATCATCGCTACGCGAAGGGTTCCCATCCCTTGTTGTTCTACCTGTTGCACCGTTCGCCCCGGTGGAACCCGCAGCAAGGCGTATGGATGGGATATGAGCGCAAACGTGGCAAGCTGTCGATGCTGAACAGTTGGTTGCGTCAACCAGGCGCCCAGTTTTCCACCGTGATGGGTGATGAGCAGGGCCTGCCTGAGCGGGTGAAATACGTCATCACGCTGGACAGCGATACGGTGTTGCCCCGCGACACGGCGCATAAACTGGTCGCCACGCTGGCCCACCCATTGAATCATCCGGTCTATGACCCGGCCAAACGACGGGTGGTGAAAGGGTACGGCATTTTGCAGCCGGGGCTGGCGGAAGAGATCCCGCGCAACGGTCAGGGGCGCTACGCCGCGATATGCAGCAACGTGGCGGGCAATAACCCCTACTCGATGATGTCATCCGATGTCTATCAGGATCTGTTTGGCGAAGGGTCGTTTGTCGGTAAAGGCATTTACGACGTCGATACCTTCGTCGCGGCCACGCACAATACCTGCCCTGAAAATCTGGTGCTGAGCCACGATCTGCTCGAAGGATGTTATGCCCGTTCAGGCCTGCTGAGCGAGGTTCTGCTTTACGAACAATACCCGAATAATTACCTGACCGACGTCGCCCGGCATACCCGCTGGATCCGCGGAGACTGGCAATTGCTCAACTGGCTCAAACCGCGTGTCAGAACCGCAGAGGGTTCTTTCGCTAAAAACCCGTTAAGCGCACTCTCCCGCTGGAAGCTGCTGGATAACCTGCGCCGTAGTCTGGTGGCCCCGTCGCTGTGGGGGCTGCTGTTCTGCGCCCTGCTGCTGGTTCCCAACCCGTTTTACTGGCTGGGAATTCTCGCCATGACGCTGCTGCTCCCCACGCTGCTGGCCGTAACGCTGGATCTGGTCAATAAACCCGCGCGGCGGCGGTCCTGGCGGCACCTCATTCTGGCCGCCTCCGGTGCCGTCAAACGCCTGATGCGCATCGGGCTGGACTTCGCCGCCCTACCGCATAAAACCGGTTATTCTCTGTTCGCCATCCTGACGACGCTCTGGCGGTTGTGCGCCAGCCATCGCAACCTCCATCAGTGGGCCAGCATCGATCCGGATGCCGGCGGCGGGGAGACATCGCCGCTGCGCTTTTACCAGGCGATGTGGCTCAACGTGGTTTCCGGTCTGGCGCTGATCGCGCTGACGGCGCAACTCGCGCCGATGCGACTGTTTTTCGCTTTACCCATCGGCGCGCTGTGGTGCCTGGCACCGCTGCTGTTAAGCTGGCTGAGCCGCCCGCCCCCACGCCGCTCGCCCACGATCAGCATCGGGCAAACCCATTTCCTGCGGCAAACCAGCCGCGAGATCTGGGCGTTTTTTGACACCTTCGCTACAGCGAAAGAGAACTGGCTGCCGCCGGATAACTATCAGGAAACACCGCGCCCGACGCTCGCCCATCGCACGTCGCCGACCAATATCGGCCTCGCGCTGATGGCCAACCTGACGGCATGGGACTTCGGCTACATCCCGCTCGGCGACGTGCTGCGGCGCGTCACGCATACGCTGGACACGCTGGATAAAATGGCGCATTACCGCGGCCATTTGTACAACTGGTACGATACACGCACGCTGGCGCCGCTCAATCCGCGCTACATATCCAGCGTGGACAGCGGCAACATGGCCGCTCATCTCCTCACGCTCAGCGCAGGATTAACGCTTTCACGCCACCAGCCTATCCTGAACAGCGCACAGATGCTGGACGGCCTGGAAGATACCCTGCGCCTGCTGGAAACCGCCTGGGGCCGGAACGCGCCCACCTCGCTGCGCCAGTTGCATAAACACTGCGCCGCCGCCGCCGCGCTTCCCCCGGCATTGTTGTACGCCGAACTCGACAACATGCGCGCCCAGTGCCACCGTCTGCACGCGCTATGTAGCCCGGAAGACAGCCGCACCCGCCGCTGGGTCGACCATCTCAGGCATCAACTGGCGCTATTCTGCCAGGAGTGGTCGTCACTTCTGGGCTGGATCACGCCGGACTGGCAGGCAGCCGCGCTGCCGTCGCTGACCTGGCTGGCGCAGGCAAAACCGAACGCCGAAGGCGCGCCTTCGGCGGCGGCGATCAGGCTGGCCCGCCGTCGATTAAATATCATCACCGAGCTGGAGCTACGCCTGAACGCCCACGCGCACATGGATTTCACCTTCCTCTATAACCCGGTCACCAGCCTGCTCAGCGTCGGCTATCACAGCGACAACCATAAGCTGGATAGCAGCCATTACGATTTGCTGCCTTCGGAAATCCGCCTGACCAGTTTCCTGGCGATCGCCACCAACCAGTTGCCGCTCAAAAGCTGGTTTGCGCTCGGCCGCCTGTTCACCACCATCGATAACGAAACGGTGCTGATGTCCTGGAGCGGCTCGATGTTCGAGTACCTGATGCCCAATCTGGTGATGCCCACCTATCCGGGGAGCCTGCTGGCGGCGATGAACCACTCGGCGGTCAACCGCCAGATCGACTGGGGCAAAGCGCGCGGCGTGCCGTGGGGGATTTCGGAATCGGGTTATTACGCCTTCGACGCACGACAAAACTATCAATACCGCGCTTTCGGCGTGCCGGGACTCGGCCTGCGGCGCGGTCTGGCGGACGACATGGTGATCGCGCCTTACGCCACGCTGATGGCGCTGATGGTGACGCCGCAAAAGGCCTGCGAAAACCTCGTCAGTCTGGAAAAAATCGGTGCCCGCGGCGAGTATGGCTTCTACGAAGCGCTGGACTACACGCCGTCCCGTCTGGCCAGCGGCCAGCGATACGCCGTGGTTCGCTCGTGGATGGCGCATCATCAGGGCATGGCCTTTCAGGCGCTGTCCCACATCCTGCTTGATGCCCCGATGGTAGACAGATTTATGTCCTGTGCCGCCTTCCAGTCGGCGCGCCTGCTGCTACAGGAACGCACGCCGGACGCCATTGAGCTTTACAGCCCGCGCCGCCACTTTGAATCGCACGAAGGGGCGTTGCCGTCTGCCCGCTATGAACCGCGTGAATTCACTGGCGTCGGCCATCTGCCGCCCGAGGTTCAGCTCCTGTCCAACACTCGTTACCACGTGATGGTAACCCAGGCCGGCGGCAGCTACAGCCTCTGGAACGATCTGGCGCTGACCCGCTGGCGCAGCGATGCCACTTGCGATGACCGGGGGGCGTTCTGCTATATCAGCGACCCGAAAACCGGCGATGTCTGGAGCAACACCTGGCAGCCAATCGGCGCGCCAGTCGACCAGTATCACGTGATATTCACCGACGCCGGTGCGGAATTCAGGCGCACGGAAGGCACACTCAGCATCAAGACGCAAATCGTGGTCTCGCCGGAAGACGATATCGAACTGCGCCGCGTAACTCTGCTGCACCGCGGCCGCCAGCCGAGAACGCTTGAACTGACGACCTACGCCGAAGTCGTTCTGGCTCCCGCCGCCAGCGATCTGGCGCACCCGGCATTTAGCAACCTGTTCGTGCAAACCGAACTGATACCCGATCAGGACGCGATTCTATGCCACCGCCGCCCCCGTTCGCCCGATGACCCCTGCGCGTGGCTGTTTCACATGATGGTCGTGCGCGGACAGACTCCAGAGCAAAAAACGTCGTTCGAAACCGACCGTGCGAAGTTCCTCGGCCGCGGGCGAACCGCCGCCAACGCTCTGGCGCCGCGGCAAAGCGGCCCGCTCAGCAATACCGCCGGGCCGGTGCTGGACCCCATCTTCGCTATCCGTCAGTCGATCGTATTGCAGCCGGGCCTGCCGGTGACCGTCGATATAGTGTATGGCGTCGCGGACAGCCGCCAGCACAGTCAGGTGCTGCGGGAAAAATATCGCGACCACCCGATCGCCGACCGCGTATTTGAACTCGCGTGGTCGCACAGCCAGGTCGTGCTACGGCAAATCAACGCCAACGAAGACGATGCCACGCTGTTTAACCGTCTCGCCAGCGCGGTGCTGTTCCCCGGCCCGGAGCTGCGTGCCGAAGCGTCCATCATCAGCCGCAACCGCCGCGGGCAGCCCGGCCTGTGGGGGTGGGCGATTTCCGGCGATCTGCCCATCGTCATCCTCAACGTCACCCGCGACGACAGCCTTGCGGAGATCGCCACGCTGATCCAGGCGCACCACTACTGGCGTCTGAAGGGGCTACCGGTTGATCTGGTGATCCTCAATGACAGCCTGGGCGGCTACCAGCAGGAGCTGCACAACCGGATTATGGATCTGATCGGCGCCGTCTCCGCAACCAGCCAGACCGACAAACCCGGCGGTATTTTCGTGCGCAATGGCGAACTGCTGTCGGCGGAAGATCGGCTGCTGCTGCTGAGCGTTGCGCACATTCTGCTTGATGACCGGGCCGGCGGTCTAAAAGAGCAGCTCAATCAGCGCATTCAGGCCTCGGTCGCCACGCAGCCGACGTTGATCCCGCACGCCGGGCTACCGGTGAATCAGCATGAACCCTGGCAGCCGGACACCCGCGCGCTGCTGTTTTTCAACGGTTACGGCGGATTCTCTGCGAACGGGCGCGAATACCAGATTACGCTGGCGGACAACGCCCCAACCCCGGCGCCGTGGTCGAACGTGCTGGCCAACGCCCAGTTCGGCACCGTCATTTCCGAAGCGGGGCAGGCCTATACCTGGTATGAAAACGCACACGAATACCGGCTGACGCCCTGGGAAAACGACCCCGTCAGCGACAGTGCCGGGGAGGCGTTCTATCTGCGCGACGAAGAGAGCGGCGCGGTCTGGTCGCCGGCCCCGCTGCCGGTACGCGGCAGCGGGCACTACCTGACCCGCCACGGCTTTGGCTACAGCGTCTTCGCTCACCGCGAAACCGGCATCGACAGCGAGCTGACCGTGCTGGTGGCGGAGCACGCCCCGGTCAAGTTCGCGATCCTCACGCTCAGCAACAACTCGGGGCGTACACGCAGGATTTCCGCCACCGGCTATGTGGAATGGACGCTGGGCGAATCCCGCGCCCACTCCGCCATGCACGTGGTAACCCACGCCGCTACCGTCACGAATGGCTGCGGCGTACTGGCTCATAACTTTTACCGCAGCAATGGCTCGGAAAGAACCGCGTTCTTCGCCGTCACCGGCGTTCACTGCTCAGTGACCGGCGACCGTCGGGAATTTCTCGGCCGCAACGGCTCCCGACGCGAGCCAGCGGCGATGACGCATCGCACCCTGTCGGATAAAACCGGCGCGGGGTTGGACCCCTGCGCCGCCGTGCAGTCGACCACCAAGCTCATCGACGGCGATCAGCGCACATTCGTCTTCGTGCTGGGCGTCGGGCAACATCACCAGCACGCGGAGTCGATGATCGCGCAGTACCTCAGCGAAGACGCCGCCCGCGCCGAACTGGCCAGCGTGCATCGCTATTGGCACCGTCTGCTCGATAACATCGTGGTCGACACCCCTGACCCGGCCGTCAACCTGTTGGCCAACGGCTGGCTGCTCTATCAGACCCTCGCCAGTCGAATCATGGCGCGCAGCGGCTATTATCAGTCCGGCGGTGCATTCGGGTTCCGCGACCAGCTACAGGACACGCTGGCGCTGAGCCATGCCGCGCCCGAGCGGCTGCGCGAACAGATCCTGCTCTGCGCGTCACGCCAGTTTATCGAGGGGGATGTCCAGCATTGGTGGCATCCGCCGCTGGGCAACGGCGTGCGAACCCGCTGCTCGGACGATTATCTCTGGCTGCCGTTCGCCCTGTGCCATTACGTGGAAACCACCGGCGACACCGCCATTCTCGAACAGCGGTTGCCGTACCTCGAAGGCCGACCACTCCAGCCGGGTGAAGAGTCGGTCTACGAGCAGCCCACCGTCAGCGCCGTTGAGGAAACGCTATGGCAACATGGCGTAAAGGCGATCCGATACGGTTTGCGTTTCGGGCGGCACGACCTGCCGCTGATGGGAACTGGCGACTGGAACGACGGTATGAACCGGGTCGGGCTGGCGGGGTTGGGTGAAAGCGTCTGGCTCGGCTTTTTCCTCTACGACGTGTTACAGCGCTTTGCGCGGTTGGCTGAACAGAAACAGGAGCACGACATCGTCACGCTGTGCCGTACGCAAGCCGCCCGTTTGCAAACCAGCCTCGAAACCGCGGGCTGGGATGGCAACTGGTACCGCCGGGGCTACTTTGACCATGGGGAACCGCTGGGTTCGCAAACCTCGCAGGAGTGCCAGATCGACGCCATCGCCCAAAGCTGGGCGGTGTTGTCCGGCGCAGGCAGCCCGGAGCGCTGCGAGCAGGCCATGCAGGCGCTGGATCAGCGGCTGGTGGATGATGACGCGGGGCTGATAAAACTGCTAACGCCGCCGTTTGACGGCCACGGCCCCAGTCCGGGCTATATCCAGGGCTACCAGCCCGGCGTGCGGGAAAACGGCGGGCAATATACCCACGGCGCCCTCTGGGCGGTGATGGCGTTTGCACACCGGGGCGATACGGCACGCGCATGGCAACTCTGGTCGCTGATCAACCCCATCAACCATGCCCTGAACGCCGGCGCGGTCGAGCGCTATAAAGTGGAGCCCTACGTCATGGCGGCGGACGTCTACAGCGTCGAACCCCACACCGGACGCGGCGGCTGGAGCTGGTACACCGGCTCGGCAGGCTGGGCATATCGGCTGATCGTCGAGGCGCTGCTGGGCGTCAAACGGCACGGCACGGCGATTTCCGTGCATCCCTTGCTCCCCGACGACTGGCCATCGGTCAGCCTGTGCTATCAGCACGGCAACAGCCATTATCAGATAACGGTAACGCGCAGTGACGGTGACTATCGCGTCACGCTGGACGGCGACACGCTACCGGATGACAAGATCCCGCTGATCGATGACGGCCAACAACATAAGGTGGACATCGTACAGCGCTGAGGGATGGGATACACGGCCGGTGCCTGTTCAACAAAATGTAACGAAACAAGCCTCGGTGTTACCGGTGTAAACCGCCTTTTATGTCGGCGGCGGCAGGCTGGCGTCGACGGCCGGGGTTTCCCGCTTCATATCCTGCAACAGATGATCATCGGCCGTTCATCATCTCTCAACCCATTCCGATGGCTGAATAATCCACATCGCCAACAATAGGCGGGAACCCTACCATCATGAGGCTAATCGTTATGCTGACGAAAAGACGTAAATCCCGCCTGGGCTATATTCCTGATACCCCGGATATCCGCGATCATCACTACACGCCAGACCCAAGCGTACTGAAAGTGTTGCCGGCCAAAGTCGACCTGACTCCAACCTTTGAAGTCTACGACCAAGGTCCTATCGGTTCCTGTACCGCTAACGCGCTGGCGGGTGCGGTACAGTTTGATCGTCTTAAAGTCGGCGAACGACCGAATTTCATCCCGTCAAGGCTATTTATCTACTACAACGAGCGCACCATTGAAGGCGATGTTAAATACGACGCCGGTGCCATGCTGCGCGACGGCATCAAGGCTTTGCACAAACTCGGCGTCTGCCCGGAAGATGAATGGCCCTACGTCGCGACGCCGCCTAAGCAAGAAGGCGGCGAATTTCCCCCCGACGCGCCGGCGGCCACCAAACCACCGGAGCGGTGCTATCAGGATGCGGTGAAATACACCATCACCAACTACCAGCGGTTACATCAGGACCTGGCGCATCTGCAAGGCTGCCTGGCCTGCGGTTTTCCGTTTGTGTTCGGTTTTACGGTCTATTCCAGTTGGATTGACCTGCAAAACCTGCCGGTGGTGGTGCCGTTGCCCAGCGGCAAAGATAAGCCGGAAGGCGGCCATGCGGTGCTGTGCGTGGGATATGACAACGCCACCCAGTTGTTTAAATTCCGCAATTCATGGGGGAAAGCGGTGGGTGAAAACGGCTATTTCTATCTGCCGTACGCCTATCTGCTCGATCGCCGGCTGGCGCAGGATATCTGGGCTATTAATACCGTTAAAAACTAGTCGTTCTGCTTGTACGACATCGCCACATGCGGTTATGGCGGTGCGTGCAAGGTCGGCCGGCGTTAAACGCGGCCGACCCGCTCACTGGCCAGAACAACCGATCTTCAGAATAACCGCCTTCAGGATAACGTAGTACGATACGCCGGTTGCGTTGTGGTGCGAGAACCAGACAAGGTAAACGCGGAGATCAACGTCACCGTCAGGGCAATAGCGCCGAGAATCAGATAAGTGTGCTGAAAACCGATGCGGTCATACAGATTGCCCGCCATTGCCGACAGAAAGATCGCCGCCAACTGTTTGGCAAACTGAAAACCAATCAGATAAATAGTGGCGGATAGCCGGGTGTCGAAAGTGGTGGTGATGTACTTGAACGCACCGACCAGCAGGAACGGCACTTCCAGCGCGTGCAGCATTTTCAGCGCCACCACTTCCACCGCCGTAGTGGCGAACGCCGACCCGACAATCCGCACCGTCATGATCATTCCCGCTACCAGCAGCGTGTTTTTGGCACCGACGCGATTGATGATCCACGGTGAGCAGAACATGATGACCGCATTCGCCAGTTCACCCAGCGTGGTGGCAAAACCAAACACCTGGTTGCCCTGTTGCGGCGTGGCGAAAAACGATTTGAAGAAGTTGGCGAACTGCTGGTCGAACACGTCGTACACGCAGGCTACACCGACCACGTACAACACAAACATCCACAGTTTGCGATCGCCAAACACGCCGGTCGCCATTTTCAGCGTCACCTGCGGCTGATTGGCGCCCAGCGCGTCCATCACCTGCGCCGTCGGGTGCGATTCCGGGCGGGCTATCAGCAGCAACACCAACAGCATCACCGCCGCGCCGGACCCCATCCAGAACACCAATTCCGGGTTAACGTTAAACAGCATCCCCGCCGTTGACGCACACAACCCCCACCCCAGGCACCCGAACATCCGCGCCTTGCCATACTCAAAACCGCTCTGGCGGCTGACGCGCTCGATATACGCTTCCACCGCACCGGCACCGGCGGAAAACACCAGCCCGATGTAAACGCCGCCCACCACCGCCCCCAGTAAACTATTCACCTTCAGCAGCGGTGCAAACACATACAGAAAGAACGGCGCGAACAAAAACAGCAGAATGGCAATCACCCACAGCAGGTGTTTTTTCAATCCCAGCCGGTCCGACAATACGCCCATCAACGGCTGAAACAGAATGGCGAACAGCGAAATGGCGGAAAACACCACGCCGGTCTGGGTTTTATTCAGGCCAATCACCTCCGCCAGCCACACCGGCAGAAACGGAAAGCAGGTCGCCATGATGAAGAAGTACAGAAAAAAGAACAGGCCGAAAATCCAGAAATTATGGTTATGTTTATGTGTCGTCGCGTGTAGGGTCGGTTGGCTGATGTCCATATAAGTATCCTTAAACAGGCCGGTCGGGGGAGAGGTTGCCCTCTCCCGCTGCATTACAGACGTTCCAGTTCCAGCAACAGCGCCGTTTCCGGGTTGAGAATAGGCAGACGCAGCCCGGCTTTCATCAACCATTCGCCGTTATATTCAGCCGGTGCCGCCATCCATGTCGGCAACTGCCGCATGGTGCTGCCGCCCTCGATGACCGGTTTCAGGTCAGGGTGATCCACCACGGTCAGTCGGTAACGGGCTTGCGCGTCCAGACCGGGGAAACGCAGCACCCCGGCCAGCGCGTAATCCGGCATCGCCAGTTGCGTGACCAGAAACAGCGCCTGACGCCTATCCTCGCTGACCACCCCCTGCACCTGCGTAGAGGCATCGGCCATATCAACGCGCCACAGGCAGCCGGTGTGCAACAGCGTGCGATACTGGCGGTGCAGCGCCACATAATGGCGAAAACCGGCCTGTTCCTGCGCATCGGCACGTACCGGGTCCAGCTCGATCCCCATATGGCCGAACAGCGCCGTCAGGCCGCGAAAAGCAATGCCGTGCTGACGTCCGGTGGCGTGACAGCGGTGGTGACCGATGTGCGCGCCCATCACTTCGGGGGGGAAGAAGTAACTCATGCCGCGCTGAATCGTCTGCCGTTCCAGTGCGTCGTTGTTGTCGGACGCCCAGAAACGGTGGCAACGCCGCAACACCTCATAATCGATGCGCCCACCGCCCGACGCGCAAGACTCAAATTCCACCTGCGGGAAGCGCTCGCCCAACACATCGAGCAAACGATAAAACGCCCTGGTCTGGCGGTCAGCCGCCGCCCGCCCCTGATGAGCCGGTTGCACCAACTCGCGGTTCATGTCCCATTTCACGTAGTCGATCGGGTGTTCGCCCAGCAGCCAGCTCAGGCGCGCCAGCAGGTAATCGAACGCCTCGGGGTTAGACAGGTCGAGCACATACTGATAGCGGCCGGTCGGCTGATCGTAACCGGGCAGCGCCAACAGCCAATCCGGGTGCGCACGATAGAGATCGGAATCCGGGTTGATCATTTCCGGTTCGACCCAGATGCCGAACTCCATGCCCAGCTCCCGCACATGGTTTATCACCGGCATCAGCCCTTGCGGGTATTTATCCAAGTCCACGTACCAGTCGCCGAGCGCGGCACGGTCATGGTCGCGCCCACGAAACCAGCCATCGTCGATGATAAAACGCTCGACGCCCAGCGCCGCGGCCTGCGTCGCCATCTGCATGATGTAGGCCGGATCATGCTTAAAGTAGATGCCTTCCCAGGTGTTAAGGTGGACCGGGCGCGCTTTGGCGTGCGGAAAACGAATAATCTCCTGACGCAAAAAGCGGTGAAACTGCTGGCTCATGCCATTCAGCCCCATCTCGGAACAGGCGGCGTACAGCCACGGCGTAGTCAGCGACTCTCCCTGCGCCAGCGCGATTTCACCGGGCAGGTAGAGTGCCTCCGCCTGCACCAGCCGTCGGCCATCGGTTTTCACTTCCGTACGCAACCGATGGTTGCCGCTCCAGCCGAGATGTGCCCCCCATACCCGGCCATGCTGCTCGGCGAATCCCGGCTCGCCGCTCACCATCGCCGGAAAATATTCATGCGAAGTGCGTCCGCGACGGTTTTCCTGCACCAGACTGCCGTGCGCTAACAGCGTGCGGTGCGGCTGAAATTCCCGCACCCAGCGGCCGTGAAACGCCATAATCTCTGCCGCCGATTCCGGCAACGGTAACGTGACCGCCAGCCGCTGTACCTGCCAGTCGCCCGGATGCAGGTTAGTCAGGCAGTGGCGTAGTTGCAGTACCCCGCTGTCGGCGTGCAGCCGCAATTCGCTGGTCAGGCGCAGGCCGGCCTGACGGTCTTCCGCTTCAATGACCAGTTGCTGCGGGTCCGGCTGACGCACCGCGACGGTGGTTAGCACCGCAAAGGCATCGAGACCGTTGCGATGCCCTTCAATGCCCGGCGAGCCGAACAGCCCGCGTCCGGTTTCCGCCGCCAGTGTTACCGGCACATCCACATCCAGCCGGCCGTTCGCCACCGGCCGCGACAGACTTTCCGCATCCTGCGGCGAAAACGTCGCCAGATGCGGTCCCCAATACAGTATTTCCGCCGCCGGCCGGCAGCGCACAATCACGTCGGTCACCGGGCTGGTGAGCCGAATCAGTGTCGTTTCCATCCTCATCCTCCTGAATGGTTGATGAGGTTAGTTGTATTCCGAAACGTTTCGGATAAAAACCGAAACGTTTCGGTTTTGTGATCGGGTTAAAAAACGAACATTGAAAACGCTGACATGAGACGGGTTATTCTGCTTGCGGCGGCGGGTTATCGGTCTGTCCGGCGCGTAGTTGCGGTTGCCACAGCACCTGCAACGACGACGGCGCATCGCCTGCCAGCAGACGAAACATCATATCGGCAATCTGCTGCCCCACTTCTAAGCGTGTAGCCTGTGTAATGGCGGTGACCGGTATCTCCAGTAGCGAGTCGGCAGGCAGGCCGTCATAGACGATCAGCGATACCGCACGTTCACCGTGCAGGCGGCCACTGTCGCGCAGCGCCAGCGCCGCTCCTTCTCCCTGCGTGCTGCCGTCGATGACGATGGCGGTAGGC
Organism: Dickeya chrysanthemi NCPPB 402; assembly: GCF_000406105.1. Classification (NCBI taxonomy): domain Bacteria; kingdom Pseudomonadati; phylum Pseudomonadota; class Gammaproteobacteria; order Enterobacterales; family Pectobacteriaceae; genus Dickeya; species Dickeya chrysanthemi. The sequence continues at coordinate 1,625,319 of NZ_CM001974.1, read as the reverse complement.
GGCTGCGGCAAAGCCAGCCATTGCCGGGTAGCCAGATACCCCTCCCGACGTGATGGCGCCACCTGACGCAACAGCTCGTCGCGCCGGGCAATGCCGCCAGCCGCCAACGCCGCCAGATAACCGGCACGGCGCTGGGCGATAAACGATTGCGGATGATGCTCGCCCAGAAAAGCGATATGGCGGTGCCCGAGGGCGATCAAATGGCGGGTGGCAAGCGCAGCGCCGGCCTGATTGTCGAAATCGAACCAGGCATAGGGCATCGGCAAATCGCTGCGCCCCAGCGCCAAAAACGGAAAGCCGATCGATTGCAGATATTGCAGGCGGGGGTCCTGTTGCAGGGTATGCGCGACGATTAACGCATCCACCCGGCGGCTTTCAATCATGCGCAAAAACGCGTGGTGATCGGCCAGCCCTTCGTCGGCGATCAACAGTAGGTCGATCTCCTGCTTCGCCAGCTCGTGACTGATTTCCGCCACCATGTCCATAAAGGTGGTATTGCTGAGTGGTGCGGGCTGCAACGGGAACACCAAGCCCACCGCATCAATGCGACCCATTTTCAGACGACGAGCAAAGGTATTGGGGCGATAGCCGAGGCGTCGCGCCTCGTCTTCTACCCGCTGGCGCGTCTCGGCGGCTACGTCATCGTAGCCGTTCAGCGCCCGGCTGACGGTAGTGACCGACAACCCCAGCGTTTTTGCAATCTGTTTCAGTGACATGCGCACCATTCACCCTGAACTCTGTTACGGGCCAGACTACCACAAATCGCGGTAAGGGGGGGATGACGGCGGGAATCGAAAGGCTGTTGATAAATAGCTGGATGTTTTGCGAACAGCCTGGCGATTCCCGCTCCGAACAGGAACCGCCAGCAGGGAAAGGTTATTTCTTGTCTTTATTGGCTTTGCTGATCACATCGCGCGCCCAGCGCGGGTGGTGTTTCAACGCCCATTTTTCAGACACCTTGCCTTCGATCATGCCTTTGATGGAGCCGCGGACCCAGAACGCCATGTACAGATGGATCAGAATCGCGTGGATCAGCACGATGGCCGCCGTGGCGTGCAACAGAATGGCGTAACGCACCAGGTCTATCGGGAACAGGTGCGCGAAGTACGGCCGCCACATGATGACGCCGGTAATCAGCAACACCAGCGTTAATCCCATGATGCTCCAGAACATCAGTTTCTGACCGGGGTTGTATTTACCCACATCGGCGACTTCATGCTCGTTGCCCTTCAGTACCTCGATGATATTGAGGAACCACGGCAGATCGCGGCGTTTGGGGATGTTATGACCGACAAAGCGGATAAACATCGGCACCAGACACACCACAATCAAAATACCGAAGAACGGGTGCATGATGCGCCCCATCTGCGGCGTACCGAAGGTTTGCGTCAGCCATTGCAGCGTCGGGAAAAACAGCGCGATACCAGACAGCGCCACCAGAAAGAAGCTGATCACCACAATCCAGTGGCAAACACGGTCGGCGAATTTGGTGCGCACAATCATTTTTGGGTTACTCATGCTTATCGTCTCCTTCGTGCGGCTGCCCTTCATGCGGATGCGCCGTCTCTTCGGTGTTCGGCCCAATGCCGATATAGTGGAACATCAGCCCGGCGAAGGTAGCGACGAAGCCCAATGTCGAAAGCGGCTTGAGAATGCCTTTCCACAGATTAACCGGCGTCGAAATTTTCGGGTTATCCGGCAGGTTGTGGTACAGCGACGGTTTATCCGCATGATGCAACACATACATTACGTGGGTGCCGCCGACGCCTTCGGGGTCATACAGACCGGCGTTGGCGTAGCCGCGTTTTTGCAGATGCGCGATACGCTCGGCCGCCACGTTCTTCATTTCTTCCTTGGTGCCGAAATGAATGGCGCCGGTCGGGCAAGTCTTCACGCAGGCCGGCTCCTGACCGGTGCTGACGCGATCGACGCACAGCGTACATTTGTAGACGCGGTTATCCTGCGGGTTTAAGCGCGGAATATTGAACGGACACCCGGCGATGCAGTAGCCACAGCCGATGCAGTGCTCAGACTGAAAATCGACGATGCCGTTGGCGTACTGAATAATCGCCCCGGCCGACGGGCAGGCTTTCAGGCAGCCCGGCTCGGCGCAGTGCATACAGCCGTCCTTACGAATCAACCACTCCAGACGGTCTGCGCTCTCCACCTCGGAGAAACGCATCACCGTCCAGGATTTCGCGCTCAGATCGGTAGGGTTGTCGTACACCCCCACGTTGTGGCCGACTTCATCGCGGATGTCGTTCCACTCGGAACAGGCCGCCTGGCAGGCTTTACAGCCGATGCAGGTGGTGACGTCGATCAGTTTGGCGACTTCGCTTTTATCATCCCGAACCTGTGGCGGCGGCGTCAGGCTACTGGTGGCCGAACGCTGGATAATATCCTGAGATTGCATTGACATAACGTTTTACCCTTTACACCTTTTCCACATTGACCAGGAACGCCTTGTATTCCGGCGTTTGCGAGTTGGCATCGCCGACGCTGGGCGTCAGGGTATTCGCCAGGAATCCCTTGCGCGTCGTGCCCTCAAATCCCCAGTGACAGGGAATACCGACGGTCTCAATCGCTTTTCCGGCCACGGTCAGCGTTCTGATACGCTTGGTCACCACCGCTTTCGCTTTGATGTAACCGCGCTGACAGGACACTTTCACCATATCGCCGGCCTTGATGCCTTTGCTCTTCGCCAGGTTTTCGCCGATTTCGACAAACTGCTCCGGCTGAACAATCGCGTTCATGCGCGCATGTTTGGTCCAGTGGCGGAACAGCTCGGTAATGGAATAGGTGGTGGCGACGTACGGGAAATCGCTCGCCTTGCCCATGGTTTTGGCATCACGCGCAAACAGACGCGCCGCCGGGTTAGACACCACCGCCGGGTGCAGCGGGTTGGTGCCGATCGGGCTTTCTATCGGTTCGTAGTGTTCCGGGAACGGGCCATCCGCCAGTTTGTCCAGCGAGAACAGGCGCGCCACCCCTTCCGGCAGCATGATGAACGGCATGGTGTCTTTGCCCGGCGGCACCGTGGCGGCGAAATCCGGTACGTCGATGCCCTTCCATTTCTGGCCGGTCCATTCCAGCAGTTTGCGTTTGCTGTCCCAGGGTTTGCCTTGCAAGTCCGCCGAGGCGCGGTTGTACAGGATGCGGCGGTTCTGCGGCCAGCACCAGGCCCAACCCGGCGTGGCACCAAGGCCGACGTCGGTATTGTCGCGGTTCGCCATCTGGTTGCCGGCTTCGGTCCAGCTACCGGCGTAAATCCAGCAGAAGCTGGCGGTAGTGCCGTCGTCGCGCAGTTGCGAGAAGTCCGCCAGTTGCTGGCCTTTTTTCAGCACCAGATTACCTTTGTCGTCGAACACGTCCGCCAGCGCCATACCGTTGGCTTCGCGGGCGATCTCTTCCGGCGTCGGGTCTTCCGGGTCCTGATAGTTCCAGTTGATGTTCATCACCGGTTCCGGGCAGACGCCGCCCTCTTCGCGGTACAGTTCACGCAGACGCATCATCAGGCGGCCGAGGATCTTACCGTCGTGCAGCGCTTCAGCCGGTGGCTCGGCCGCCGCCCAGTGCCATTGCAACCAGCGGCCGGAGTTGGCAATCGAGCCGTTTTCTTCGGCAAAGCAACTGGACGGCAGACGGAACACCTCAGTCTGAATCTCGGCCGGGTTCACGTCATTAAACTCGCCGTGGTTCTGCCAAAACGTAGACGTTTCGGTCGCCAGCGGGTCGATCACCACCATGTATTTCAGTTTCGACAGGGCGGCAGTGGCCTTGTTCTTGTTGGAGAACGCCGCCAGCGGGTTGAACCCCTGAACGATGTAGCCGTTCATTTTGCCGTCCAGCATCAGTTCGGTCTGGGCCATCACGTCATAGCTGCGGTCCCATTTCGGCAGCCAGTCATAGCCCCAGTTGTTGGCGGCTTGTGCGTTATCGCCCCAGAAGCTCTTCATCATGCTGATAAAAAACTTCGGCGTATTCTTCCAGTAGTTGACCTGATCCGGCAGCAACGCATCCGGCGTGATCTGGCTGAGGTAGGTTTTCAGGTCGCCCTGTTTTTCGGACGGCAACGGCATATAGCCCGGCAGGTTGAGGCTCAGCAGCCCCAGATCGGTATAACCCTGAATGTTGGAGTGACCGCGCAGCGCATTGATGCCGCCGCCCGCCATGCCGATGTTGCCGAGTAACAACTGGATCATCGCCGCCGCGCGGATAATCTGCGCGCCGTTGGTGTGGTGAGTCCAGCCCAGTGCGTACATGAAGGTGGCGGTTCTGTTGGGCACGCAGGTGCTGGCCAGCGACTGGCAAATCTCTTCATAGTCTTTCGCCGGCGTGCCGCACAGCGAGGTCACCATTTCCGGCGTATAGCGGGAAACGTGTTTTTTCAGCAGGTTCCATACGCAGCGCGGATGGGTCAGCGTCATGTCTCGTTTGGCGAAACCGTCTGACCCCAGCTCGTACTGCCAACTGCTCTTGTCATACTGGTGAGTCTGGCTGTTATAACCGCTGAACAGCCCTTCGTCGAAGCGGAAATCCTCACGCACGATCAGGCTGGCGCTGGTGTAGGACTTCACATACTCGTGGTGAATCTTGTCGTTATTAATCAGGTAGTTGACGATACCCAGTAGGAAAGCGGCGTCAGAGCCGGCGCGGATCGGCGCGTACAAATCGGCGACGGCGGCGGAACGGTTAAAGCGCGGATCGACCACAATCAGTTTGGCGTCGTTGTGGGTTTTGGCTTCCACCGCCCATTTGAAACCGACCGGGTGCGCTTCCGCCGCGTTACCGCCCATCACGATAATCACGTTGGCGTTTTTGATATCCACCCAGTTGTTGGTCATCGCCCCACGGCCGAAGGTCGGCGCCAGCGCAGCTACCGTCGGGCCGTGACACAAACGCGCCTGACAATCGATGGCGACCATGCCCAGCGAGCGGGCGAATTTCTGGTCGAGAATGCCGGTTTCATTACTGGCGGCGGAAGAGCACAGCATCCCGGTAGTCAGCCAGCGGTTAACCAGCGAGCCTTTAGCGTTGACGCGCTCGAAATTGGCGTCACGGTCTTTTTTCATCAGGCGAGCGATACGCTCAATGGCGTCGTCCCAACTGATGCGCTGCCATTTGTCCGAACCCGGTGCGCGGTACTCCGGATATTTCAGGCGGCCTTCACTGTGGATGTAGTCCACCAGACCGGCGCCCTTCGGGCACAACGAGCCGCGGCTGACCGGATGATCCGGGTCCCCTTCGATATGAAAGATGGCGGGTTTGGCGTTTTTCGCCCCGTCGCCCAGGCTGTACATCAGCAGCCCGCAACCGACTGAGCAGTAAGTGCAGTTATTACGTGTTTCTTTTGCCCGCAGCAGCTTGTACTGACGGACCGAGGCCATCGCCTCTGTGGGTGTAAATCCTAAAACAGCGAGTGTGGTCCCTGCCATTCCCCCGGCGCAGACTTTAAAAAAGCCCCTTCGATTAACTTGCATGTTTTTCCCTATAAATTTTATGTGTCTTTTTTGTTGCAGGAAATCTAACAACACGCCGCGAGGAGATTTTGAGCAAAATCAAAAATTACGGTTTTAATAGTACATTCACCCTCTTTATGGGTATCGGCAGATGGATTTTCGTTATGTAATTAATTGTACAACGAAAAATGTGGTTATTTAGTCGACATTATGGCGTTGCGCCCCCTGCTTGCTTCGGCAATCCATTCCTCTTCACCCTCAACGTCTCATCGGCATTTAGCCATATCGGTAACCTATCGCCACAAATGCGTAACAATTCACCTATTCGGAAAGAAAGTACTGACGTGATAGGGCAACATACCGTCAACAGGGCTGCGTCACAGATAACCCACTGATCTATCGCGTAGCGGCCGGGGCAAACACCGCTCACGGCAGGTGAATGATCTTTAGGTGAAAATAGCGCCTGCCTTGAATCCTGTCGTTTTTGGCACCATATCAATACACATACGCTGATATAACCTGTAGTCACCATTCTGTGACGCCGATCCGGAGACCCTATGGCAGACCCGCACGCGAAACATTACTCCCCCGAAACCGGGCGTTTTTTCAACCTGCGCCCGTCGACAGCCCCGCGGATGAGCCTGTGGCAAAGCCTGTCGTTGATCTGGCGGCTCGGTTTTCAACGCAAAGGACGCGTACCGGACCAACGGCTACCGACGCAATCCCCTGACCTTCAGGCGTTCCTCGCGGCCGGCGAACGCCTCAAATTTATCTGGTTCGGACACTCGACCCTGCTGCTCAATCTGGATGACACCCGCATCCTGATAGACCCGGTGTTTTCCGCCAGCGTGTCGCCATTCAGCTTTATGTTTCGCCGTTTTCAGCCGCCGGTGCTGGCGCGCGAAGCGCTGCCGGACATCGACATCATTCTGTTGTCGCACGACCACTACGACCATCTCGACGAGCAGACCATTCGCGCCTTTCGCAACAGCGCGACCCGCTTTATCGCCCCGCTGAAAGTGGGCGAGCATCTGAAAAAGTGGGGGATTGAAGCGGAACGGATTCAGGAGTTGGACTGGTATCAAGCGCATACGTTTAACGGCATCACGTTCACCGCCACGCCGTCGCACCACTTTTCCGGGCGCAGCCTGTCCGGCCGCAACACCACGCTGTGGGCCTCCTGGGTGATTCAGGGGCAACAGGAGCGACTTTTTTTCAGCGGCGACTCCGGCTATGGCGAGCACTTCCGCGATATCGGCGAACGCTTTGGCCCGTTTGATTTGGCGTTTATGGAAAACGGCCAGTACAACCAACGCTGGCCGGACTCGCACATGCACCCGGAACAGACCGTGCAGGCGGTGCAGGACGTGCGCGCTCGCCTGTTTATGCCGATCCACTGGGGAATGTTCGCGCTGGCGTTTCACGACTGGGCCGACCCGGTACGCCACAGCAGCCAGTTAGCGCAAGCGCGACAGCTACCGATGCTGACACCGATGCTGGGTGAAGTGGTCACGCTGGGGACATCCACAACCACACCGATGTGGTGGGAGAAAGACGTTGATGCGCTACCGTCACGACCTATCGCCAGAAACGCGGTACAGGATGCGGAATAGCTGATAGTGGGGATGAAAACCATATACCCAGAGAATAAATTAAGGACTAAATAGCCTCCGCATTGATGCTCCGATTATCATTGCGAGGCTCTAAATCTGGCGGGATGTTATTTCTCACAAGTACAACGTCATGATGAGAAACTATTTAGTAAAGACCGGCCAAGCTACTTTATTTTTCACTAATCTAGACAACAGATGATATATTCTTAATATAATGAGATGCATTCATTGACAATGATTAGTCCTTTTCTCCAATAAACCAAGAACCCATATAAATATATAATTTCAACATATATAATTATCGAGGTAATTATGGCATTTGTAAGCGACCTGAAACTTGAAGATAATTCAACTGCAGCCTCCGCAACTGCACAAGTTACAGCCACCCGACTTGGACATGCATTAAGAGAAAGATATCAGGATTTTATCCATAAACGTGAATGCTCTGTTGCTCAACCAGACTATAATATAAAGATGGCCAGTAGAGCCTTGGCTGCTTTTACTATGTTTCAATTAGGTGGAGTTGATGATCGGGAAGCAGGCGAAAGTGTTTGTGATAGCAGCCGTGATGGCGGCATTGATGGTGTATGTATTAACCACAACGAAAAAATTGTAGTTATCGTTCAATCTAAATTTAATCAATCAGGTAGTGGAACATGGATCAAAGATGATTTTTTATCTTTTAAAGATGCATGCGAAAAACTCCAAAGCGAACAATATAATTTATTTGACGAGATACTACAAAACAAGCAGACAGATATCAGCATTGCACTTAGTTCTTTAGACTATAAATTCATCTTTGCAATGACTCATACAGGTAAAAGAGGCGCTGCAGAGCAAATTTTGGATGACATGAAATCATGGCAAGTGGATTTGAATGAAGCAGCGTTAATGACAGAAAACACTCCAAATGAAGAGTTAGCCTTTCAAGTTCATCTTATCTCTGCCGAAGACATTCTTCAATGGTTACAGGCCGGCTCCAGGAATAGCATTGATTTGAAAGATGTTGAAATAGAACGATATGGTTTTATCGACAATCCACATAAAGCTTATTATGGTTTAATTAGTGGAGATCAGATTGCAGACTGGTGGAAATCTCACGGACAAAGATTATTCACGAAAAATATTAGAAATTTGCTAGGAAAAACAGATGTCAATGAAGAAATTAAAAAAACAGCATTAACAAAGCCAGATATGTTCTGGTTCTATAATAATGGCATAACTTTATTAGTTAATGAAATAGAGCCTCATAGAAGGAATGCAGCATTAGGTTCAGAAAGAGGCGTTTTTAATTTTACAGATGTAAGTGTCATTAATGGAGCACAGACAGTAAGCAGCATTGGATCATTGATCGATTCCGCAGGAGAAAACCTTTCAAAAATAAAAATTTCCGCAAGATTTATAAAAGTAAATGATGACAAAGGTGATACCATCGCCAATAGCATCACCAGAGCTAACAACCTCCAGAATAGAGTTCTCGGACGAGATTTTGCATCTCAGCAGCCAGAGCAACACAGGTTAGCAAAGGAATTAATTCTTGAAGGATACCAGTACCAATTATTAAGAACAGATGAAGACTCATTTCAAAAAAACGCCAAAACAATAGATCTTGATGAAGCTCTAAATGCTTTAGCTTGCTTAACCAAAAACAATACAATTGTTGCGACATTAAAGTTATATAGAGGCCGATTTTTTGACAACTTCGATGGTAGCTTATACAAAACGGTATTTAACCCACAAGTACCCGGAATTAGATTAATAAATGCTGTTATTCACCTTAGAGTCATTGATGACCTAATTGGAAAGGAACTAACCACCATTGACAAACTTTCAAATAGCAGAAGACATTTGATTGTCACTCACGCAAATAGATACTTTGCCTCAGTATTATTAAATTCAGTTCAAAACCTCAAGTCATCAACAGACCATATCACTCCAGATATAAATGATTTAGGAACAAAGTTAATTAATTTGATCGATAGTACCGAGGAGTATATGAGTAGCAAGTATGCAAATGCATATCCAGCAAGATTCTTTGCAAACGCCAATAAAATTGATGAGCTTTATAAAAACATTTAAAATAAATTTATACTGTATTAAGTTTACGCGCCAATTTTGGCGCGTTCTTTAAACCATCACAAAAACTGGAGTTCCCGCATACAAGTACGTAAGCCCCCTCCACACACGAAAAATTAAACAACAATTCAAATATTCTGCATCTGATTATTATAACCCCCCAATAACTCCATAAGATTGATTTTCAGGGTTATCGGGGTTATGATTGGCTGATAGCCGGGATACGAGGTTTAAGGATGGACAGCAGGACGTTAATGGCAGAAATCAAGGCCGATGGATGGGAATTGGTAAGGATTAACGGCAGCCATCACCACTTCATCCACCCAGCTAAACCGGGGTTAGTGACCATCCCGCATCCTAAGAAGGATTTACCGATAGGCACGGTAAAAAGCATCAGGAAACAAGCGGGAATATGATCCCTGCTTACTCGAAGAGGCTGAATTATGTTTTATCCAATTGCAATTGAAGCAGGCGACGATACTCATGCATACGGCGTGACAGTGCCAGATCTGCCGGGCTGTTTCTCCGCAGGTGATACACTTGATGAGGCCATCGCCAACGCTAAAGACGCGATCACTGGTCACATTGAGCTGCTGATCGAAATGGGCCAGGATATTCCTGCTGTTTCATCCGTCGGCACGTTGGCGAAATCACCGGAGTACATCGGTTACACCTGGGCCGTTGTTGATATCGATGTCACCCGGCTGATGGGGGGTGTGGAAAAAATTAACGTCACGCTGCCTAAATCACTGATTGACCGTATCGATCGTTGTGTAGCAAGTAACCCGGAATTTAAAAGCCGCTCGGGGTTCCTTGCCCAGGCAGCATTAGAGCGAATTTCATCTCTTCGCTAACTTTTATTCTGAAACCTGCTTCGGCAGGTTTCTTGTTTACATCGATATCAGAAAGCCCCCGGTAATTTTTGCCGCAACACCTCCCGTCGTTCCGCGTCCGCGAGTTCTTTGTGTTGCGCCACCGCCAGCCAGTCGCGGGCGGCTGAGGGACTCAAGATAAACACCCCGTCGTCGTCACCCATCGCCACATCGCCGGGGTGCACCGCCACGCCGGCGACTGTTACCGGCACGTTGACCGCGCCTGCGGTTCCCAGCGTGCGGGTGGTAATGGCGCTGATGCCTTTGCAGAACACCGGCAACCCCAATTGGCGCAGCGCGCGCGAATCCGTCACCGCCCCTGCTATCACCACCCCCGCCAGCCCTTTCACACACGCCGCCAGCGCACGCAGCTCGCCCCAGCAGGCGCGATCTTCCTCCTCCGACGCATCGACCACCAACACATCGCCCGATTGACTCAGCAACAGCGCCTCACGCAGTACACCGCCGTCCGGCGGGCACAGCTTAACCGTCACGACGTTGCCGACCATCTGCACATCCGGCAACAGCGGCCGGATGCCGTGCAAATAGCCGCTTTCCGTCAAATGTCCCAACGTGGAGGTACTGATTTGACGATAGGCAGTCAGTCGTTCATCACTGATCGGCGGTACGCGGGGATTAATGTGATAGCTCATGCGGTTTCCTGATAGCGGTTGTCATCTGCCTGGCCCGAGTCAGCCGCACTCTCCTGCGGTTTCTCACGCCCGAACGGAATACACAATGGCGTGTGGAAAAACGGGTCGGGGATGATGCGGCAGTCCAGATTGAACACCGTTTTCACCAGCGCTTCGTCCAGAATCCCGGCCGGTGTGCCCTGCGCGAAAGCGGTGCGGTTATGCACCGCCACCATATGGTCGGCGTAACGGCAGGCCAGATTGAGGTCGTGCAACACCATAATGATGGTTTTGCCATGCTGACGATTGAGATCACGCAGTAAATCCAGCACCTCGATCTGGTGCGCCAGATCGAGGAAGGTGGTGGGTTCATCCAGCAACACCACCTCGGTATCCTGCGCTAGCGTCATCGCTATCCACACCCGCTGGCGCTGACCGCCGGATAACGCATCCACCGGTCGCTCCGCCAGCATGTCGGTGCCGGTCTGGCGCAGAGCCTGATTCACCATCGCCTCGTCTTCCTGCGACCACTGCTGTAGCCAGTTCTGGTAAGGGTAACGCCCCAGGCTAACCAACTGCTTCACGGTAATGCCTTCCGGCGCGTCCGGCATCTGCGGCAAAATCGCCAGTGCACGCGCCACCTCGGCGGTGGACTTGCGGTGGATGTCCTCACCATTGAGGATGACCGTGCCGCTCAGCGGCTTGAGCAAGCGGGCGAAAGACTTGAGCAAGGTGCTTTTGCCGCAGCCGTTGCTGCCGATCAGTACCGATACCTTGCCCTTCGGCAGTTGGATATCCAGATTGTCGATAATGGTCTGATGGGCATAGCCAAGGGTCAGTTCCCGGCTGGTAATCGCGGTCATTATCCGTTTCCTTAATGACGTTGTTTGATCAATAAATACAGAAAGAACGGCGCGCCCAGCGCCGAAACGAAAATCCCGGCGGGCAGATCCAGCGGCAAAAAAAGCGTTCGCCCGCACAGATCCGCCACCATCACCAGCCCGGCGCCGCAGAGAAACGCCATCGCCGCCTGCCCGGCAAAAGCCGGTGCGACCAGCCGTTTGGCGATGTGCGGCGCGATTAGCCCGACGAACGCCATCGCACCGCCCCAGGCAATCGCCGCGCCCGCCAGCGCCACACTGAGCAGCAGCAGCGCCAGACGCAACCATTGCACCCGCACGCCAATGCCCTGCGCCAGCCCATCGTCCAGTTGTTGTACCCGTACCTGACGCGCCAGCAGCACCAGCCACGGCGCAATCAGCAACAGCCAGCCGCCCAGCTCGCGGGTTTCGCGCCAACTGGCGCCGTAGACGCTACCGGTCAGCCAGACATAAGCCGACAACGTGGTGGTCAGTGGGCTAAACACCAGCATGAACGTGGTAGCCGCAGTCAACAGCGCCGATACACCGACGCCGGTCAGCACCAGCCGTTGCGGCGAGACGCCCGACTGCCACGCCAGCCAGTACACCGCCAGCACCGCCACCGCCGCACCCACCATCGCCGCCAGCGGCAGATAGTGAGCCCCCAGCGTAGTGGCGAGAAACGACAGGTAAAACACCGCCGCCGCGCTGGCACCGCTGGTAATGCCCAGAATATCCGGCGAGGCCAACGGATTGCGGATCATCGCCTGCAGAATCAGCCCGGATACCGCCAGCGCGCCCCCGACCAAAACGGCCAGCAGCACCCGCGGCAACCGTAACTGCTGGACGATTAACGTCGCCCCTTCTGACTGCGACGATCCTAGCGCCTGCAACACCTCCCACGGCGACAGCATCAGTTTGCCGACGCCAAGCGACGCCACCATCACCGCCAGCACCAGCAGCAGCGCCAGCCATACCCGGCCAACGGTGGTCAGGTTGATCTGGCGGGAAAAACGCCCTTGCCGCCACACCAGCACAGGATCCATTCTTTCGCGCTTATCCATGACGGCCTCCGCGACGCAGCAGGAACAGGAAGAACGGCGCGCCGAACAGCGCGGTCATCACGCCGACCGGCACTTCCTGCGGCACAATCACTACCCGCGCCAGAATATCCGCCAACAGCAGCAGACACGCCCCCAGCAGTGCGCAACCGGGCAGCAACCAGCGGTGGTCGGCGGGCAACAGTTTTCGGGCCATGTGCGGCACAATCAGCCCGACAAAACCAATGCTGCCCGCCATCGCCACCGCACCACCGGCCAGCGCGACGACAAGCAGGCTCATCAACAACCGGATGCGCCCGGTACGCTGCCCCAGCCCGCGGGCAATGGCCTCACCGGCATTCAGCACGTTGACCTGCCCCGACAGCAGCAAGGCACCGACCAGCGCCGCCAGACAGTACCCCATCAACGGTAGCACCGTCGCCAGTTCACGGTCGGCCACCGATCCCGCCAGCCAGAACAGCACCGTATCCAACCCTTCCTGATTCACCACCAGCATCGCCTGACTAAAAGCCGCGAACATAGCGGTGATGGCCGCCCCCGCCAGCACCATACGCAACGGATTAAGGCTGCCCTTGCCCATGGTGCCGATCAGCCACACCAGACACCCGGCCACCGCCGCACCGGCAAATGCCGACCACAACCACACCGACATCGCCACGTTGGGAAACAGCGACACACAGACAATCAAAAAAACATCGCGCCGGCGTTGATGCCGAACAGCCCCGGCGACGCCAGCGGGTTACGGGTCAGCACCTGCATCAACGCACCCGCCACCGCCAGACTCCCACCCACCACGACGGCTATCAACGTGCGCGACAGGCGGGTCGAGGTGACCAGAATATGGCTGACGTTAAGCGGGTCCGGGTGCCATAGCGCGCCCAGCACCTGCGACGGCGCAATCCCTATCGGCCCGACCATCAGGCTAAGGAAAGCCAGCGCCAGCAGACAGACGCCGCCGCCCGCCAGCACCTGGCCGGGCGCTATCCGCTTCCCAACCGGTATCACGGCATGACTCATGACGCGCCTCCGGCGATGCCGGTGACCTGGGCGATATCGTCCAGCATCATGTTGGCGCCCAGAATACCGCCGGACAGACTCCAGGTGACGCCATTGACCACCCAGACCTGATTGCGCTGCGGGGCGCGGAGTTGCTGCCACAGCGGGTGACGAATCAGGGATTCATAGTTGCGTTGCACAGACGGGCTCTCGGATCGCAGAAAAATGAAAAAGATGTCGGCATCCACCACCGGGATGCTCTCTTTGTTGGTCAGTTTGAGAGAAACGCCCGGCTGCGCGCGGCTGGCGTCGCTCCAGCCAAACCCCAGCTCGCTCAGCACCGAGCCGGGAAAGCTGCCGGGCAAATAGCTACGGATATGATCTTCGCGGATATCCAGTATTGATACGGTGGGCGGCCAGCCGCTGCCAAATCGGCGTTGCAGCTGCTCACGCAGCCCACCCACTCGTTGCTGCCAGTGTTGCAGCAACGTGTCGGCCACGGCCTGACGCCCAAGCGCCTGCCCCATCACCTGCACCGTTTTTTTGAACTGGTAGATTTCATCCAGCATCACCACCGGCGCAATCTGCGACAGCAGTGGCTCCAGCCGCTGGTGACGAAAACGCGAAGCGACGATGGTATCGGGCTTTAACTGCACGATGTCTTCCAGACTGGGTTGGGTTTCCAGCCCCACATGCGGCACGCCGGCCAGCGCCGGACGCAGGTAGCGGTACATGGGTTTCTCGCTCCACGAATCCACCACACCGGCAGGTGTCACCCCCAGCGCCACGGCGGTATCCGTCGCGCCCTGAAACAAGGTGATAACCCGTTGCGGCACTAACAACGACTGGGCCAGTGCAGGCCGGGAAAGCCCCAGTGGCAACAGGCTTAACGACCACCGCAGCAATCGGCGGCGCGAAAGTAAATACTCATTCACGATTTGATGTGATCTGCCTTTTCCATAGTGATGACCAACCCATTACGTTCAGAAGAGAGATCTCTGGCGTCCAAAACTGTGCTGAGGTGTTCGTCTTCGCCGGGTGAGCCGCATGGACGCGGCGAAAGCCCGTGCCGCGCCGGGAGCGCGTCACGGGCGGCCCGACCAGCGAAGGCGAACGCCGAAGGCACCGCGCAGCGGCACAGTTTAGCCACCAGCCAGTGGTCAAGGAGAGGTGGCGTGTGAACCTCTCCTTGTCGTGCGTGCGGTAACGTCGCAAAAGTGAGCCGTAGCTTATCCCGCACGAAATATCTCTCTGTCTTTACATGAACCCGATAACGACGCTCTATTGTTCGTTAACAATCTATTTACCAATAATGGCCTGAAACGGGTTAATCACTTCCCCCTTGCCGAACGGCATACTCCCCGGTCCGCCGGCGCGGGCGATCATCGGGGTGATCAGCAGTTTCTGCGGCCAGTTCGGCACGTCGAACAAGCGGGTTTTCAGCATCGCTTGCGTGTCGGCGGCGAAACCGGCGCGGTCAATCGCGTCGTTGATTTCACGGCGCATCACGCCCCATAGCGTCGCGGCTTCCACCTCATAGGTCAACGACAGCGTTTCGATAATCGCCCGCATGTTGACTTGAATCCCCAACGTTTGCAGCCAGAACAGCAGATCGTCCAGACGCTCGTGGTAAAGCGTGTTGGCATGGCCCTGCTTGATGCGGTACACCGGGTCCTGCATACCGTTCTGTTCCAGCGTCGGCACATGGATGCGCAGCGAATCGTGATCACGCAGCAACAAGCCGTGAGCCTGACCGGCTTTCCACACCAGCACCGCATTTTGTCCGTGGATCTCGCCCAGCATCCCTAAGCGGAACATACGGAAATTAATGTCGAAGAAACAATGACAAAGCTCAGCGAACAATGTCAAGACCGAATCGGTGTTCGTCGGCAAGCCGCGATATGCCAGCCAGTCGTCAAAGAAGTGACGACGGCTGCCCGGCAGCGGCGTGCCCAGCGCGGCCATCGGCAGCAGGCGGTAGTCCGGATCGTCGAACAGCTCGCCCGGATAGCGGCGTACCATCGCCGACAGGTGGCGTGGTGCTTCGTCAAACAAGGTGGCCTGCGGCGGCATAAACGCCCACCATTTGCCTTCATCGCACAGATACAACCGTTGCTGTAATACCGCGTCTTTGTCGCGCGCCTGGCGCAACAGCGTTTCGCTCAGCCCGCCGTTGATCATTTTCACCGCCGGCAAATAGCGTGACGCGCCCAGCGAATACACCGCCATCGGCAGCTTGAGGTAATCGGCGCTGGCGAAACACGGCGTCATCGAGCGCAGTGACGAGGTCGGCAGATAACGGGCGGCGCTGAAATCCAACCGATGACAGTCGCCGTTAGCAAAAGCATCGCCCAGTTGGCTTGCCAGAATATGGTCGAACTGCCACGGATGTACCGGCAACGCGATATGGGTGTCGGCGATCCCTCGCGCGGCCAATTCTTGTTGCAATGCATCCTGTTCGGCCTGCGGCAGCAGATAGTGCGCCGGGTACTGAACAGTGGTATCGCTGATACCGTCGCCGCATTGCAGGCGGTTTTTCGCCACCGCGACCCAGTTCAGCGCCACCGGCTCGGCAAACTCGGCCACGTAACGGCGGTATTCTTCGGCATTCAGCCCCTGTTTGGCTTTCGCCGTCGGATGATACGGACGGTCGCGCAACGATGCCCACTGTTCCATCACATGGAAGAAATCGGCGTTGCCGCGCCCGAGCAGGTTATCGGTATCGATACGGTGTTCACGCGACAGCGCGGTCTGCTCGACGCTGGTGTTTAGCACATCCAGAAACAGCGCCTGCCCTTTAGTATTATTTTCCCCGGCATCGTCTTCTTCACTGTGCTGACCGGCGAACACCAGGTTCATGAAGCTTTCCGGCTCCAGTACCTGCCAGTCATTGCCGCCGCCCTGCTGCCAGGCGTATACCACCGTGCCCGGCACTTTTTCCCAGCGTTGGGTAATACCGGGGACGCAACGCCGCCACCAGATGACGCTGTTCGCGTTCATCGCTGCACCAGCACCACAGGCGAGCCGCGCTCTCCAGCGCACCGAACGGTGACGGCTGGCCGTACTGCCGGTGCCACTCATCAGTGGTATACAACGCCAGCGGCTGAGCGCCAAAAAACGCCTCGGCCAACAGGCAATCCACCAGATCCTGCATCACGCTGTGGCTGGCATCCTTGTAGTGAGACGTGGTCTTCATCGCATGACTTTCCATTTGATCATGATTTTCCATTTGATCATTGCCCTTCTGCTGAAATCGTTGCGGCCAGTCTGGCCTGTAAAGCACGAAACGCGATGCCGCGCTCGTCGCCCAATACAAATGCGCGCACGCCCTGCTCACGCCAGCGTGCATGATCATCGTGCTGGCGGGGGATGGCGCAATAGGTCACGCCATGTGCCTCGGCGGCCCGCCGCACCCCGGCCAGCGCCGCCTGCACCGGTGCCGCGGCAGTCTGCCAGGGCATACCCAGCGACTGAGAGAGATCGGCTGCGCCCTCCAGTATCATGTCCAACCCCGGTACGGTGGCGATCGCGTCGGCCTGACGTACGCCCTCGGCGCTTTCGATCATCGCCACCAGCAGGATTTCCCGGTTCGCCAGCGCGACGTACTCCGCCAGACTGTGCTTGCCGAAGGCGCCGGGGCGACCGCTATTGAGGCTGCGCTCGCCCTGCGGGTGGTAATGGCAGGCGCGCACCGCCGCACGCACCTGCTCAGCCTGCTCCACCATCGGCAACACAATGCCTTGCGCGCCGCCGTCCAGCAGGCGCAACAGGGTTTTGGGGTTGCCATCCGCCACCCGCACCAGCGGCGTCAGCGCATAGCTTTCCGCCACCCGGATCATGTTCTCCACCGTTTCCGGGTTTATCAGCACATGTTCGGTGTCGATAATCACGAAATCGAACCCGGCCTCGGCAATCAACTCCACCGATACCGGCGAGGGAATCGAGGCAATCAACCCGTAGACCGGCGCGCCTGCCGCCAGCTTGCGCTTGAGTTGGTTGGTTCTTAGCATGACGACGGCCTGAACGGATGCAGCGGGTTCGGCACCGATTTAAAACGGCGCTCGCCGTCGCCCAGCAACCGGCGTTTGGTCAGTTCCTCCACTTCATAAGTCGGTGCAAACACATCAAACAGCGCATAGCGCGAGCGGTGTTGCGGGTGCCCGGCCTGATAACGCAGCACCACCTCCGCCGTCATTTCCCAGAAGCGTGCTTCCGGCAGGTGGTACTGCTGGCGCAGGAAGACCGCCATTTCCGCCAGACAGATGAAGAAGAACGAGTCGCAGGTAAAATCGCGCACCGCGTCGACGTCATCGGTGAGGATGAACGAATTGCGGTTGATTTTGGCGTGGCTGGCGGGCAGCGGCACCAGATCCGGGCGCATGGCGGGGCGCGCCAGATGGTCCGGCGAATAGCGCACGCCGTCATGAAAATCTTTGAGCGCAATGCGCTGCGGCCAGCCGTCACGCACCATCAGCACGATATTCTGGCCGTGCGATTCCATGCCGATGCCTTCGGCGTACAGCATGTGGATGATGGGTGAAACCGTGACCTCTAGCAGTTGACGGGTCCAGGCTTCCAGCCCGTACTGGTGAATCCAGGCATCGATAAACGGCGCCTGCTCGCCGCCGTCGTAACGGTGCTCGACATGGCTTAAGCCGTTGAACGGCACCGCCTGCTCGTCCGGTTGCAGGTACTGATGGATGCTTTCGCGCCAGATAGCCCCCATCACGCCGTAAGCCTGCGCCATACGGGTAGTGGGCAACGGTTGGGTGTCGAAACTCACCCCGGCGATTTCGCCGAGAATCACGAATTTCAGGTTGCGGGCGGTCTGATCGGTGTCGATCAATTGTTGCAGCCAGTCGGTAATAATCGGTCCGTTCATTACCGTGTGCCGCGCCAGAATGCGGGTGCTGGAGGTGTTGGTCATGCTCATCGCCAGCTTGACGTAAGGGCGCGTTTTCTCCGTTACGTTCGCCAGGGTGCGAATCGACTGCTGCGCCTGCCAGCGGTCGTCGGAATCCCCGAGGTAAATCAGCTCGCCGCTGGCCAGTTCCGGATAAAACACCGGCGCAATCACGTTTTTCCACTGCCACGGGTGCACCGGTATCAGTTGATAGTCTTGCGCTTTGCGCCCCTGACGCGCCAGTTGTTCGCTAAACGCCTGCCAGCGCGCCGCGCCGAATTCGGTTTGCAGGAAGTCATCCAGATCCAGTTTGGTCGAATGGTTGGCCGACGCCAAAGGCTTCGCCAGCGCCAGCCAGACGATGGCGAAAGGTTGGCCGAACTCCGGCCCCCACTGGGCGTTATCCTGCAGACTGAAACCAATGCGCGACTTGTAACACGGGTGGTAGCTGTGCGCATCCATAAAGTGGCGCTCCAGCTCGTCGAAACCAAGTTGATGCGTCGGCTTGCCGGGTTGGTAATCCTGCGCCCGCGACTGCAAGTCTTTCAGTTGCGTCTGCTCCAGTTCCTGCACAAACCGCGTCAGGAACGGATTGTTCTCCTGCTCGCCCAGCAGTTCCTCCAGCATCTGGTGCAGATTGGGCGACTGCGCGTCTCCATCCGGACCGATGCGCTGCACGCTGGCGTAATCAAGACGGATAAGACTGAAGCTGTCGCTAAACAGCCCGCTGCACCGGTACTCCACCGGTAATTGCTGTGCATCGCGGCCGGTTATCACAAACTGGCTGTTGCCGTCGCCGACTGGCAGGCGACGATAAGGCAGCACCTCCTCATACAGTAGCGTTTGCAACAGTTGCCCGACTACGCGCTGTTCCACCAGTTGATAACGCCGGGCATCCATGCGTAGCAACCAGTCGCAGGCGCTGTCCTGAGGTACGACGGGGGATAATGTTTCCATACGATCTCTTAACCTTGTCAGTAAAAATAACCTTGTGGGTAATCAACTCCGCGTCAACGCGGTTCCCGCGCACCAGCCTGCGACGCCGACGCGCCGGCCAACAGGGCGTTCGCCGCGGTGTCATCACTCTGCGTGGGAAAACGCAGGGCGCATGGCAGCGCCAGCATGATCAACACACCGGTGGCGATAAAGGTTTCGCTGATGGCGGCGGCACGCACGGCTTCATGCGCCAGCCCGCTGCCCGCCAACCGGAATTCGAGGTATAACGACGCCAGCACAATCGCCAGCGACGACACCAGCCGGCGTGAAATGTTGTTCATGGCGGCGCCCTGTGTAACCAGCGTTTCCGGCAGCACATTCAGCCCGGCGGTGGTGACCGGCATGTAGGACAAACCCAGCCCGATGCCGCGCAGTATCATCCAGCCGAACACGGCGCCAATCGACGTCTGTGCGCCCGTCATACCTAATCCGATGGTCGCCAGCGCGGTCAGCAGCACCCCGACGCCCACCACCCGCGCCGCGCCGTGCCGGTCAAGCAGGCTGCCGCCTACCTTGCCGAACAGGCTGGCGAACAGTGCGGTACACAACAGCGCCAGCCCGGTCCAAATCGCGCTGTAGCCCATCACCATCTGCACCAGCATCGGTAATAACACCAGACATTCGAACATCCCGACCGATTGCACCACCGCGATCACCACGCTCAGGCGATAGCCGTGCAGTTGGAAAACTCGCAGATTGAGCAGCGGTTCGCGCTTACGCAGTTCGACGCGGACAAACGCGGCCAGGCACACCGCGGCGGCCAGCAGCATCAGCAAATTGAACGGGTTTGCCAGCGCGGCGGCATGATGTAATCGCCCGGCGCCGACCATCAGCAACCCGATACCGGCGGACACCAGCAGATAGCCGGTCATATCGAACGGTTTACGCTCACCCGGCACGGTTTTCGGCAACACCACCAGCCCCATCAACAGCGCCAGCGCGCCGATGGGAATGTTCATGGCGAACAACGCCCGCCAACTGAACCACTCTAGCAGCAACCCGCCGCACAACGGGCCCAGCGCCGGAGCCAGCATCACGATGGCGCCCCAGATACCGGTAATGCCGCCCCGTTCCTGCCTGGGGTACACTGAGAAAATCAGCGTCAGCGACAGCGGGATCATCAACCCGCTGGCGATGCCCTGCACCGTGCGGGCGGCGATCACCAGCGAGATGGAATCCGCCAGCATCCCCAGCAGCGAACCGGTGATAAACAGCGCCACACCCAGCAGGTAAAGCGGTTTGTTACCCAGCCGATGCCCGAGATAACCGGTCAACGGCATGGTCATGCCCATGCTGACCATGAACGCCGCCACGATCCAGGTCGCCAGCAGCGGCCCGATGTGAAACACCTCGATAAATGCGGGCAGTGCCGGATTGAGCGAACTGTTATTCAGGCTGACGGTGGTCGTACCGAGCAATACATTGACCACCACCAACCAGCGTGGAACAGAACTAGTCGACACGGCACACCGCTCCGGTTACGTCCACGTTCGTGCCGTTATCGGTGATAACGCCCCCGTCATCCGTGAGAAAATACTGCTCAGGGCGAGGATGACACAGGAAATCGGCATGAGAAATGTTGTAGCCATAAGCGCCCGCCAGCGGTAACACCAGCAGATCGCCGATATTGACGTCGGTCAGGCGCTGGTCGCGGCTAAGCACGTCTTTCGGCGTGCACAGCTGGCCGACTACCGTCCAGTCACGTGTTTCGCCAGCCGACGGCGTCGACGTCAGCGGCAGGTGAATCACCGGATGGTCATGCCCTTGCGCCACCGGCAGGCGGAACTGATGGGTACCGCCGCGGCAGACCAGAAAATGCTTACCGTGGCTGCGTTTTTTATCCAGCACCTCGATGGCGTAATACCCACAGTAAGCGCTGATGAAACGCCCCGGCTCAAAGCGAACAATCGGCACATCCGGCTGTTGCGCCAGCCGCACACGCAGGTAGTCACACAGTGCCGGCCAGTCGAAACGCTCGGGCGTCAGATACGGCACGCCGATGCCGCCGCCCACATTGAGGTGGGTGATAGGCTGCGGCTGCGCGGACAGCGCTTTCCATTGCGGCCAGCGCGTCAGGTACAAATCCAGCAGTTGTTGATGGCGCTCCACCACCATCTGGTGCGACATGGCATGTACGTGAAACCCTTTCAGTTGCAGATGACTGGCGTTATCCACGTCGCGCACCGCGTCCGGCAGGTCGGCTTCATCCATGCCGAACGGCGTCGGCGTGCCGGCCATCGCCAGTTTGCTGGTCAGCGACGACGCCAGTTCCGGGTTGATGCGGATGAACACCGGCTGGACCACGCCATGCTGCTTCGCCCGCTGTTGCAGGCGGGCGATTTCATGGCGGCTCTCCACATGAATCGCTTCTACGCCTTGCTCCAGCGCCAGATCAAAGTCCGAGTCCAGTTTGCCGGGCCCGGAGAACACAAACGGTTTCCGTGTCGCGCAACCGGCCACGCGGGCGATTTCGCCGCCTGACGAGATCTCAAACCCATGCACCAGCGGCGCGATCGCGTCCAGAATCGGTTTTTCACTGTTGGCTTTGATGGCGTAATAGAGTTCAACGCCCGGCGGCAGCGCCGCCATCACCTCGCCGACATGCCGGCGCAGCGCGGTCAGGTCGTAGACAAACGCCGCCAGCGGATCGACATACTGCTGTTGCAGGTGAACAATGACGTCATGAACGGACTGGGGCAGCGAATTAGCCATGCTGCACCTCGCTGTGCCGTAGTTCGACACGCTGAGTCTCGCCGTGCGCGATTCCGTTGCCGTGCGCTATCCCGCTGCCGTGCTGCGCCTGCGCGGCGTGGCTCCAGGGCGACGGCAGTTGGACATAGCTGGCCTGACGATCAGCCTCGGCCGCCAGTCGTACCTTGAGGTTGGTTTTACACGCCACCGGCTGGCCGGCGATCAACGCGTCCAGCTCTGGTGCCGGTTGGCCCAGTTCCGCCCGAATAGCGCACAGTTGCTGGTGCACCCGCTGCCACATCAACGGCGCCAGGTGCGCCCGCCCGTGAGTCAGCGCCAGAATAGCTTCAGACAGGTGATTGATAAACAGGCAATACATGATGCGATTCCAGCCCTGCTCGCGCGAGTACAGCAATGACTGGCGCACACGCGGATGGATATCATCGGGAATAGCATGGATGCCGAGATCGTCGGTCAGTTTCACCCCTTCGAAATCGCGCAGCAGCACCTGCTGCGGCCGCCCCTGTTGATGTACCAACACGCTGTTTTGCAGATGCGGCTCCATCACCACACCGTGGTTGAAGAACAGCGACAACACCGGGCGCAGCAACTGCGTTTGGTAGTCGTCAAACCAGTACAGCAGCGCGTTGTCATCCAGCGCCTCGCCATACTGCGTGCGCAGGAAGGTTTGAATCATCGGCTGTAAATCCACGCCGCGGGCAAACAACGTACCGGCCATAATGCTGCGATCCGCACCGGTGCGGCGGCAGAAATTCTCACGCAGAATGCCGCCGGTTTGTTCGCGGAACCAGTGTTGGTCCGCCTCGCCGGCGGTAACCGGGCTCCAGCTCACCACGCCGGGTTCAGCGGCCGCCGCCAACCCGCCCAACGTGTCGGCGTGGTGCGCCAGCAACCGGCGGAACAGCCGGTCGATCAGCACCGTGCTTTCCAGCTCATACCAGGCGTTTTTGCGCACACAGTTAGTAATGCGAACGTTGAGCGAACCTTTGATGAAGTAATCGTGATCGTCGATAAACCAGGTGCGGATAGACGCGGTCGGGCTGGCGACGCGTCCGCTTTGGCCCAGATCGCGGATGACGTTGTCACGCAGTAATTGCTGCACGCGCGCATCCTGCATAAACAGTTGCGCCTGCACCGGATGCATACAGATGATGGCGTGCCCCGGCGACGCGGGTTGCTGGTCGGCGAAGCCTTGCAGCACTTGCTGCGGCGTCAGGCCGTTGGCACCGATGTGCAACCCGTCGACCGGCACTTCGAACTGGTACAACGCCGCACGGGCCTGAAACTCAGGCGCCCACTGCTCCTGGCCGAGATGAGCCGGCCACAGGCGCGCTTTGGGCGCAGGATGGCTGGGGTGACCGAACCACAATCCCTGCTCACTCTGCAAGTAATGTTGCAACGGCGCGTCCGCGCGCTGGCGGCTATTGTGATTGACGATGGCACTGACCAGCCGCTGGCTCTGGAGAATCTGTTCGTACAGCTCCGGGTTTTTTCTCCCGGCGATATGCTCGCACGCCGCCAGCAGGCACGCGACCAGACGTTCGAAGCCGGGGCAATGCCAGTCGCTCTGCGCCTGACGCAAATAGACATCGGACAGGTAATGCTGGCTGCCGAAGGTGTCGCGGCGGTCCACCATAACAAACAGTTGCAGTGAATCGGGCAAACCGATCATCATCGGTATGCCCTTCCAGTCTGCACCATCAAAATAGGCCCCCGGCGGGATCCCGTTCATTTCGTCTGGCCAGTCATATCGCACATACCCTTCCGGTATCGCGAACTCTTTGATAAGACAATTCAGTAACCCATGCAGGGCGGCTTTTTCGCTTATCATGGTGGACAAAACATCATGATTTCGGTTGTTCATCTCTACTCCATAAGAATAACAATCGGCCGGCGGTTTATTTCGTGGCGAAGGTTAACTATCCTAATTAAATAACTGAACGCAGCCCCGCCCTGCGGCGGGACTATTATCAAAAGTCAACGCTATAACCTAACGTCACGGTTCTTCCTCGACCGGAAAAATAACGCAGGGAGTTCACAATCGCGCTTTGCGAATAATATGTGATGTACTCCTTGTCAAATAGGTTAGAAACCGCCAGATTAATTTTACCTTTCGGTAATTTATAACCGACAGCGGCATCCATCAGCAGATAGCCATCAAAGTCCTGCTGGCGGTTATCCATAATTCTGTCGAAGGCGTAATTAGCCTGAATAAATGAAGACCACTGCGGCGTCCAATTCGCAGACCAACTGGCGGTCAGGCGATCCGGTGGAATATTCAAACCATCCAGCTTGCCATCGAGACTGCCGTTGCCATCGCTGTCGTACCATCCCTGAATATGGGAATAACCAAATTTCAGGCGGTGATCGTCATTTACCTTGTACCCCAGCGAGGTTTCGATACCGTCGATACGGGTTTTCTGACGTTCGCTCTGGAAGGTGCCGTTCACATCCACCACGCGCTCGCCCAGCTTGGAGGTCGAGCGGTAATAACTCAGTTCAAACTCCACCGGGTCTTTCTGGATACGGAAGCCGGTTTCAACGTTATCCGTCACAATCGGTTCCAACGGCAGCATACTGACCGACTGGCCGGCGGTTCTAATGCCGCGCAGCGTACGGCCCACGTCCGGGATACCGAAACCCTGCGAGTAGTTGGCAAACAGGCTCAGCGGTTGATAAGGCGTAGTCCACACCGCGCCAACGTTGTACAGCGTCTTGTTGAAACTCAGACGGCCGCCCTGCACATCTACGCTGTTATTGGGTGCACGCGCGGTGCTGGCTGCCACCGAACGGAAGCTGTCGATATCCAGACGTGCGTACTCATAGCGCACCCCGGTGGTGATTTTCAGCGAATCTATCGGCTGAATATCAAACTGCATGAACGGCGACAGATCGGTGTACTCCATCTGCGGTGCGTACAGGCGTTTGGTCAGCCAGAAATCCTGCTTGCCGGTATCGAACAGGGTATCGAAACCTACAGTCGCCTTCAGGTAATCGTCCCAGATATCGTCTTTGGTTAACGCCACCTTGCTACCGTAGCGGCGAGAGGTCACCCGTGACTGGTCATATAACCGGTTGAGCGGCGCGATACTGACATCCTGGAAAGAAGCCGAGTTATCCGCACCGAACAATGACTCGTAGTTCTGGTAATACACCAGCGAGTTCAGCTTCATGCCCGCCAGATTGTAGTTATCGTAGGTGGCGCTGGTGGTCCAGACCGTGTTCATCGGCGCATCGCCGACCGGGCGCCCGGAGACTGAGGTCGTCGCAATACCGTTATTACGATCGCCGGTGACGCCCAGATAGTTCATTTTGCCCTTGATCTGATAACGGTTAAGGCTGAACTGTATCCGCTGGTCGTTATCCAGCCAGTAACCGACTTTCGCCATCACATCGTAGGCGCGGGAATCCATCAGGTCGCCCTGGGTGTTATCAACCCCGATGGGGCGATCTTTCCCGTCCAGGAACAGGCCCTGATCTTCATAACTGACTGAAAACAGGTAATCCAGATACTCTTCTCGGCCACTGACCCCGTAGGTGGTTTTGTAGCTCATGGAGTCCGAGCTGACTTTGGTCGGCGAGGTGGTTTCCACGCTAAAATGCTGGTTGAACGAGCCCGGTTCCGGTCGGCGGGTAATGATATTGATGACCCCGCCGGTCGCGCCGATACCGTTGCTGGCGCTGGCACCGTGGATCACTTCAATGCGTTCCACCATCGCGAAATCGATGGTATGCATTTCGCGCCCGGTGGGGCGCAACGGGTTAGACTGCGGAATACCATCCACCAGAATCAACGGGGCTCGGCCACGAAAGGTTTCACCGCTGCCGCTCATTTTCTGACGGCTCGGCGCCATTGACGGCAATAAGTTACTTAATATCTGGGAAGAGTCGCTGGTAATTTGGCGCTGTTGTTCGATCTGCTCTTTAGTAATAATCGTCACAACCTGGGGTGAATCTTTTTTCTCGGTATCCGTTCGGGATGCCGTCACCACCATTTCATTGTCATTCTTGTTTGTGCTATCTGCTGCGTTAGCCTGTGCAAATAAAAATAATGGCGTCAACGCATATAATGCCCGAACCTTCATTCCTGCAACCTCATTATTATTTTCCCAGTAAATAAATGCCGATGTTTCCACCAGCACCTTGTGTTAATTGTGTTAATCGTTTTCTCAGCCTGCGCTGCACCGGAAATAACGCCGACAGTTTTTATAATTATTATTTCGCTATCAGCATCACGGTGGGCGATATATCGCCTGATTACTGATGACGGATTTGCGCCACCGCTTCAATCAACGCCCGCTCGAATCGCGCCACGACACTGCGGCATTGATCTTCGGTAATAATCAGCGGCGGCAGCAGCCTGACCACGTTGCCTTGTCGGCCGCCGCGCTCCAGCAACAGCCCCTGACGGAAACAGTGCTGTTGGATTGCCGCCGCCAGCTCGGCATCCAGCGGGTAGCCACCGCCGGCTTGTGCAGGTTGACGCTCATCAACGATTTCGATGCCCAGCATCAGGCCGCGGCCGCGTACCTGACCCAGGCAGGGGAAGCGCGTCTGCATCCGGGTAAATTGTTGCTTCAGCCACTCGCCGCGGGCGCTAGCCTGCGCCGCCAGCTTGTCGCGCAGTAAGATATCGATGGTGGTTTTCCCGGTCGCCATCGCCATCTGGTTGCCGCGGAACGTGCCGGTGTGAGTGCCCGGTTTCCAGACATCGAATTCACGGCGAATACCCAGCACCGCCATCGGCAACCCACCGCCCACCGCTTTCGACATCACGATGATGTCCGGCTCGATACCGGCATGTTCGAAGGCAAACATGCTGCCGGTACGGGCAAATCCGGCCTGCACTTCATCCACAATCAACAGAATACCGTGACGACGCGTCACCTCGCGCAGCGTTCGCAGCCAACTGACCGGCGCCGGGTTGACGCCGCCCTCGCCCTGTACCGCTTCGACAATCACCGCGGCCGGCAGCGACATACCGCGCTCGACGTCTTCGATAAATGCGGTGAAATAGCGGCTGAGCGCCTCTACGCCGGCGTCGCCGCCAATCCCCAGCGGGCAGCGGTATTCATGGGGATAAGGCAGAAATTGCACGCCGGGCATCAGATTCTGCACCGCGTCTTTGGGGCCGACATTGCCGGTCACGGCCAGTGCGCCGTGCGTCATGCCGTGGTAACCGCCGGAGAAGCTGATGATGCCGCCGCGGCCGGTATAGGTTTTCGCCAGTTTCAGCGCCGCTTCCACCGCATCCGCCCCCGACGGGCCGCAGAATTGCAGGCAGTACTGGTTTTCACCACCGGGGAGCTGCGCCAGCAGCGTTTCACAGAAGGCGTCTTTTAACGGCGTGGTGAGATCCAGCGTATGCATCGGCAACCCAGATGCCAGAAACGCCTGAATAGCGGCGACGATGTCAGGATGGTTATGCCCCAGCGCCAGCGTACCTGCCCCGGCCAGGCAGTCCAGATATTGATTACCATCCACATCCGTTACCCATACGCCTTGCGCTTGCTGGATGACCAGCGGCAGTTTGCGCGGATAACTGCGAACATTGGACTCAAACCATCCCTGTCGCTCCAGATAATCTGCATTGGTTCGACCCTGCACACTCTCTGTCACCGCCAACTGTGTCTCTGACATCGTCCTCACTCCCTGTGATATTGATAATAACAACAATTATCATTAACAATAATGACACTCAAGTGTTATTTAACTGACGATTTTAATAACCAAATCCTTACAAATACTGACGCTATATTCACTAAACGCATACAGGATGGGCACTTACCCCTCTTTTCCTGCCCGGTTTTCACGCCCGAATCACCAGAGAGTCAAAATGTTACTTTGAGACATTGATCACATTTTAACACTCACCCATTTTCCGGTACTGCCCCACCAACACATGGGGCGATGAACATCACCCATAGAGCGCCAAAATAGCGATATTAACGACACGATGTCCCTGCCGGTTTGCATTAAATTAATCGGGTATTTTCAGACATAAAAAATACGCTAATCGATATTATTTCAAAGCAAATAGTTTAATATAAATACTTTTAAAACAATGCGTTAAATATTGATTACTTCCCTTATGATGGCAGTTAAATAATGACGCTCTCTATTTAAGAGGCCGATATGGCAGAAAGACTTTCGTTTATTGCACATGTCAGAAGAAATAATGATGGCGACTGGAGTGCCCCCCATTATCTTGATGCACATTTGCGGGATGTTGCGGAATTGGCCGCCGCCATTGCGCCTGCCGCATTATCGGACTGGGCAACGCTTGCCGGGCGTTGGCACGATCTGGGTAAATACCGCCCGCCTTTTCAGGACTATTTGCGTAAGGCTTCAGGTTATGACGCCGAAAACGCCCATATTGAACACGCGCCCGGACGTGTCAGCCACTCGATTGCGGGTGCCCGTTATGCCATTACCGCGCTGGGTCATGGCGTGGGACATATTCTGGCTTACACGATTAGCGGCCATCACGCCGGTTTGCCTAATGGCAGAGGCGATGCCGGTTCTTTATATCATCGCTTAATCGACGGTGACGAAGAGTACCAGCAGGCACGCGAACAGGCTATTCCAGCAGATATTTTGCAGACGATACCGGTCAGCCTTCCGCCCCTCTCGAAAGAAAATATCGCGCTGTGGCTACGTATGCTGTTCTCTTGTTTGGTGGATGCGGATTTTCTCGATACCGAGCGTTATATGTCGCCTGAAAACGCCCGGTTACGAGAAAAAAACGCATCACTGACGCTGGCATCGCTACAACCGCGTTATCAACGCTATATGCACTCCCTGACCAACCGCGACCCTCATTCACCGCTGCATTCGCTGCGCCAGTCCATCCTTGACGAAACCCGGCAGGCAGCGGCGCTTGCGCCCGGCTTGTTTAGCCTGACGGTGCCGACCGGCGGCGGTAAAACGCTGGCAAGCCTCGGCTTTGCGCTCGACCACGCCCTGCGTCACGGCAAAAAACGCATTATTTACGCTATTCCCTACACCAGCATTATCGAGCAAAACGCCGCCGTGTTCCGTCAGGCGCTTGGGGAAGAGGCGGTTATTGAGCACCACTGTAATCTTGATAACAGTGATGATGCCCGCGCCCGGCTGGCATGTGAAAACTGGGATGCGCCTGTCATCGTCACCACCAATGTGCAGTTGTTCGAATCGCTCCATGCCGCACGGCCAGGCCGTTGTCGAAAACTGCACAACCTCGCTGACAGCGTCATCATTTTGGATGAGGCGCAACAGTTGCCGCGCGACTTTCACGCCCCAATTACACAGGTCATGCAGCAACTCACCGAACTGTTTGGTGTGAGTTGGCTGCTCTGCACCGCCACACAACCGGTGCTTGAGGCCCAGCGCAACCCGTTCGGGCAATTACTGATGCCGGGGTTGACGCAAGTCCGTGAAATCATCGCCCGGCCGTCGCAACTTGCCGATGTGCTGCGTCGGGTTGAGGTGCGCTTTGCACTGACACCCTGCGACTGGCGAACATTAGCCGCCGATCTTGCCGCACAACCCTGTGTGCTGTGTATCGTCAACACCCGTGGCGATGCGCGCACGCTGTATCAACGACTGGCCGATGACCCGGACGTCTTGCATCTCTCTGCGCAAATGTGTGCGGAACATCGCAGCCAGGTGATTACACAGATAAAA
>NZ_CM001974.1:1560212-1595374 GCF_000406105.1 Dickeya chrysanthemi NCPPB 402 | reverse complement strand
CAGTTGGTTGAAGCCGGCGTCGATCTCGATTTTCCGATGGTGTGGCGAGCCATCGCCGGGCTCGATGCCATCGCCCAAGCGGCTGGCCGCTGCAACCGAGAGGGGAAATTAACCCGGCCCGGTATCGTGCAGGTGTTTATGCCGCCTGCACTGCCGCCCGCCGGGGCATTACGTCAGGCCGCCCAGTGCACGCTGGAGATGGTCAATGCCGGTCTGCTGACCGACCCGCTCTCCCCGGCGGCGTTTCGTGATTACTTCACCCGCTTTAACAGCAAAGGCGAGCGTGACCGCCACGGCATTGGTCGCCTGCTGTGTGCAGAGCCTGATGCAAAAATTGGGCTGGCTATCTGTTTTCGTGACGCGGCGGAGAAATTCCGCCTGATTGACGACGCCGGCGTGGCGGTCATTGTGCCCTGGCAGCCGGACGACGAGGAACAAAGCCCGGTCGAGTATTGGCTGCAATGCCTTGAAAGCGATGCCGGTGCCCATTGGGTCTATCGCAAATTGCAACGCTATAGCGTGAATGTGCCGCAAACGCTGGCGGCGCGGTTGCAAGCCCTTGGCGCTTTACAGCCCCGCGCCGGGCTGCTGGTGCTACTGGAGAGCCAGTATTGCCGCAATACCGGTGTAAAACTGCCGGAGGCACTGCTATCGGCTGAGGATTCAGTGATTTAACAGGAGGCTTTATGCCATTTTGTCTGGATGTGCAGGGCGAGTTTGCATGTTTTACCCGCCCGGAAATGAAGGTGGAGCGCGTTAGTTATGATGTGATAACCCCTTCGGCCGCACGCAGTATTTTTGACGCTATTTTATGGAAACCGGCCATCGCCTGGCGGGTGACGCGTATTGAGGTCATCAACCCGATTCGCTGGATAAACCTGCGGCGCAACGAAGTCGGCTCGGTTATCTCCAGCCGGGTGGTGACCAGTGCGATGAAAGCAGGCAGCGGCGCGCTGGGGCTCTACATTGAAGATGACCGCCAGCAACGCGCCGGCTTGTTTTTACGTGATGTGCGCTACCGTCTGCATGGCGAATTCACCCTGACGGCGCAGGCAGGCCGCGGCGATAACGCCGGGAAATTTGCCGAGATGTTCCGCCGTCGGGCGCAAAGAGGGCAATGTATTAATCAGCCGTATCTGGGTTGCCGCGAATTTGCCGCCGATGTGATGCTGATTGACGACGACGGGCGGCAACCACCGGCGCTGGCACAAGACCGTGAGCTCGGCTGGATGCTCTACGACATGGATTACCGGCAGGCGCAAAATCCGACCCCGCGTTTTTTCCATGCCGCTATGACCCAAGGCGTGATTGATATTCCCGCGCCGGACAGTCCTGAGGTGGTCGCATGATCCTGCACGCCCTCTGCCAGTATTACCAGCGGCGGCAAAAGGAGCCCGACAGCGCCCTGCCGGCCTTTGGCTTTGAGCAAAAAGCCATTCCGTTTGTGATTGTTATTGCCAGTGACGGCCGCTTTTTACAGTTTGAAGACACCCGTTATCTTGATGAGGCGCAAGGGAAAAAGCCGCAGGCAAGCCTGTTCACCGTGGCGAAAAGCATCAAAAAAACCTCTGGCGTCGCCGCCAACCTGTTGTGGGACCCGGCGGACTATGTGCTGGGCATCGATAAAAAAGGCAATCCGACGCGCACCGAACAACAAAAAACCTGCTTTATTGATCGAATTCGAGCGCTGGCGGCCTTCGCCCCGCAGGATAGCGGCCTTCAGGCGGTGCTGGCGTTTTATCAACGCTACCCTGGCCTGCCGCAGCCCGAGCTGGAACAAGACCCGCTGTGGGCGGAAATCAACGACGCCAACCCGCTGTTAACCTTCCGGCTGGTGACGGATGCCGACTGTTTAGTCTTCCAACGCCCGGCGGTACTGGCAGCGTATCAGCATGTCCTTGCCGATAGCGACGAACCCACGGGGCGCTGCCTGGTCAGCGGCGCGAGCCTGCCGGTCGCCACCCTGCACCCGTCCATAAAAGGTGTGTGGGGCGCACAATCGTCAGGCGCCAGTCTGGTGTCGTTCAATCTGGATGCGTTTCGCTCGTTTGGCAAAGAACAGGGCGCCAATGCCCCGATTAGCGAACAAGCGGCGTTTGAATACACCACGGCGCTGAACGCCCTGCTACAAACCCACAGCCCGAACCGGCTACAGCTTGGCGAAACCTCGGTCGTTTGCTGGGCCAGTCAGGCTCACCCGCTGGAGAGCTGGCTGCCGACGCTGTTCGGCAACAACGATGACCCGGACAACGGCGTGCGCACCATTACCGCGCTGTTTAACTCGGTGCATAACGGCGCTTACTGCGCAGACGACGGCGAGGCCCGCTTTTACCTGCTGGGGTTGTCGCCGAATGCCGCGCGCGTCGCCATCCGCTTTTTTCAGGAAGGCACGGTGGCGCAATTCGCCGAACGGCTCCGTGAATGGTTTGACGATATCACTATCATCAAACCCAAAGCGGTGACGTATCCCTTCCCGCCGCTGAAAGCGCTATTACGCGCCTGCGCATTGCTGAACAAAGAAGAAAACCTGTCGCCGCTACTGGCCGGCACCACGGTGCGCGCCATTCTGAGCGGCCAATCGCTGCCCGCCGCCCTGATGAGCGCCCTGTTACAACGCATCAAGGCCGAGCGGGGCGACGTCAGTTATTACCGAGCATCCCTGATGAAAGCCTGTCTTAACCGGGCTTTTCGTCGTCAATCCATCAAGGAGGTTTCTGTGTCTCTCGACCCGGAAGAACAACGTATCGGCTACCGGCTTGGCCGGTTATTCGCGACGCTTGAGCAAATACAACACGCCGCCAGCCCGACGATTAACGCCACCCTCTGCGACCGCTATTACAGCAGCGCCAGCAGCACCCCGGTGGCGGTGTTCCACACGCTGATGCGGCTGCATACCCACCATCTGAAAAAGCTCAAGATCCCGGCGCAAATCCGTTACCAGAAATGCATCGGCGAGATTATCGACGACATCACCGATTTTCCGGCGCACCTCAATCAGGAGCAGCAAGGGCTGTTTGCCATCGGCTACTACCATCAGCGTCAGCACTTTTTTTCTCAATCCACATCCAGTCAGGGAGATGAACAATGAGCCTTAACCACCGCTATGAATTCGTGCTGTTGTTTGATGTAAAAGACGGCAACCCCAACGGCGACCCGGATGCGGGCAACCTGCCGCGCGTGGATGCCGAAACCGGTCAGGGGCTGGTGACGGATGTGTGCCTGAAACGCAAAATTCGCAACTACGTCGGCCTGACGCGCAACGAACAACCGCCGTATGAAATCTACATCAAAGAAAAAGCGATTCTGAATAAAACCCACGAGCGCGCTTATGAGGGCATCGGCAAAAGCGAGGCGTTAAACAGCGATAAAAAACGCAAAGGCGGCGATGCGGTAGACGAGGCCCGCCAATGGATGTGCCGCAACTTTTATGATGTACGCACTTTCGGCGCGGTGATGTCGACCGGGGTTAACTGCGGCCAGGTGCGCGGCCCGGTGCAACTGACCTTCTCACGCTCTATTGATCCGATTGTCGCGCTGGAACACGCCATCACCCGCTGTGCGGTCGCGACCGAAAAGGAAGCCCAGGCTCAGGATGGCGACAACCGCACGATGGGGCGCAAAAACACCGTGCCTTATGGCTTGTACCGCTGTCATGGCTATATTTCCGCCCATCTGGCACGCCAGACCGGTTTTAGCGACAGCGATCTGGCGCTGCTGTGGGAGGCGTTGATCAACATGTTTGAGCATGACCGCTCCGCCGCACGCGGCGAAATGAACGCCTGTGCGCTGTATGTTTTCGAGCATGAGGGCGAGCTGGGCAACGCACCGGCACGCAAGCTGTTCGACTGTTTGCACATCACCCGCACCAGCGACGGCCCGGCGCGCCGCTATAGCGATTACCAGGTCACGCTGGATGACGCCGCCCTGCCCGCCGGCGTGACCTTGCATCGCCTGCTGGAGTAAACCATGGATGAGCCGCGTCTGGTGCCGATTTCGGCACTGCAACATTACGCCTTCTGCCCGCGTCAGTGCGCACTCATTCACACTGAGCAGGTCTGGGCGGATAACTGGCTGACAGCACAAGGCACCATGTTACACCAGCGGGTAGACCACGGCCTGCCGGAAACCCGGCGCGGCATTCGTTACGAGCGCGGCGTTATCGTACAGGCCCCGCAACTGGGCCTGAGCGGTAAGCTGGATTTGCTCGAACAGGTATTGGCCACCGGGGCGCTGACCCCGGTGGAATACAAACGCGGCAAGCCGAAAATCCATCAGGCCGATAAGGTGCAACTGTGCGCGCAGGCGCTGGCGCTGGAAGAGATGAGCGGGCGGTCGATTCCCGTCGGCGCATTGTGGTACTGGGAAACCCGCCGTCGCCTTGACGTTGAGCTTGATGACGCGCTGCGCACCCACACCCGGCAGTTGATTGCGGCCGTCAGCCACCTGCTGCAACAGGGCGACACCCCGCACGCCACACCCGGTAAACACTGTCTTGCCTGCTCGCTCAATGAACTCTGTCAGCCGTCACTGCAACACACAGACCGCTCCGGCGACTATATTCGCCGGCTTTACCTTATGGAGGAGCGTGATGAAGAAACTCCAGAATAGCCTGTATATCACCCGCGACGGGGCATGGCTGCATAAAGAGCGTGAAACGCTACTGATTGAACAAACCGTTGACGGCCAGCGCCAGAAACTGCTGCAAGTCCCTATCCACTCCGTCGGCAATATTTTCTGTTTCGGCAATGTGCTGGTGTCACCGCAATTAATGGGGTTCTGTGGCGAAAACGGCACCCAACTTTCGTTCTTCGACCCATTCGGTCGCTTTCTGGCGCGCGTCGTCGGCAGACAAAGTGGCAACGTGTTGCTACGACGTGCCCAGTTTCAGGCTACGACCACTCAGGCAACGGCGCTGGCGCGTCATATTCTGACCGCGAAAATCCAGTCATCCCGCCGCGTGCTCTTACGTCACCTGCGCACCTATGGCGACAACCCGGCGTTGCAGGCCGCAGCCGACCGCCTGCGCCAGATTGTCGCCGAGCTTCCTGCGAAGACCGATATCGAGCGCCTGCGTGGGCTGGAGGGTGAGGCCGCCAGCCACTATTTCGGCGTATTCGATTCGCTTATCGCTACGCGCAGTGAGCTGCGCTTTAATGGCCGTTCACGTCGGCCGCCGCGAGACCCGGTCAACGCGTTGCTCTCTTTTTTCTACGCGATACTGAGCAAAGAGATCAGCGGGGCTTTACAGAGCGTCGGCCTTGACCCGCAAGTCGGTTTTTTACATCAGGAACGCCCAGGGCGCGACAGCCTGGCGCTGGACCTGCTCGAAGAGTTCCGCGCACCGCTGGTCGACCGGCTGGTACTGACGCTGATTAACCGCCAGCAAGTCGCCATGCAGGATTTCACCACCGACATGTTAGGCGGCGTTACGCTAAAAGATGAGGCGCGCAAGCGGGTATTGCAGGCCTGGCAAGCGCGTAAACAAGAGGAGATAACCCATCCGTTTTTAAATGAAAAAGTCGCCGTCGGGCTTTTACCGCATATGCAGGCGATGTTACTGGCCCGCCACTTGCGTGGCGATTTGGCGCACTACCCGCCGTATGTGTTGCGCTGATAACAGATACCCGGAGCGACCACCCCATGATGGTACTGATTACTTACGATGTCTCACTGGAAGACGCCAACGGCCCCCGTCGCCTACGGCAACTGGCCAAAATCTGCCTGGACTACGGTGTACGGGTGCAATACTCGGTTTTCGAGTGCGACATTGACGCGGCACAGTGGGTAGTATTGCGCCAGAAGTTGCTGACCACCTACGACGAACGGGTCGATAGCCTGCGCTTTTATCGCCTTGGCAAGGGCTGGCGTGATAAAGTTGAGCATCACGGAGCCAAACCGGCGCTGGATATCTTTGGTGATACGCTTATCGTGTAACACTGCGCCAACCTCGGGTTCTCATCATTTTCCCGGCCGGTTGGCGCAATCTTATGCGGTTGAATCATAAATGGTTTATCGCTTATTTCCGTCACTACACCGCCAATACCTTCTCGCAAACATGACGTTGGCGTTATCTCCGCGCCGACGCTATGCTACAAGCGCCTTGCCTGCAAGGCAGTCGCGCCCCACGCGGGCGCGTGGATTGAAACCCTGATAATCAGCAGAACACGCCGTCTAACGGTGTCGCGCCCCACGCGGGCGCGTGGATTGAAACATCAGCGGCGGTCTGCGTTGTCGGCTCATAACCTGTCGCGCCCCACGCGGGCGCGTGGATTGAAACTTGTCGATACTGGCCGCGAGCCCGTAAGTGGTAGTCGCGCCCCACGCGGGCGCGTGGATTGAAACGGCATCGCTCCGGCGCAGCGCTGCAAGTGTTGAAGTCGCGCCCCACGCGGGCGCGTGGATTGAAACGGCATCGCTCCGGCGCAGCGCTGCAAGTGTTGAAGTCGCGCCCCACGCGGGCGCGTGGATTGAAACATTAATTCAGGGTTGTTGATTGGCAAATTGCACATATCGCGCCCCACGCGGGCGCGTGGATTGAAACTTTGAATATCGGAGATATCCAGCGCTGGATCGACGTCGCGCCCCACGCGGGCGCGTGGATTGAAACGCTATTGTTGAAGGTCGCCTGAACCTGACTGTCAGTCGCGCCCCACGCGGGCGCGTGGATTGAAACAAGTGTCATAATTGCCAACAGATGAATGGCTGGGTCGCGCCCCACGCGGGCGCGTGGATTGAAACTCAAAGGCGGTATGGTAGTCCACCCATTTACCGTCGCGCCCCACGCGGGCGCGTGGATTGAAACAAACTCCAATACAACTGTGTGTACGGATACCGAATGTCGCGCCCCACGCGGGCGCGTGGATTGAAACACGAAAGTCAGCTGCTCCCAGCGCTGTATTAAGGTCGCGCCCCACGCGGGCGCGTGGATTGAAACATTTAGAAGCAAAGCAGCTGGATTGCCTGATTTGTCGCGCCCCACGCGGGCGCGTGGATTGAAACTGGTCCTTACCGGCATCAGCCGGCTTCTCTGGTTGTCGCGCCCCACGCGGGCGCGTGGATTGAAACTGTCCAAGCGCGGTTGTCCCGCTCGCACGGGTGGGTCGCGCCCCACACGGGCGCGTGGATTGAAACCGGTCTGTTTGATGATCAGCGGGCGATAACGAGTAGTCGCGCCCCACGCGGGCGCGTGGATTGAAACATTGAACGCGTCCGTGAAAAAGACAAGTTGCAGCGTCGCGCCCCACGCGGGCGCGTGGATTGAAACTTGTGTAAACCTCTTGATTTGGGCACTTTTGATGGTCGCGCCCCACGCGGGCGCGTGGATTGAAACTTTTTCAACGGCAGCGCCCGGCGCATTGAGTTCAGTCGCGCCCCACGCGGGCGCGTGGATTGAAACGAGGTAAATAGCATAATAGACCCATTTGCAGGTAGTCGCGCCCCACGCGGGCGCGTGGATTGAAACACCAGCACCTGCAGGATCACGCGTAACTTTTGGCGTCGCGCCCCACGCGGGCGCGTGGATTGAAACAGCGTAATTGCTGCGCCCTCGCTTGTATAAATCGTCGCGCCCCACGCGGGCGCGTGGATTGAAACTTTTCGCGCGTCAGCAGATGCAGCGTTGAACCCAGGTCGCGCCCCACGTGGGCGCGTGGATTGAAACATGACGTTGTCAGACTCTGGAGATGTGAATATCAGCCGTCGCGCCCCACGCGGGCGCGACATTGCATTGATATGCTGATTCGTCGGTTAACGCGGCGACGGCGGTTCCGGTTCGAACAGCGGCAACGGTTTGCCGATGATATAACGGCGGCGCAAATGGGCGGATAACGCGTCCATCAGCATCACCACCACCACCAGAATCAGGGTGATGAACATCACCACATCCCAGTTCCATAACCGCATGTTCTCGGCATACACCAGCCCGATGCCGCCCGCGCCGACAAACCCCAGCACCGCGGCTGAGCGCACGTTCGACTCCATTTGGTACAGGCTGAGCGCCAGAAAGGTCGGGAATGATTGGGTGAAGATGCCGAAACGGTGTTTTTGCAGGCTGTTGGCGCCGACGGCGCTCAGCCCCCGGCTGGGTGAGCGTTCCACCGCTTCGTGCCCTTCGGCGTATAGCTTGCCGAGCAGGCCGGCATCCTGCATTAGAATCGCCAGCGCGCCGGACAACGGCCCCATACCCACCGCCCGCACGAAGATTAACCCCCATATCGCCATGTCGATGCCGCGTAAAACATCCAGCAACCGGCGTACCAGCAACGCCACCGGCCGCAGCACCGGCGCGTGCATTACGTTACGGGCCGCCAGAAACGACAACGGCAGTGCAATCAGCGTTGCCGTTAACGTGCCGGCAAACACAATCGCGATGGTGATAAATATCTGTGACAGGTAGTAACCAAACGGCCAGTTGGCAAAGTCGTGCCACACGAACATGCGCATAAAATAGCGCCCTAATTCACTGAAGCCGCGCAGCCACTGTTCGGTACTGATGCCGAAAAACACCAGAAACAGCAGATAGTAAAGCAGTGTGGCGGCGGCTATCAGCCCGATGCGCCAGAGATAACGGCGTTGCTGGTTGAACAGCGCCGGGTGTTGTTGCCTGATGGCGGCGACAATGGCCGGCGCCGGTGGGGTCAGGTTCATTTGTCGCCCTCCACGACCTGCTGGCGCAACCATCCGGACAGCGCATCCAACATCGATACCACCACGATGATCAGCAACATGGTGATGCTGACCTGGTCGTAACGGTCCAGTTTAATATTGGTCATCAGTTCCTGGCCGATGCCGCCGGCCCCCACCAGCCCCAGAATGGTGGACTGACGAAAGTTGATTTCCAGCCGCATAAAACTGTAGGACAACACAATCGGTTTGACCTGCGGCCACAACCCGAAGCGCATACGCTGTAATACGCCGGCACCGCAGGCGGCCAGCCCGCGTACCGGCCGTTCCGAGGCGGTTTCGATAGCCTCATAAAACAGTTTGGTCAGGCTGCCGATGGTGTGCAGCGCCAGCGCCAAAAAGCCCGGGATCACGCCGATGCCGAAGGCCATCACAAACATCACCGCCCACGCCAGCTCCGGCATGGTGCGCAAGAACGCCACCAGCGCGCGAATGGTGAAACGCACGCCCGGCGGGCTGTGGGTATTGCCGGCGGCCAGAAAGCCCAACACGACCGATGCCGCCACCGACAACACCGTGGCCGCCAGCGCCAGATTGAGCGTTTCCCAAATCAACGGTAACTGGATGGGCAGGCGGTATCCCCAGTACGCCAGCGATCCTTCGGTATGGCCGTCGGCAAACAGCAGTCGCCAGTGCAATACCGGCAGCGTTTCGGCCAGGTAGTCGAAAAAATGCGGGAATGAATCCCACAGGGTGTACAGGCTAAATTCAGACAATTTGCCCGCACCGATATACAGCACCGCAAGCACCAACGCCCAGATCAGCGATTCGCGCTTTTGCTGCGCTCGTATGCGCTGGTAATAGCGTTCAAAATCAGGGTTCAACATGCGTTTAGTCTGGATGAAGGAAAAGGATGATCGGTTGGCGTTTAGCGGGGCGAAAATTAGCGGGACGAAAAGAGGCATCCTGCCTGTGTTGCCGTCCGTCAAGATTGCGCCATTGTCACCGCCGGTTCAGCACGTCCGCCGCTGCGCCGTTAACCGTGCTTAAACCGTACTTAGCGGTTGCCTTTAGTGAGCTCACGCTTCATGGCGATAATGGTTTTGTAATCGTCTACCGTGGCCGGGCCGATGTGTTGCTTGCCGCCGACGGCTTTCACAAAGCACGGGTGATCGTCTTTATCCAGCTTCTTCACCGCGGTAATCAGTTTGGTTTTAAATTCAGCGGGCAGCGCGTTGCTCACCAGAATCGGGCCGTTCGGGATCAACGGCGATTGCCAAATGATGCGAATCTGCTTCATCAGGTCCGGGTGGTCCATGCGGATCAGACGGCCGAACGCGCCGCTGGTATAGCCGGTGTTGTAGTCGCCAATCATCGACGCCCAGGTCACCGCGCCGTCGAACTGGCCGTTCAGCACACCGAGGATGTCCTGTTCGTGGCCGCCGGAGAAGGTCACGCTGGAGAAAAAGTTGTTGTACTTGTTATCCGGGTTGCCGCCGAATTTTTCTTTAAACGCCTGATTAGGGATCAGATAGCCGGAGGTGGAATCCGGATCGGCGAAACCGAACGCCTTGCCTTTCAGGTCTTCCAGCTTCTGGTAGGGGCTGTCGGCTTTGACGATCACCACCGAGTGGTAGCCGCGCGACTGGTCGGCGTCATCCACCACGATGCCGACCACATCCACCGCGTTGGGATCTTTGATGTAGACCGACGCATAGGACGACGGCGACATGCTCAATACCAGATCAATCTTCTTACCCAGCAGCCCCTGAATCACGCCGGCGTAGTCGGATGAGTTACGCATTTGCGTGTCCACGTTCAGCTCTTTATCCAGAAACTGTTTGACGCACTGGTTATCGCCGATTTGCTGGGTGGCGTTCTGCCCGCCCAAAATGCCCAGATTCAGGGTTTGCGGTGTTTGTGCGGCGAATACGCTGGCGGACACTACCGCACCGGCCAGCAACGTGGTCAACGTAAAAGTTTTTTTCATTAGTTTGCCTATTTTGTCGTTATGCCAAGGTGATGTGATTGGTCGAAAAACGTAAATAATCGAAAAGCCGTAAATAACCGAAAAGCCGTGCGCCGACGTTGAGGAAATTAATGCACTGTCTGCAAATCATCGCCGTACAGGGTGCGCAACAGGCCGTCGGTCAGCGCCGACGGCGGGCCGTCAAACACAATGCGCCCCTGTGCGATGCCGATCGCCCGGGTGCAGTACGCTTTCACCAGTTCGACCGAGTGCAGGTTCACCACCACGGTGATGCCGTTGTCGCTCACCTGCCGCAACACGTCCATGATGCGACCGGTGTTTTTCGGGTCGAGCGAGGCGACGGGCTCGTCGGCCAGCAGGATTTTGGGGTTTTGCATCAACGCGCGGCAAATGGCGACGCGCTGCATCTGGCCGCCGGACAGGTTTTCCGCCCGTTGCAGCGCCTGCGGCAGCAGGTTCATCCATTGCAGCAGCCCGATGGCGTGCGCCCGATCTTCATCGGAAAACAGCTTGAAGAAGGATTTCAGGGTAGAGGTTTGGCTCAGACGGCCCAGCAGTACGTTGGTCAGCACATCCAGCCGCGGCACCAGGCAAAAATCCTGAAAGATCATGCCGCATTCGCTGCGCCACTGGCGCAACTGGCGACGGCTGAAACGCAGCACATCATCCTGCGCCTCGCCCTGCCCGCTATTATTTTGATCACGGTAGCTGTTTTGATCACGGTAACTCTTCGACTCACGATAACGCAGGATTTGCCCGTCGCTGGCCGGCACCGTGCCGTTCATCACGTGCAACAGGGTGGATTTCCCCGCCCCGGAGCGGCCAATCACCGCCACCATTTCACCGGCGTGCAAATCAAAATTAAGGTTATCCAGCACCCGCTTTTGCTGCCCGGCATAGGTTTTACACAGTTGCCGCACCGACAAAATCGGCGATGGCGATTGCGTCTGGGGTTGATAGGTGCGCAGTCGGGTAGCGCTTTCGGATGCCAACAGTGCCTGTGCCATGGGTTTCGTCATCGGTTAGTCAACACTATGCTCGGTTAGTCAACACTATGGACGTTATTAAGCGCAGCACAGATGAAAACTTGATGACAGCTTTGTGATTAAAAAATGAACTTACCGGCGAGCCGCCAACACAGGGCCGGCATGACAACAGACCTGACCGCGCTAAAGCCGAATCCACATCCCATCGGCGGCGGCCTGCACGCCATCCGGCAAGGTGTTTTGCATCAGCCAGACATCGGTTTCGTGGCTGAGGTGGGTCAGCCAGGTGTGTGCCGGTTGCAACCATTCACGCACGTGCAACACGGTATTCAGGTCGCTGTGGTTGAGCGGCGGTTTGTCGCGCGGCGGCTGGGTGCAGTCCATCACCATGTGGTCGAGCCGTTTACCGCACATAAAATCCAGCGTGTCATCCGGCAGGCCGCAGGTGTCGGTCAGGTAAGCCACCGCGTGATTGTCCACCTCCAGCAGATAACCAAAGGTGGGTTTGGAATGATTCAGCGGCAGCGCGGTCACCTGCA
This sequence comes from Dickeya chrysanthemi NCPPB 402, assembly GCF_000406105.1. Classification (NCBI taxonomy): domain Bacteria; kingdom Pseudomonadati; phylum Pseudomonadota; class Gammaproteobacteria; order Enterobacterales; family Pectobacteriaceae; genus Dickeya; species Dickeya chrysanthemi. The sequence continues at coordinate 1,583,237 of NZ_CM001974.1, read as the reverse complement.
ACGCCCCCATCGTCACCGTCTGAAACGGCGTCATCGCCGGCTGAAAATCCAGCCGCCGCGGATGCTTGTACAGATCGTCGCAGCCTTGTTCATCCGGCGGGCCGAACACCGGAATACGGTCGCCGATGCCCCAGCGCAGCGAAAACAGCCCCTGCACATGGTCGACATGGTAGTGCGTCAGCAGGATGCGACGAATCTCGTTAACGCCGAAGCGCTGCTCCAGTTGCGTCACACCGGCATCCAGCAAGGTCACCTCACCGCCGCACTGAATCAGCAGGCTGCTCGGCCCGCGCCGAAACCGCGGGTCCCGCCGCGCGCGTTCGCAGGCGATACACTCACAACCGGTCAACGGCACCTGCTGCGCGTCGCCGGTGCCCATAAACATGAGTTTCATAGCATCAGTTCCATAACATCACGACCATTTTTCAGTCTCTCGTTTTTCCGCCGCCAGCAGGGCGTGAAACGCCTGTAGCGTCTGCGCCAGCGGCCCGTCGTTATCCAGCCGGCGGTATGCCGGCGGAACGGTCATCGCGGTAGCTCGCTGTAGCCGCTGCGCGATTTGCGTTTCATCTTCCCGCCCGCGCTGGCGTAACCGTTGCGCCAGCACCGCCGGCGACACTTGCAGGCACACCGGTAATAAACGATCGCCATAGCGCTGTTGTGCCTGCGAGTGGTGAGCGCGGGAACCGTTGACCACCACATCCAGCCCGGCAGACAGCCACTGATCGATTTCAATACCGATGCCGTACCGATATAGGTGCGCCTGCCAGTGCAACGCGAACAGGCCGCACTCGCGGCGGTGGGTAAACTCCGCCTCACTCAGCGCCACATGATTTTCACCGCCGGCCTGCGCCGGGCGGGTAATGTAGCGGTGCGCTACCAGCAGGCGCGCCGGTTCCGCCTGCCGCAAGGCATTCAACAACGCGTCTTTGCCGGAGCCGGAAGCGCCGGTCAGCCAGATGAGCCGCGCCATCAGAACACCTGTCGCCCCTGCGCCCAGACATGCCGAATCCGCACCTGGCCGTGAGTGTGATGCGCCAGCACCAGATCGGCACGCCGCCCAGCGGCAATCCGCCCGCGATCGCTTAACCCGACCGCCTGCGCCGGATTATCGCTGACCATCGCCACCGTCTGCGGCAGGGTAAACTCGTTACGTTGGTCGGCGGCAAGACGAAACGCCGCATCCAGCAAACTGGCGGGATAATAATCGGACGACAGAATATCCAGCAGGCCATGCTCCGCCAGATAAGATGCCGCCACGTTGCCGGAGTGGGAGCCGCCGCGCACGATATTGGGTGCCCCCATCAGTACTTTCATACCGCTGGCGTGCGAGGCCTGCGCCGCCCTCTCGGTAGTGGGAAACTCGGCAATCACGCTACCCAGCGCCAGCGATTCATGCACATGGGCGGCGGTAGCGTCGTCGTGGCTGGCCAGCGCAATACCGCGTTCACGGCAGTGAGCGGCAATCGCCAGCCGGTTCGGCGTCGACCAGCGTTCAGACAACATGCGCTGTTCGGTTTCAAACGCGTCCATCTCCGCATCGTTCAGGTGGTATTTGCCCTGATAATACTCGCGGTATTTTTCCGGCGTGGCGAACTGCCGCTGCCCCGGCGAGTGGTCCATCAGCGACACCAACGCCACTTCCGGAATATCCATCAACGCTTCAAATAACGGCAGGGTGCTCTCGTGCGGTAATTCGCATCGCAGGTGCAGCAGATGCTGCGCCCGGTTCACCCCTTGCTGCTGGCTATGCACTACGGCGTCAATCATGCGCCGCAGGTTATCGAGCCGGTGGCCGCCGTCGCGCACATCGCCTATCGCCACCGCATCCAACACCGTGGTGATACCGCTGGAGACAATCAGCGCATCGTGGCTGCTCATCGCCGAATGGGCCGGCCAGTCGACTTTCGGGCGCGGCATAAAAAACTTGTCCAGATTGTCGGTATGCAGTTCCACCAGCCCCGGCAACAGCCAGCCGCCCTCGCCGTCCAGCGCCTGCGGCAGTTGGCTGGGGGTGGAAGAAAACGCCTCGATCACGCCATCTCGCCAGGCCAGCGACCCGCTGACCACTTCATCCGCCAGCACCAGTTGCACATTATTGATGATCCGGGTCGTATTGGTGTTCTGAGTAGCCGCGCTCATGACGTGAGCTCCTGAGTAACGGGTGTCATGTGATGCAGCCGGTCGGCCACGCGGGCGCGTACCTCGGCATCATGGAAAATACCGACTATCGCCGCGCCACGGGTACGCGCTTCTTCTATCAGCCCGACCACCGCCTCGCGGTTGGCGGCATCCAGCGAGGCGGTCGGTTCGTCCAGCAGCAGCAACGGATAGTCGGCGATAAATCCGCGAGCGATGTTGACCCGCTGTTGCTCGCCGCCGGAGAAGGTGGCGGGCGCCAGCGCCCATAACCGCTGCGGGACGTTGAGCCGGGTCAGCAGCTCGCCGGCCCGCGCTTCACATACCGCCCGGTCTTCACCGCGCTCCAGCAGCGGCTGCATCACCACCTCCAGTGTTGGAATACGCGGGATCACCCGCAGAAACTGGCTGACCCAGCCGATGGTGTCGCGCCGTACCGCCAGCACCTGCCGGGCCGGAGCCGTCGCCAGGTCCACCCAGCGATGACGATGGCGTACCCATACCTGGCCGCTATCCGGCTGATAATTGGCGTACAGCGAGCGCAGCAGCGTCGACTTGCCGCTGCCGGAATGGCCATGCAACACCACACACTCGCCCGCCGCTACCGTCAGACTGGCCTGATGCAACACCGGTAACCGGGCGGCGTGCTGGTTGTGCAGAACAAAGGTTTTACTCAGATTGTCCACCCGCAGAATGGTCATAGATGTGCCTTCGGTTGTCATAGTTCACCTCGTCGCCAGTCGCGCTTATCCCAACACCGACGACACCAGCAACTGGGTATAAGGATGATGGGGATCATCCAATACCCGGTCGGTCAGGCCGCTTTCCACCACCCGGCCTTCGCGCATCACCAGCAGCCGGTGCGCCAGCAAGCGCGCCACGCCGAGGTCATGGGTCACGATCACCACCGCCAGACCGAGGTCGCGCACCAGCGTGCGCAGCAGGTCCAGCAGCCGCGCCTGTACCGACACATCCAACCCGCCGGTCGGTTCATCCATAAACACCAGCTTCGGATGGGTGACCAGATTGCGGGCGATCTGCAACCGCTGCTGCATCCCGCCGGAAAAGGTGGTCGGCAGGTCGTCAAGCCGCGACAGCGGGATCTCCACGTCCTGTAGCCACTGCCCGGCCTGACGGCGAATATCGCCGTAGTGACGCCCACCGACCGCCATCAGCCGTTCGCCGATGTTACCGCCCGCTGACACGCGGGGCCGTAACCCGTCCAGCGGGTGCTGGTGTACCACGCCCCATTCGGTGCGCAACAGGCGGCGGCGGTCGCTTTCGCTCATGGCGTATAGCGAACGGCCCTGATAATCAATCTGCCCGGCCTGTGGCGTCAGCCGGGCGGAAATCGCCCGTAACAGCGTGGTTTTACCGGAGCCGGATTCGCCGACAATGCCCAGCACTTCGCCGGGATAGAGATCGAACGACACCTTGCTAAACCCTTTACCGGGGGCGTACAGGTGGGTCAGATTGCGCACCTGCAATAGCGGTGTTTCATCGTCACCGCCGGTGGGGGTACCCGGCACGATGCTCTGATCCACGCCGCTCTGATCAATGTGATTCATGGTGCCCGGCCTCCTGACGTTCACGGCAATAATCGGTATCGGAACAGACGTACAGCCGGGTGCCCTGATCGTCCATCACCACTTCATCGAGATAACTGTCGTGCGATCCGCACAGTGCACAGGGTTGATCCCAGCGTTGGACGCTGAACGGGTGGTCGTCAAAGTCGAGGCTTTCCACCTTGGTGTAAGGCGGCAACGCATAAATCCGCTTTTCACGCCCGGCGCCAAACAGTTGCAGCGCCGGCATCTGATGCATCTTCGGGTTGTCGAATTTCGGAATCGGCGACGGGTCCATGATGTAGCGACCGTTCACCTTCACCGGATACGCGTAAGTGGTGGCGATATGGCCGAAGCGGGCGATGTCTTCGTACAGCTTCACCTGCATGATGCCGTACTCCTCCAGCGCGTGCATTTTGCGCGTTTCGGTTTCACGCGGTTCGATAAAACGCAGCGGTTCGGGGATCGGCACCTGATAAATCAGGATCTGATCTTCGCGCAGCGGCGTTTCCGGGATGCGGTGGCGGGTTTGAATTAGCGTCGCCTCCACCGTGCGTTCGGTGGTCGCCGCCCCGCTGATCCGCTGGAAGAAGCGGCGGATCGACACCGCGTTGGTGGTATCGTCAGCCCCCTGATCGATGACTTTCAGCACATCGTCATCGCCGATCAGGCTGGCGGTGAGCTGGATGCCGCCGGTGCCCCAGCCGTAGGGCATCGGCATCTCCCTCCCGCCAAACGGCACCTGATAACCGGGAATCGCCACCGCTTTGAGGATGGCGCGCCGAATCGTTCGTTTACTCTGTTCGTCCAGATAACCGGGGTTATACCCGCTCAGCGTGTTCATCGCGCTCCTCCTGCGGTGACTGGCGTAACTGACGCAGCAACGCCAGCTCGGCCTGAAAGTCGACGTAATGCGGTAATTTGAGGTGAGAGACGAAACCGGCCGCCTCCACGTTGTCGGCGTGCGACAGCACAAACTCTTCGTCCTGCGCCGGGCTGTTGACCGGCTCCTGATAAGCCGGCGCTTGTAACGCCCGGTCTACCAGCGCCATCGCCATCGCCTTGCGCTCGGCACGGCCAAACACCAGCCCGTAGCCGCGGGTAAAATGTGGTGGATCCTCTTCCGGTACGGTAAAACCGTTAACCATTTCGCATTCGGTCAACAGGATGTCGCCGATCTCCAGCGCAAAGCCCAGCTCTTCCGGCTCGATTTCCACCGTGACGTAACCGGTGCGGATCTCGCCGGCGAACGGATGGTTGCGGCCATAACCTCGCTGGGTGGAGTAGCCCAACGCCAGCAGAAAGCCTTCGTCGCCGCGCGCCAACTGCTGCAACCGGGCGCTGCGCGGCATCGGATACGCCGGTGGATCGCGGGTGATATCCAGCGGTTCGCTGCCGTCATCCTGCTCGACCGCCGCCAGCCCTTCCGCCGTCATCATGGCGAATATATGCGGGCAGTGTTCCGCCAGCGGCTCCTCGGCCTTGGGCGCACGCGGTGTTTCACCTTCCGCCAACAAGGCGAAATCCAGCAACCGGTGGGTATAGTCATAGGTGGGCCCGAGCACCTGCCCGCCGGGTAAGTCCTTATAGACCGCCGAGATACGCCGTTCCAGTTGCATCCGCCCGGTATCCAGCGGCAGGCTATCCGCCAGCCGGGGCAGCGTGGTGCGATAAGCGCGCAGCAAAAAGATCGCCTCGACCAGATCGCCGCTCGCCTGCTTGATCGCCAGCGCCGCCAGTTCCCGGTCGTAAATGCCGCCTTCGGTCATCACCCGGTCTACCGCCAGCCCCAGTTGCTGCTCAATCTGCGCCGTCTGCACTTCGGCCAGCCGGGTATCGCCACGCCGCAAATTCGCCTGTAACTGATGGGCGGCCTCAATGGCTTTCTCGCCCCCTTTCACCGCGACATACATCAGCACACCTCCACATGCGTGGTACGCGGCAGCACCATCAGTGCGTTGCCGCAGGTAAACAGAAAGTCCAGCCCGGCGGGAAACGGGTGCGGGCGCTGCTCCAGATAATCCAGCACACTGGCGGGCAACTGCGGCGCAATCATCCGCGCTTCAGCAATGCCCGGCCCCGTCAGGCGTAATGCGCGACCGCCACCCAACGCGGGTAGCTCCAGCACCAGCGTGGTACTGTTTTCCGGCGCCATCTCATCGCCCGCCGCAAACCCCGCCAGCGACAGTTCCCGGCTGACCGGCAGCAAGGCGAACGCCGCCGCTTCGCGCTCCACCAGTTTCACCCCGGTGTGAAAGCGCAGGTTGTCCAGCAACGCGGCCTGCGACAGTGCCGGGTCCAGCCAGAGCGGTGTTTCGCGGTCCATCAGCGTCAAAACCACGGCGGTGGCGGAGGACGATAACCCCTCCCAACCGTTGTCATGGTCCAGCGATACCACCACGCCCGGTTCGCTCATCGCTTTCAATATGCGGCGAAAGGCGTACTGCGCATCGCGCCACGGATGGGAAAATCCTGCCAGTAACGTCATGCGTTATCTCCTCGCACCAACGTAAAGAAGTCGACCTTGCTGCTGGCTACCTCCCGCGCCCGTTGCTGACGCAACTCGTCATGGGTCGCGGCCAGCGGCACGATCAGGTGTTGATAGAGCGCGCTCTCCGTGCCCTGCTGTTGCAGTAACGCGTCGATCAATGCGCACAATTCGGCATGGGGCTTGTTACGCCCGGTGACGTAGCTGTAGCCGCAGGTACCGTCCTCCAGCCGGACAACGGCGCGGGTGACGGTGACATCCCCCAGCACGAAACGATTACCGGTCGCGCCCATGCGCGCCTGCAAGCGGGTTAAACCGATTTCCGGTGCGCGCAGCGCGTGCCAGGCGGGCTGTAACCCCAGCGACAGCCAGTGACGCCGCAGTTGCTCCGCATCGCTGTGCGCCAGTACCGACAGCCAACGCTGCCTTGTGGTTTGGGTGGTCATTCAGTGCTCCATGGTCAGTTCGATCATGTCGGCCCGCGCCAGACTGACGGAGTACTCCGCCACCCGGCCGCTGCCGTCAGAAACATTGAGCGTGCGGATGCACATCAGCGGGGTTTGCAGCGCCACTTCCAGCAACTGCGCTTCTTTCGCCTGCGATGCCCGGGCGCTGATGCGGGTCTGACGCCGCGTCAGCGATTGTTGTAATTCCTGAGCCAGAAAATCGTGCAACGACCCGCTGGTGAAACGTTGCAGTGTGGGCCACCAGCCAAGCTCCGGCAGGTAGTGGTCGATCAACGATACCGGCACGCCGTTGACCCGGCGCAGAGTACGCAGGTGAATCACCTCATCGCCTTCGTCCCGCCCCAGCGCCGCCGCCACGGATGCATTAGCCGGGCGCAACACCGCCAGCAGCCGCTCACTGGTGGGATGACTGCCCTGCTCCAGCAGATTCTGGCTAAAACGTGTTTGCGCGTGTAACGGGTAATCATAAGGACGCATCAGCACCAGAATGCCGACGCCATGCCGGCGCTGCACCAGCCCTTTATTGACCAGCTCGTCCACCGCCCGGCGCAGCGTATGGCGATTGACGTCATAACGCGCCGCCAACTGCTGTTCGGACGGCAAATAATCGCCGCAGCGATACACCGTGCGCAGTTCCTCTTCCAACCGGGCGGCGATGGCCTGATACACAGTGGTAGGATGTCTAGATAACCTGTCCATAAAAAACTCCTGCTCGCAGGGTTCGACTCCGTATCCCGACTGGCACACGGATTTTGCTTAACCCCGACACCGAGCCGGAATGCAACCCGCTATCGGCGTAGCTGACGTCTCAGTCAGGGAAATTGAGGTTATGTTGACAACACTGTGTGACAGGCTGGCGAAGCGCGGATGACGATATGGTGAAGGAAAAAGGACAGGCGGTGAGGCTGGTTGATTTAATAGCGAAGCGGGTAGTGAACGAGGAACGTTTATTCGCTCAAATTTGAGCTGGCACGTTGTGGATCAGGGCTATGTCTAGGGTGACGGACGGCTTTGGGCCAGAAGTGGGAGTTGCTAACATCATGTTAAGTTAATTAGCGGGGAGTAGGTCAGCGCTGCTATCAACCCGTACTGATGTATGCCATTAGATATTCTCAGTACACTTTGTTGTTATAGAATGGTTTTTCCAGAGATGTAATAAGTAAGGACTGCTATGGGAACGGCACAGGAACATAGGGAGAAAAGAGAAATCGCACTAAGTCTGGCGAATGCCGGGTTTGTTGAAGCGTTTCTTGGCGTATTGCCGGTTGATGATATTTTACTGGACAGAATTGTTCCGGAGCACTGGTCCATGGTTAATCCTGCCTGGCGAAATCATCCGGAACGAAAACATCTGAAGGTCGATTTTAATTGGTTGCGGCAGCGCAACAAAAGACGTGACAAGTTAGATGCGAGTATCTGGTGTGGTGAACACCTTTGTGGACTGTTTCTGGCCAAGCTATCCCGAAAACGCATTAATGTTGCGCTAAGATTTCTGGAGTCTAATCCAAATGAGACACCACTCAGTGGATACATGATCCCGATTGGACTCATCATTGCGGAGAGTTTCGCCCGCGCTTATGGTGCGAAAGAAGTGATGGTAAGTCAGCCGGACAAGCTGCTCATCCCCCTATACCGTGAACAGGGTTTTGAGCTAATCCCGGCAGACCAGTCGCGCGAAAGACGTTCCTGCAACATACGCGCTAAAGTTCTGGTCAAAAAGCTGACGGATACAGAGTGAGCGTTTAATGGGCAGTTATGGTATTATTCTTCCAAGAGGTGAGGTGAGGTGAATATATGGCAAAAGTGAAAAGTAAAACCGTAAGTAAAACGCCAGCAACTACAAAAGTTGTGGTTTCTGCGCGCGTAGAAAACGGAACGAAGCCGCGGTCACTCACTCTCGACGATTTCACTAGTGAATACCGCGAGGTGGTAAAAGAACTTCTGGCGCTTAAACGCAAAAACGCTGCCGGGGCGGGTACTCTCGAAGATGCTACCCATGAAAACGTTGTTGAACAAGCTGTCATGCGTGTCGTGCATGTGGGTCAAAAACAGCACATCGCACCTGCTAAAGTCAGACAGATGATCGCAAGTGGTTCTGAGTCTGCGCGCAGTCAGCGAAGCTGGCAGCCCCAGAAGGCTCACGAACGCCGGTCTGGCATGCTAGCTGGCTCTTCCCGGCTGCGCAAAATTGGTTAGTTCAAACCTGCTTCGGCGGTTTTTTTGTATCTGCCTGCAAATATCAAAAGGAACAACCACGATGCTGCTAACCGCTACAAATAAGCCCTTCAGGAAAGACTAGGGTCTGTCCCTTAACCTCCCTACACGCTAAAAGTGCTGCAAGAATCATTTCCGAAATGTGATTTTTGGTTAAACATCGACCTTTTTTAGTCGTTCTTTATCGCTTAAAAGCGTTTTTTGCACAGTTATAACAATGCTGAACTGTACAAAAAATAGTTACGGGACACACTCTAATCTTGCTAACATATTTTCGATAAATGGCCTAGTCACTGTAATTCCCCATAATACCAACGTTCTCCTGAAAACCACTCACCAGGATCGTCACCGCCATAGTAATCAAGTGTAATGCCCAATTCCTGCACCCCATCTGGAAGAATTAGCCCCCACTCCTGGGCAAGGCTTCGTTCTCTGATGAGTACCGATGAACCATTTTCAGAACACCCCTCTGTAATGAAGCTTTGAAAGTACTCCTCCGAGCGAAATAAACAGACTTCACTTGTAAACATATCCGGGAGGCAAATTACGGTAGTTATTCGAGGAATGTCATTACAATCTGCTGTGGCGAGCATCAAGTTGTAACAGGCGTTAATCATAGCCTGCGCACACGCTGCCTTAGTTTTCTGTTTACTATGTTTTCCTTGAATAAGATTAATTTCTACAGGTATCTTGTAATTCCAGTAATGTTGATACTCAGAGAAATCTGCGCGATCTGGGTTATGAAAGGTTTCAGCCCAAACGGTTAAGTGATTTTATACGATGGGGAATGTTTCGTACTCTTGTGCGGTTATCCCTGCATAAACGCCTGCTCATATTGTTAACTTCCTGCTTTTTTATTGACTATCGATTTAGTAGCATAACTATACCGCTGTTATTTCCTATACCAAATGCAGACCAAAACTACTGCTGTGAACCCTAACGTTAATCTCCCCCAGGTATCTGGAAAAAACTCCAGTGTGATAACAGAACACATTACAATCAGGATAACGGGGCCACTCCCCATAGAATATCGCTTGCAAGCTCCCTTAGAAACTTGACAATATATCGCACCACATCAATATCCAAGTTTAAAGTTACTAACTTTCAATCCTATGGTAAAAACTACGTGATTACCACTTTCATCAGCATATCATTGCAATATCTGTCGATATCACATTCTTATTTGGCATTTTGATTTACAACAGTTTTCTTTACCTCATCCAATACAAGTGAATAAAATGCAGAGAATACGTACCAACATACCAACAATCACCCTCCTCTTTTTCCTGTTACCGTGGCAGGTTACGTTAGCGAATAACGCTCATTTTCCTGGTGGCGTCAAACTTCCCGACGACGTACAACGCTTCTTAAATAATGCGGAAGAATGCCAATATTTATCCGGAGAGTGGGACGGCACACTGCCTAAATCACGCCAGCGTGAAATTGAGCGAGAAGTGGATAAATATTGTAAGCCGGCGAAAAAAGCAAAAGAAGGAACTCAGAAATAAGTATAAAGGAAATCAGCAAATAGAGGATAAACTCAGTGAATATGATTTTTAATTTCTCGTCGATACCGACTGTTTACCCAAAAAAAAGCCAGTCGACGAATCAGACTGGCTTTATGTATCGGCTCAGCACCGGGCTGAACGCTGCTGGGTGGGTGTTCACTGAAGTGCGAGTTCCTTATTAACAGGTTTAGGTTTGGTGTCATCCACCCCGATTGCCCGTAGCCTCGCCAGCGCCCGTTCCGCTTCTTGCAGCACGTGCTGACATTGCTCCTGGGTAATGGTCAACGGTGGTTCGATGCGAATCGACTTGGCGTTGTTCAGCGTGCCTGCCACCAGCACACGGCGTTGGAACAGCTCACTGGCAAAAGCATAGCCAATCGCGTTTTCTCTGAATTCAATCGCCTGCAACAGCCCTTTGCCGCGTGCTTCCACGATCAGATCAGGATACGCCGCCGCCAGCCGTTTCAGCCCGTCCAGCAAGAATGCGCCCTGACGCGCCGCCTGATCCGCCAGATTATCGCGCAGCAACACATTGATGGTCGCCAGCGCCGCCGCACAGGCCAGCGGGTTGCCGCCAAAGGTGGTGGTATGCAGGAACGGGTTGTCGAACAGCACCGAGAACACCTCTTCTGTCGCGACCGTCGCGCCAATCGGCATCACGCCGCCGCCAAGCGCCTTGGCCAGACACAAGATATCCGGCTGCACGCCATAGTGCTCGCAGGCAAACATCTTGCCGGTGCGCCCCATGCCGGTCTGAACTTCATCCAGAATCAGCAACGCGCCGATTTCATCACACAATGCGCGCACCGCGGGCAGATAGGATTCCGACGGCACAATGACGCCACCTTCGCCCTGAATCGGCTCCAGAATCACCGCCGCGATGCCTTCGCCATTGCGCCGACACTGCTCGACTTTCTGTCGCATGGCCTGAATATCGCCAAACGCTACATGGTGGAAACCGGGCAATAATGGCATGAACGGGCGGCGGAACACCGGCTTGGCGGTGGCGGACAACGCCCCCAACGACTTACCGTGGAATGCGCCGTGAGTCGCGATGAAACTAAACTTACCGCGCGGCGACTGATACGCCTTCGCCAGCTTGATTGCCGCTTCCACCGACTCGGTGCCGCTGTTGCTAAAGAAGCTGTACTTCAGCGTACCGGGCGTGATGGCCGCCAGCGTTTTCGCCAGCATGGCACGCAGCGGGTCCAGCAACTCCTGACTGTGCAATGGCTGTTTGGACAACTGTTTCTCCACCGCCGCCACCACCGTAGGATTACGGTGACCGACGTTGAAAATACCGTAGCCGCCAAGACAATCGAGGTACTCATTGCCTTGTGTATCGAGCAACGTGTTGGGGCCGCTGGCGCGCCACTCTACCGCACCGTAGCTGCCACCGGAGGTGACGGATTTTCTGTACTCCAGAAAACCGGGATTGACGTATTCACGAAAGGCATTAAGGGTTTCACGATTGAGCGTTGCCATCGCATCGGCGGACAGGCTATCGCTCATAATCCAGTTAAGGGCCTGCTGAGAACACTCTAGCGGGTTGAAAGGTGACAGTGAGCTGGACAAAATGCGCTCCTTGGAAGTGAGGTATCACGTGATACCAATTTAAGTAATGCATATAACGCACCACTCCGCCTGCCCCATCGGGAAATCACGATTTTCGTCTGTCACTGTTTATTTTTGAAAAAAGTTATAAACAATTTTGTTTATCTTCCGCGATATACCGCTATTGAAACCCCAATAAAGAGTAAAAAACACCCAAAAAATAAGGCGAACGCACCGTTACTGTGCAGTTCGCCCTACTATCGGGCAGTTTTTCACCACCCTGGCTTATCTTTACGACTCAGTGACGGATCATGATATGCCGTACTACGGTGTAGTCTTCCAGACCGTAGACCGACATGTCTTTGCCGTAGCCAGACAGCTTTTGGCCGCCGTGCGGCATCTCGCTGACCAACATAAAGTGAGTGTTGACCCAGGTGCAGCCGTATTCCAGACAGGCGGCGACACGATGTGCGCGGCCGATATCTCGTGTCCATACCGACGAAGCCAGCCCGTAGCGTGAGTCGTTGGCCCACGCAACCACCTGCGCCTCATCGTCAAACGGTGTGATGGAGATGACCGGGCCAAACACCTCCCGCTGGACGATTTCATCTTCATGCCGGGCATCCGCCAGCACGGTGGGTTGAAAATAGTAACCGCCGCCGGGCATCCGCTCCCCACCGGTAATCAACCGGATATGCGATTGCGCGCAGGCCCGTTCGACAAAACCGGCCACCCGCTCCAGTTGCTCCGCCGTGATCAACGGCCCGAGTTCCGTAGTCGGGTCGTCGGGCGTGCCGATTTTGAGCGAAGCCACCGCCCGGCCCAGTTTTTCCACCAGTTGGTCATAAACAGGACGTTGTACGTACAGACGGCAGGCCGCGGTACAATCCTGCCCGGCGTTGTAGAAACCAAAACTGCGGATACCATCCACCACCTGCTCCAGGTCGGCGTCATCAAACACGATCACCGGCGCCTTGCCGCCCAGCTCCATGTGAGTGCGTTTCACACTGGCCGCCGCATTGCCGATGATGTGCGAACCGGTGGCAATCGAACCGGTCAGCGACACCATCCGTACCCGTTCGTGGCCGGTCAGTGCGTCGCCGATTTCCCGTCCCTGCCCAAACAGGATGTTAACCACGCCCGGCGGGAATAAATCAGCCAGCAGGCTGGCCAGATACAGCGTTGTCAGCGGCGTCTGCTCCGCCGGTTTTAACACCACGCAGTTACCCGCCGCCAGCGCCGGAGCCAGCTTCCATGCCGCCATCATCAGCGGGTAATTCCAGGGGGCTATCGAGGCGACGACGCCCACCGGATCACGGCGGATCATCGAGGTATGACCTTCCAGATACTCGCCTGCCGCCGAACCGTTCAGGCAACGGGCCGCGCCGGCAAAGAAGCGAAAGACGTCCGCCACCGCCGGGATCTCGTCATTCAGCGCCGCATGATAGGGTTTACCGCAGTTCAACGACTCCAGATGCGCCAGGATTTCACTGTGCTGTTCAATCCGATCCGCCAGCTTCAACAGCAGCGTGGCACGTGTTTTCGGTGTGGTCTGCCCCCAGTGGGCAAACGCCGTATCCGCCGCCATGACCGCGGCATCCACCTGCGTCAGGTCCGCCTGCGCTATCATGGTGATGACGTCCCCCGTCGCCGGGTTATACACCCGGTAAGGCGCGCCGTTACCCGGCACCCGCTTTCCATCAATCAACATGTCAATCAACAAATTGTCGTGCATACTCTGCTCCCCTGAAGCGATAGCTGTAGACGTCCCCTATAACGGTCATCTAGCAAAATACCTGCCATCTTCTGTAGCCGCTCACCGATAAAGACGGTATTCGCTGTCTCTCAAGCGTAGCCGAGCCAGTGCCAAAAGGAGAGCCAACGGCGAATGATGTCGCTCACATAATGCAGAGATAACCAGAGTCTCTACGGGCGTTATATCGGGAGCCCATAGTGCATGAGTTTTCCAGACAGGGGGTTTTAACGCTTACCTCAATAGGTTTTTATTGTCGTTTTATTTTAATAACCAGAAAGCCCGTAATCATAACGCGCTATATTTATTTACTCACAAGCGAAACAATGTGACATCACCGATAGATTTATAAAATAGCGCACGCAGGAAACCTGTAAATTATTATCATTTATTCCCGGCGTCACCAAACACAATTGACATTAAATAAATATAATGAATTCGCCCGCGTGAATTAAAAAAACCTTAAAAATCAATACAATGATTAATTAAATAAAATGCATATAAAATATCAACTGTCAATACTCACCAAAATGAGGCGAAAAACAAACCTTTATAAAACAATGTCACAACAAAATAAAAACACTTACCCAAACAAAAAAAGCAACAACCAAAGGGATTAAACAAATTCCCGGAAACTCATTTTTCTTAATTGTTATAAAATTAATCTTATGATTAATAAACTAAAAAAACCAGACGTTTTTTCACCCTCACCTTCATGTCATTTAATTCATCCTAAAAAAGAGAAACAATTGAAATAATAGACTTAGATCAAGAAAAAATAGATGGAATAATCCCTATAGTACCGGTGACGACAGTAATCCAATCTCAATTAATTAACTCGTCATGCTGAGTAATGGGGAATCTATGGACTTTATCATTCAACTTGTCATAGTCCTGATCTGCCTGTTTTACGGTGCGCGAAAAGGCGGTATCGCGCTCGGATTACTAGGGGGTATCGGGCTCGTCATTCTGGTTTTCATTTTCAAACTGGAACCTGGGAAACCACCGGTGGATGTGATGCTGGTCATCATCTCCGTGGTGGCTGCGTCTGCTACGTTGCAAGCCTCCGGCGGCCTTGATGTCATGCTGCAGGTTGCGGAAAAAATGCTGCGGCGTAACCCGAAATATGTGTCGATTATTGCGCCCTTCGTCACCTGCATATTGACCATGCTGTGCGGCACCGGCCATGTGGTGTATACCATCCTGCCGATTATTTATGACGTCGCCATCAAAAATGACATCCGCCCGGAACGGCCGATGGCCGCCAGTTCGATCGGCGCGCAGATGGGGATTATCGCCAGCCCGGTATCGGTGGCGGTGGTGTCGCTGGTCGCCATGCTCGGCAAATTCACCTTCCACGGCAAACATCTTGAATTTCTGGACTTACTGGCCATCACGATTCCGTCTACCCTGCTGGGTATTCTGGCCATCGGGATTTTCAGCTGGTTCAGGGGTAAAGATCTGGACAAGGACCCGGAATTCCAGAAATTCATTTCCGTACCGGAGAACCGCGAGTACGTCTACGGCGACACCGCCACCCTGCTGGACCGCAAACTGCCGCGCAGCAACTGGGTCGCGATGTGGATCTTCCTTGCCACCATCGCCGCGGTAGCGCTGCTGGGGGCGGTAGAAAGCCTGCGTCCAACCTTCGGCGGCAAACCGCTGTCGATGGTGCTGGTGATTCAGATGTTCATGCTGTTATCCGGTGCCATCATCATTATCGCCACCAAAACCAATCCGGGGTCGATTTCGAAAAACGAAGTGTTCCGGTCCGGGATGATCGCAATTGTCGCGGTGTACGGTATCGCCTGGATGGCGGAAACCATGTTCGGCGCGCATCTGACGCAAATCAAGGAAACGCTGGGCACGCTGGTGAAAGATTACCCGTGGGCGTATGCGCTGGTCCTGCTGCTGGTGTCCAAGTTCGTCAACTCGCAGGCCGCCGCACTGGCTGCTATCGTACCGGTCGCCCTGGCGATTGGCGTTGACCCGGCGTACATTGTGGCGTCGGCGCCGGCCTGCTACGGTTACTACATTCTGCCGACCTACCCCAGCGATCTGGCTGCCATCCAGTTCGACCGCTCCGGTACCACCCACATCGGCCGGTTTGTGATTAACCACAGTTTCATCCTGCCGGGCCTGATTGGCGTCAGCACCTCCTGCGTATTCGGCTGGGTGTTCGCCGCCATGTACGGATATTACTAAGTTATCCCGCAGCGTCGGGCCGCTCTGACGCTGTAACGGTTCTCCCCACAACCGCCCGTCCGGTCCCAACCGGCGGGCGGTTTTTCGTTACCCGTCCACAGACTGACGCTATCATGCAACACTGTGCCGGGCCAGCGCGTCGGTACTGTCGATAGCGACTGCGCGGTTGCCAGGCCAGGCGGTGGGGTTATTGCGGTATAAGAGGAAACTCAATGCCGCAACAGGCTCGGGCTTGTTCGAGAACATCGGCGACGACCAAGGCGGTATCCAGTAATTCATAACACCGGGCGCTATCCTGAGCGCTAAAAATATCCCTGAAAACCTCGAATTCATACACCATGTGGCTGCTATTCGCCGAGTCGTCAAATCGAGTGAGAGCCCCTTGTTGCGAACATTCGATATGTTTACACACTCCCGGCAAGTCATTAATTTTTACGTAACCGGCGGTCCCCTGAATAGTAAAATAGCTCGGGCTGGCCGAGTCCTTAGCCCCCATGCAGACGGCAATAAACGCCCCATAATTCATGACCAGCACGCCGGAGGTATCAATCCCGTTGGGCCCTTTATTGCAGCTATAATGCAGACTATGTGGCGCGCCGAATAACGCACAGACATGATAAATGTTATATAAATTGATGTCGTATAGCGCACCGCCCGACATGGCCGGGTCAAATGCCGGGTGCACGATGCCATTGACGTAATCATCATAGCGGCTGGAATACTGCGAGTAATTCGCCTGTATCATTTTAATATCGCCAATCTCAGTCGCTTTGCCCTTCAAATACTGAAACCCCGGAGTATGGATGGCAGTAATCGCCTCAAAAAGATAACGATTATTGGATTTTGCCAGCGAGACCAGTTCCCGCAATTGCGCCAGATTGGAGGTAAACGGCTTTTCACAGATAACATGTTTACCGGCGCAGAGGGCTTTATGCGCATAGGAAAAGTGCAGATGATTAGGTAGGCCGAGGTAGACAAAATCGATGTTGTCATCCTGTAACAAGGCGTCGTAATCAGTATAAAGCGACTGTATATGATATTTATTTTTTAATTCTTCACCTTTTTGCCGGCTTCCCTGACGAACACATAACGCTGAAAGCTCAATCCCGGCTATCGTGACCAGCGCTTCAAGACAAGACAAAACAATTTTACCCGACCCTACCAGTGCTATTCTCATGGGACAACTCCTGAACGAATTACCGAATCAGAGATGACTATACCCTAAATCATTAAAATTACAGGATAAACTGAGGGGATAAAAAAACCGGGCCGAAGCCCGGTTGCCTGAAGTCACGGTGCAGAAATTACTCCTGACTGGCGGGGCGAACCGCCAACGTCGCACGTTCCAGTTCGTAGGCGCGTGCTTTTTCTTCGTCGAACTGCCCTTCCCACTTGGCGATCACCAGTACCGCCAGCGCATTGCCGACCACGTTAAGTGCGGTGCGCGCCATATCCATAATACGATCGACCCCGGCGATAAATGCCAGTCCTTCCAGCGGAATGCCGACGCTGCCCAGCGTCGCCAGCAGCACCACAAAGGAGACGCCCGGTACACCGGCAATCCCTTTGGAGGTGATCATCAGCGTCAACACCAGCATCAGCTCCTGCCACAGGCTCAGGTCGATACCGTACAACTGAGCGATGAAAATGGCGGCGATACTTTGATACAGCGTAGAACCGTCAAGATTGAACGAATAGCCGGTCGGCACCACAAAACTGGTGATCGCTTTCGGCGCGCCATACGCTTCCATCTTTTGGATAATGCGTGGCAACACCGTTTCGGAACTGGCGGTGGAATAGGCCAGAATCAGCTCATCTTTCAGAATGCGGATCAGCGTCATAATCCGTAACCGGCACAGACGCGCTACCGCCCCTAGCACCACCAGTGCAAAGAACAGAATCGCGGCATAGACCAGGATCACCAGTTTGGCGAGCGGCCATAACGAAGCGAAACCGAAATTGGCGACGGTCACGGAAATCAGCGCAAAAACCCCGACCGGCGCATAACGCATGATCATGTTGGTCACGCGGAACATGGTTTCGGACGCACTGCGGAACACATTCAGCAGCGGATCACGCTGTTCGCGCGGCAGCGATGACAAACCAAGACCAAATAATACCGAGAAGAAGATCACCGGCAGCATTTCGCCTTTTGCCAGCGCGGCAAAAATATTAGGCGGAATCAACGACAATATAGTGCTGACCAGACTGTGCGAACCGCTTTGTACCTGCTCGGTGGTTTTCTCATACTGAGAAATGTCTACCCGGGTCAACATCGACATATCGATGCCGTGCCCCGGCTGAAACACATTGGCCAGCGTAATCCCGATGACAATCGCCAGCGTGGTGATGATTTCAAAATAAGCGATGGTTTTGAAACCGATGCGCCCGAGCTTTTTAGCGTCGCCGACACCGGCGATGCCAACCACCAGCGTAGTGATGACGATCGGCACCACAATCATCTTGATCAACCGGATAAAAATATCCCCGGCCGGGCTCAGCACATTAACGATCATCCACTGTTTATTGGCCGGGTTTTCATGCAGCCAGGCGCCGACGGCAATACCGATGATCAACGCGATGAGAATTTGCCAGGCAAGGCTAACTTTCTGTTTTTTCATGATACGAATCCATTGTCTGTGCTCCCTGCGACTACTTGCCGATGGCTAAACCACTGCCACCGAACATTCCAGCGAATGCTGAACTGCTACAGATGAAGGGGGAGGTTAGAAGGTTATTTTTTTGCACAAATCGTGACTCACAGGCAAACACGTGACTCACCAAAACAGAATGCGTAATCAAATAGTTATTCACTTTAAGTGCGCAACTATTTGTATCGCAAAAGAAAATTGTATCGCAAAAGAAAATAAAAAAGGCATAACTTGTTGTTATGCCGCGGCATGCTACTATCCCCCTCCCCTGAGATCAAGCGCTACGTTCGGGGGACTTTTCATAATTATGCGTTTCATCACTGTATGCCGGCCATCATACCGGCCATCGGCGACCTGCTGAATACGCGAAATCCAGTCAGTGCCGACAACGGCAAAATACTGCCGATTCCCCGGTTTCAGGCTGTAAAATCAACGCTTAAATCTGATAATCGATCACCGGTTCGCTCTCATCGGCGAACACCCGACTCTTGATGTCGTCCTGGCTGAGTTCCGGGTTGCACAATTGAATAAACTTCCAGATATAATTGCGCTGTAACTGCCCGCGTTTGAGGCCCAGCCAGACCGTGTTGTCGTCAAACAGGTGGCCGGCATCCAGCCGAACCAAACCGGGGTCGCGCACGGCGTCAAACGACATATCAGCAACGATACCGACCCCGAGCCCCAGCTCAACGTAGGTTTTGATCACATCCGAGTCTTGCGCACTGATGGAAATATGCGGCGTCAGACCAGCGGCGGCAAACGCCCGATCGATGCGTGAGCGGCCGGTAATGCCCTGTCGGTAGGTAATCAGCGGAACCTCACTGAGTTTGTCGAGCGTTATCGGCGACGCCAGCGCCAGCGTGTGCCCTTCCGGCACCAACACGGCATGATGCCATCGATACCAGGGAAATGCCGCCAGCGAATTGACGTTCATCAGTTGCTCGGTCGCGATCCCGATATCCGCTTCGCCGGATTCCAGCATCGCGACGATTTCATCCGGCGTACCCTGATTCAGCACCAGTTGCACCTGCGGATAAAGCGAGCGAAACGCCTTGATGATTTCCGGCAAACTATAACGCGCCTGAGTATGGGTAGTCGCGATAACCAATTGCCCGACATCATTGTCGCTGAACAGGTTCGCCAGCCGACGGATGTGGTTGGCATCGTTAAGAATACGCTCGGCCATCACCAGCAGCTCTTTGCCCGGCTCCGTCATACCCAGCAGGCGCTTACCACGGCGAATAAAAATCTCAATCCCCAGTTCTTCTTCCAGTTCGCGGATATGACGGCTTACGCCAGACTGGGATGTGAACAGCGTATTGGCAACCTCGGTCAGGTTATAGTTGCACCGCGCCGATTCACGAATAATCTTCAGTTGTTGAAAGTTCACGCCCTTGTCCCTTGTCTGTCGTTTCGTTATTACTATTGATACGAAGTATTTTTATTCCACACAAATAAGAAAAACCTACTATTTATAACTTTTTGAGATATACGGATAAGATTAAATCAGTGCGCTGATGGAGTTACGGCTAATGAAGACGGTACTCTGATTACTCGAAAACGCTATAGCCATAGCCATTGAAAACTATTTACTGATTGCGGGTACTACTTTTACTGTCTGCTTTCTATAATCCACATCAGATATTTAGATTTTAACCTTCCATAGATAATACAACAATAGAATAGAGAATAATCGTTGTTAATTCAGTTATGGTAATACTCAAAGCCGTAGGTTTTTCATAAAACCTTATGGTTTATTCAAAAAACAGACTCAAACCCACTCATTATATTAAAGGTTGATTAAAATGATCGAAGACGATATTTACCCCCTGTTAGGAAAACTGGTTAACGGCCGAGTTTATGCCTATGCCATTCCATTTTTCCATTATCACTCAACTCATCAAAAACATCCTTTTATCCTATTTTCTCTTAGCCAGGAATATAATTACGACGTAGCACAGAAGCCAACTAGCCAGCTTATCAGCATTAGTGTAGCTTGCTATGCAGGCACTGTAGCCGAAGCTCGAGCACTTCGCGAACAAGCAAAGGTAGCTCTGACCATTCTGAAACCAAACAAATCTATTGAATATAACGATTTTGATGTGGAATACGAAAAATTTCGTATGACATTAGAAATCTTACTTTCTCGTTAACCCCAACACTTCACTCATTCCCTCAAAGAAGCCCATTGAATTCGACCAATTTCCTGGTCGATGAATAATTGTTTATCAATAAAAAGGAAATCTAAATCATGTGGTATAGAATAGGCAGTTTGTCTTTATTTTCTGGTAGTAAATTCGTATTGGGAAATAACACTACATTTGCAGATAAAAATAATGGTGTGACGGCAGGAGGCATGTTGCTGATTTTCACCGGTTGTAGTATCCGCATTTATGAAATCGCATCGGTAGTGTCAGATACCGAACTGATGTTAGCCAGCGAATACACTGGCTGTACAGAAAACGGCGTGCGTTACGCTATCACTGTCTTTGGTAGCAATGACACCTTTGATCATGCAGCTTATGTGGCTCAAATCGCATCAATACTGGCTGGTTATCAGTCCCAATTGACCCAATGGAAACAGGTACTGACCGAGCATGGTCAGGTTACACTGATAGACAGCAACGGCCACAATGTGGCAATCAGCACCTTGCCAGATCTGACTGATGCAGTCAGCAGGATGATGGATAAGATACTGAATGGCGCAGATATTCCCGACAAAGCACAGTTTATTGCCAACCTGGGGCTGAGCGATGTGGTACGCAAATCTGACCTTGCAAATCATACTCATACTGCTTCACAGATTACTGACTTTACTGACGCAGTACGTAAGGTACTAGTAGCAACACTCACCGCAGGTCAAGGGGTATCACTGAATTATGATACAAGCAGCAACCAGTTGATCGTCAGTGTCACAGGAGGCAATGGAGGCAGTGGTACTAGTGGTAAGGGATATACAGTAGCATCGCGTGTTGGAGCATTGGCAAATCAGGTTTTTACCTTCCCTATCAGCAACCAGGTAGACTATAGCTTTGATGCGTATGCGCTAAAAGAGGAAGCAGGCCAAACCAATCAGTCTGTAACATTAGAGTCGTTTGATGCAACCAGCAAGAGTAATTATAATCAAACCACATCGTTGATCTGGGACAGTACAGTGAAGCCCTATACCGGTGGACAACTTTCCCTTACTCAAGATGGCTCACTTTACTCCACTATTGCAGCTACAGCAGAGGGTGACTTGACTGTAAGTGCGGCATCGAACTCACTCGTTCCCAAACTGACCTCTGCAACATCAGCAACAGGAATAACCATCTCACAAAGTAGTGCATTTAATAATGACCCTAACTGGTATGGGTGGAAGGTTTTTGATGGCGGTATAGTCGGCGATAATAATCGTTGGTCATCACAGGGAGCAGTACCTCAATGGATATCAGTTGCCTTTAATGAATCAAAAACGATTGACTCGTATTTTATTGTCGCACGCCAAAATTTCTCGCTGGGAGGAGTACCTACAGATTGGGAATTACAAGGCAGTAATGACGGCACTACCTGGGTAACACTCGATCAACGCAGTAATGTGAGCTTTGCACCTAATGAGAAAAAGACATTTAACATCAACAAGGCAACATATAAAAATTTCCGAATCTATGTTACTGCCGTTAATAATAGCCTGGCACTTGTAACAATTACTGAGCTTGGATTGCTGTATAGTGAGCATAAGATATTATTACGCTCAGGGAACAATTACTACACAAGCGTAAATGGTGTCCTAAGCTCAGTTAAAACTCCATTACAACCTGGCTATATCACATCTTCTGGATTCATTAGCTCAGGTAAAATTAATGCAGCATCTCTGGCGGATAAACTACCGTTGAGCGTAGTCTCTGAACAAAGTGGAGACGTTGTTGTGTCATTTATCCCAGGGCAGCAAATTATTTTGCCGAAGTCTCTGATTAATGGTAAATCCTGGCAGGCAATCAATTCAGCACAACTGCTAGTAACCTCGTCTGGCAAAGGTGTGTCAACTGTCGCCGTTTCGCGTAATTTGAATGACTGGGTCATCTGGAATGGTAATGCTTGGGTGTCGATAGGCTCATTGTCTTCAGATAAAACTGGAGCAAGCAAGTTAATTGCGAATGGTATGGATGTAACAACATTTAACCAAATTACTGCTACACAATGGGCGATGTTATACCCCAATACTAATGGTGTCCCTGACTCACTCGCATTCGCGCTAGCTTTAGATGTACCCGATCCATTGGTGGACAGTACCGCAGTTGACTCATTGATTTTGAATGTGAATAGCGCTTCTGCCTGGAAAAAGCAAAGTGAAACCGAGGTGGAGATTCGCTGGTATCCTGACAAGGTCACCTTTAAAACCATAGCATCAGGAAACTATAAACTGACGTATCAGCAGCCATAGTTATAACTATCTTTTATTGATACAAATTTGTTTACGGACCAGCTACCGCTGGGTCCTG
>NZ_CM001974.1:1529100-1560112 GCF_000406105.1 Dickeya chrysanthemi NCPPB 402 | reverse complement strand
TGGTCTTTATAGCGGTACCCATGTCAAATAAATTAACTATTTATAGAAATGTATAACTGTTCATTATTCAATATTCGTCCCTACAAACTTTCCCCTTTCAAATCGACCGGTTCAAAAAATCGCTCACATCAGACTCCACTTCCTCCATCTGCCGCAACGCATCCAGCGTATCGCGCGCCTCCTCTTCGTCCAGCCGGCTCATGGCAAAACCGACGTGTACCAATACCCACTGTCCTATCAACGATTCAGGTTGCCCCTCTTCCAGCACCAGCGCCACATTGACTTCACGCCGCACGCCGCACACATCCACCCACGCCAGTTGATGATCCGTTGATGCCCACTCCACCACCTGCCCCGGAATTCCCAGACACATAACACCCATCCTGTTCGTTAACGTCACTGTTTCTACCCGTAGCTTAAGCAAGTTTAATGCCAGCCGACATGATCCAGCTCCGCCTGTGCCTTTAGCGGTAATAACCAGATAGTATGTTGTAACTAACAAAAGAGGCTACGCACGAAAAGCCGCGTTGTTCGTCAAAAGTGTCGAGAAATCCCCGTATGCGATGATGAGTTATCCCTCTGTCGAGGGTGACGACATCGGCGTAATTATCCGTCGAAAAACATCGACACTAATGTCGAGCGACGATGCTCCCCAGGGCATTCCCTCATCTCACAAAAACAATAACACACTGATTTTAAATACCATTAATCCCATATTTTTCTTATGGCATGGAATATGCTTCCGGCGCAGGAAACATTTCTATCACCCTGGAGGGTATGGCTATGAACCGCTTCGTCATTGCGGAGCCAACACGTTGTATCGGATGCAACACCTGTATGGCGGCTTGTACGCAGGTACACCGACAAGCCGGGTTGCAATCTCATCCGAGACTGACCGTTGAGCGCGACGCCGGTGGTACCGCCCCGGTGCTATGCCGTCACTGTGAAGACGCCCCCTGCGCCAAGGTCTGTCCGGTCAATGCCATCAGGCATCAGGACAACGCCGTGTTGCTGGATGAAAACACCTGTATCGGCTGCAAACTCTGCGCCATCGCCTGTCCATTTGGCGCGATTACGCCATCCGGCAGTACGCCGCTGGCCACACCGACGGCATTTGATCAACACATTCCGTTGACACTGCTGTCTGATGTTCCCGTAAGCCTGCCGTCGGTACATCCGATGCTGGCATGGAATGCCGGGGTGCGCAGCATTGCGGTGAAATGCGATCTGTGCGACTTCCGCGAACAAGGGCCGGAATGCGTGCGCGTTTGTCCGACCCGCGCGCTGTATCTGGTGGATGACACCACGCTGGACGATGCTATCGCCGCTAAACGCCGTCAGGCGGCGGAATGGCCGCAAGGCAACGTCCCGTTTCCCCCTGCCGGGGCTGACAGGGAGCAAAACCTATGATGACGCCATGGCAATTGATCACGCCATTACAATTGATCACGCCATTACAATGGTTGGGCCTGTCGCTGGCGCTGTATCTGGCGGGCGCCTTGTTCTCATTACTGTGCTGCCGCCGGGAATCGCTGGCGATCCGCCTCAGTGGGCTGTGCGCGCTGGCGGGCGGTTGCGCCGGGGTGTTGGCCGCGGCACCGGTACTGCTGGGCGGCGGCGCGCTGACCGCCGTATTCGACGGCCCGTTTGACGCCTTTGCCCACCTCACGCTGCGCTTTGACACACTCGCCGCCTTTATGACGCTGGTGATTTCACTGCTGGTGGCGGTATCCGCACTGTATTCGCTGGCGTATCTGGAGGAGTACCGTGGCCGTGGCGCCTGGGCGATGGGGTTCTTCATGAACCTGTTTGTCGCCTCCATGGTGGCGCTGGTCGTGGTGGATAACGCCTTCTACTTCATTGTGCTGTTCGAAGTGATGTCGCTCAGTTCCTACTTCCTGGTGATCGCCGATCAGGATGACGAAGCCGTCAGCGCCGGGTTGCTCTATTTCCTGATTGCCCATGCCGGTTCCGTACTGATTATGGCGGCGTTCTTCCTGCTCTATCGCCACAGCGCCAGCCTCGACTTCGCCGATTTCCGCCATGCTTCGCTATCGGCGCCGCAGGCTTCGGTGGTGTTCCTGCTGGCGTTTTTCGGTTTCGGCGCCAAAGCCGGGATGCTGCCGTTGCACGGCTGGCTGCCGCGCGCTCACCCGGCTGCCCCGTCGCACGCCTCTGCGTTGATGTCGGGCGTTATGGTGAAGATCGGGGTGTTCGGCATCATCAAAGTCGGTATTGATTTACTGGGTGCCACGGAAACCTGGTGGGGCGTCGTCGTGCTGGCATTCGGCGCGGTTTCGTCAGTGCTGGGTGTGCTGTACGCACTGGCCGAGCATGATATCAAGCGTCTGCTGGCGTACCACACGGTAGAAAATATCGGCATCATTTTGATGGGCGTCGGCGTCGGCATGATCGGCATCGCCACCCACCATCCGCTGCTGGCGTTGCTTGGCCTGCTGGGCGGGTTGTATCACCTGCTCAACCATGCGGTGTTCAAAGGGTTGCTGTTCCTCGGCGCCGGTGCGGTGATTTACCGCGTCCACACCAAAGACATGGAAAAAATGGGCGGGCTGGCACGGCTGATGCCGCGTACGGCGCTGGCGTTTCTGGTGGGTTGTATGGCGATATCCGCCCTGCCGCCACTCAATGGTTTTGTCAGCGAATGGTTTACCTATCAGTCGCTGTTCACCCTCAGCCATGACGGCGGCATTGGTTTACGCCTGGCGGCGCCGATCGCCATCGTGATGCTGGCGATCACCGGTGCGCTGGCGGCGATGTGTTTCGTCAAGGTGTATGGCATCAGTTTCTGCGGCGCGCCGCGTAGCGAGAAAGCCACCCACGCCCGTGAAGTGCCCTGGCCGATGACGCTCGCCATGTTATTGCTGGCGCTGCTGTGCGTGCTGCTCGGTATCGGTGCCAGCGTGGTTTCGCCGATTATTACCCGCATCGCGGCCGATCTGGCACAGACCCCGGCAGTCGCCATGGCGCAAGGGCTGGGGGTTTTCCCCGGCGACAGCCAGCAGACCCGCCTCAATACCCCGCTGATCTTCATCCTGTTGCTGGCGCTGCCGTTGCTGCCGCTGATGCTCTACAGCCTGCTGCGCGGCCCGCGCCTCGGTTTCCGTCAGAAAGGCACGCCCTGGGCCTGTGGTTACGGCTATGAGCAAGCCATGTCGGCTTCCGCCGGCAGCTTTACCCAGCCGCTGCGGGTGATGTTCGCGCCGCTCTATCGGGTACGAAAAACCCTCGATCCGGCTCCGGCGATGCAACAGGCACTGGAAAAAACCACGCTGGCGGCGGCACGAGCCGAACCCGTCTGGGATGACCACGTGGTCATGCCGGTGGTCAGCGCCGTGCAGCGCATCAGCCGTGCCGTGCAATGGATTCAGCACGGCGATTTCCGGGTGTACTGCCTGTATGTGGTGGCGGCGCTGGTGGCCCTGCTACTGGTCACTCTGGTTTAAGGAGACCGGAACATGACTTACGTTTCACTCATTTTTCCGCTGTTGTGCGCGCTGTTGCAGGCTGTACTGCTGATGGCGGCGGCACCGCTGCTGTCCGGCCTGTCGCGCGTGCTCCGCGCCAAAATGCACTCCCGACAAGGGCCGGGGGTGCTGCAGGACTATCGTGACATCGTCAAACTGTTGCGACGCCAGGAAGTGGCGCCCGAGCACAGCGGCGGCGTGTTTCGCCTGATGCCGTTCATCCTGCTCGGCACCATGCTGCTGGTGGCGATGACGCTGCCGGCGATGACCGATGCTTCGCCGTTCGGTTCCGCCGGAGATGTCATCACCCTGCTGTACCTGTTCGCGGTATTTCGCTTTTTCTTTTCGCTGTCCGGCCTGGACTCCGGCAGTACCTTCGCCGGTATCGGCGCCAGCCGCGAACTGACGCTCGGCATTCTGGTAGAGCCTATCCTGATGCTCGCGCTGCTGGTGGTGGCGCTGGTCGCCGGCTCCACCAACATCGGCAACATCAGCGTCAAGCTGGCGAGCGGCCATTGGGTATCGCCGACCGCCACCGTGCTGGCGCTGCTGGCCTGCGCCTTCGCTACCTTTATCGAAATGGGCAAAATCCCGTTCGATGTCGCGGAAGCGGAACAGGAACTGCAGGAAGGGCCGTTGACCGAATACGCCGGTGCCGGGCTGGCGCTGGTGAAATGGGGCATCAGCCTTAAGCAGGTGGTGGTCGCCACCCTGTTCCTGTCGATTTTCGTGCCGTTCGGCAAAGCGGAAACGCTGACCGCCGTCAGTCTGTTGTGGGGCGCGCTGGCGCTGTTCATCAAGCTGGTGGTGGTATTCGTCATCGCCGCGATTATCGAAAACAGCCTGGCGCGCGGGCGCTTCCTGCTGACCGGCCGGGTGACCTGGCTCGGCTTCGGTGTGGCGGCGCTGGCATTCGTTTTCTACCTGACTGGATTATAAGGAGTCGGCATCCATCATGGAGAATATTGCTCTTGCCACCCTGCTGCTGCCGTTTCTCGGCGCGCTGCTGATAGCTTTTGCGCCGCAACGCCTTGCCAAAGGGTTGTGTACGCTGTTCGCCTTGCTGGCGACGCTTGGTATGGCGCTGTTGGCCTGGCGTTACTTCGACGGCGGCAAAACCGATCTGGTCGTGCCGCTTTATCGGTACGGCCAGGCAGATTTGTTCGGTTTCGTGTTCGATCGCATCAGCCTGTTGATCGGCTTTGCGGTGGTCTCGCTCGGTTTTCTGGTTAGCCTCTATTCCTGCGGCTACCTGACGCTGGGCAATCGCGAACACCCACACGACGGCAGTAATCGCTACTACGCGTTTCTGCTGGTATTTATCGGCGCCATGGCCGGGCTGACGCTGTCGTCCACCCTGCTCGGTCAGTTGTTGTTCTTCGAAATCACCGGCGGTTGTTCCTGGGCGCTGATCGGCTACTACCAGAAACCGAAGTCACTGCGCTCGGCACTTAAAGCGCTGCTGGTGACCCACGTCGCTTCCGTCGGCTTGTATCTGGCGGCCGCCTGGCTGTTCGCCTCGACCGGCACCTTCGCGCTCAGCGCCATCGCGCAACTGGACGACAGCAGCAAAATCATCGTATTCAGCGGCATTCTGTTCGCCGCCTGGGGCAAATCGGCCCAGTTGCCGTTGCATGTCTGGCTGCCGGACGCGATGGAAGCGCCGACGCCGGTGAGTGCGTATCTGCACGCCGCGTCGATGGTGAAAGTCGGCGTGTATATTTTTGCCCGCGCCATTCTGTCTGCCGTCGAGGTGCCACATGTTATCGGCGTGGTAGGCGTCATCATGGCCACCATCACGCTGGTGTACGGCTTCCTGATGTATCTGCCGCAAAAAGACATGAAGCGACTGCTGGCGTACTCCACCATCACCCAGCTTGCCTATATTTTTCTGGCGCTGTCGTTGTCCATCTTCGGTTCG
The DNA here is from genome assembly GCF_000406105.1 of Dickeya chrysanthemi NCPPB 402. Lineage (NCBI taxonomy): Bacteria > Pseudomonadati > Pseudomonadota > Gammaproteobacteria > Enterobacterales > Pectobacteriaceae > Dickeya > Dickeya chrysanthemi. The sequence continues at coordinate 1,554,706 of NZ_CM001974.1, read as the reverse complement.
CGCATGGCCTTTGACGCCGGGATGGCCTACATCTTCAACCACGCTTACGCCAAGAGCTTGTTCTTTCTGGTGGCCGGGGCGCTCAGCTACAGCTGCGGCACCCGCATGTTGCCGCAGTTGCGCGGCATGATGGCGCGCCTGCCGCTGCTGGGCATCGGTTTCTGCGTGGCGGCGTTGGCTATCACCGGTGTGCCGCCGTTCAACGGATTTTTCAGCAAATTCCCGCTGTTCGCCGCCGGATTTGCGCTCTCCAACGACATCTGGTGGTTATTGCCGCTGCTGGTCATCGTGCTGGTGGAATCGGTCGCCAGCTTTGCCTGGTTCCTCTTCTGGTTTGGCCGCACCGTACCGGGCGAGCCGTCCGAGGAGGTGGCGTCAGCGACGCCGGTGCCGATGTCGATGAATCTGGTGCTGCTGGTGCTGATAGTGATGTCGCTGTGCTCCAGCGTTATCGCCGCACTCTGGCTGAAATAAGGAACTCCCATGACTGGATCGCTTCTCGTCAATAATCTGGCTGGTTTGCTGATCATCACCTCGTTGCTGGTGATCGCCGCCAGAAAACCCACGGTATCCGCCGCGCTGTATGCATTGCAGTCGCTGGTGCTGGTGCTGATCTTTATCGCCCTGGGCGGCTTGCTCGGCTCCCACGAACTGTATCTGTGGTCACTGACCGCCTTCATCACCAAAGTGGTGATGGTGCCGGCCATCATGGGCTTCGCGTTCCGTCGGCTGGCGGACCCGAAAGCCGACGGCGGCGTGATCAGCACCGCCACGCTGATCCTGATCGCCACGCTTATCGTGTTGCTAAGCTACTTTGCCGTTTCGCCGGTGAAACTGCCGATGGTCAATGACCTCAAGCCGGTGCTGGCGGTGTCGCTCGGCCACTTCCTGATTGGCCTGCTGTGTATCGTCAGCCAGCGCAACATCCTCAAACAGGTGTTCGGCTACTGCCTGATGGAGAACGGCGCCCACCTGACGCTGGCGCTGCTGGCTTACCGCGCACCGGAGCTGGTGGAGATCGGCATCGCGACCGACGCCATTTTCGCCGTCATCGTGATGGCGCTGATGGCGCGCAAAATCCACCGCACGCTGCACACGCTGGATGTTCAGCAATTGACTGCGCTGAAAGGATAATCACCATGACGACTTTGGATCTTTTTTCCCTGCTGCTGGGTGTGCCGTTTGTCGTCGCCCTGCTGGCGTTCGCCTGCCGCTTTACCGGCGCGGCGGCACGCGCACTGGTGAGCCTAATTCATCTGGCAGGTATCAGCGCCCTGCTGCTGGCGGCGTTGCTGGCAGTCTGGACCGTCTACCAGCAAGGTGAGTTGCTGGCCGCCAACCGCTGGCTGCACCTCGACAGCCTGAGCGCGCTGTTTCTGGCGATTCTCGGGGTGATCGGTTTCCTCACCGGCCTCTACTCCATAGGGTATATGCGTCATGAAGTCGACAGCGGCGAAGTCAGCGTCACCACGCTGTGCCACTACTACGGCTTCTTCCACCTGTTCCTGTTCACCATGTTGTTGGTGATCACCAGCAACAACCTGATCCTGATGTGGGCGGCAATCGAAGCCACCACGCTAAGCTCGGCTTTTCTGGTGGGGCTGTACGGCCAGCGCTCGTCGCTGGAAGCGGCATGGAAATACATCATCATTTGTACCGTCGGCGTTGCATTCGGCCTGTACGGCACGGTATTGGTGTACGCCAACGCCGCCAACGTGATGGCGGAACCGGGTAATGCCATCTTCTGGACCGAGGTGCTGCAACACGCCGGCGAGCTGGACAGCACGCTGATGCATCTGGCGTTCATCTTTATCTTGATCGGCTTCGGCACCAAAACCGGCCTGTTCCCGATGCACGCCTGGTTGCCGGACGCCCACAGTGAAGCGCCCAGCCCGACCAGCGCCCTGCTCTCTGCGGTGCTGCTCAATTGCGCGCTGCTGGTGATCGTGCGTTATACCATCCTGATCACCGCCGCCATCGGCCCGGAATTTCCGCAACGGCTGCTGCTGGTGTTCGGCCTGTTGTCAGTAGCCGTCGCCGCATTCCTGATTCTGGTTCAGCGCGACATGAAACGCCTGCTGGCGTATTCCAGCGTGGAAAACATGGGGCTGATCGCCGTAGCGCTCGGCATCGGCGGCCCGCTCGGCATTCTGGCGGCGCTGCTGCATACCCTGAACCACAGCCTGGCGAAAACCCTGCTGTTCTGCGGTTCCGGTAATGTGCTGCTGAAATACGGCACCCGTGATATGGACGCAGTGAAAGGCATCCTGCGCGTTGCGCCGGTGACGGGCGCGCTGCTGGCCGGCGGCGCGCTGGCGCTTGGCGGTATGCCGCCGTTCAACGTGTTCCTGAGTGAATTCATGACCGTCACCGCCGGTATCCACGCCGGTCAGTTGCCACTGGTGCTGGTGTTACTGGTGCTGTTGACCGTGGTGCTGGCCGGGCTGATCCGCATGATCGCCACCAGCGTGCTGGGCAGCCAGCCGGAAGCGGTCAGCAAAGGCGAGCTGGGTTGGCTCACCACCGCGCCGATGCTGATTCTGTTGGTATTAATGCTGGTGATGGGCACCCACATCCCGCAGCCGGTCACCCATTTGCTCGAGCGCGCTACCGCCATTGTGTTGAACGGCAATATGTTGAACGGCAAGCCGACCGGTGAGTCGGCCCAGCCGAGCCTGGGCTGGCCGTCGCTAAGCGCACGCACGACCGCGCTGGAAACTCCCCCAGCGAATGCCGCACCTGCTTCATCGTTAACCCCTTCCCGTCAGGAGATGTACCGTGATTAATTCATCCACCGCGACCAGCGCTGAAAATTTAGGTGCTAATTACGTCGCCCATGTCAGACAGCAATTCCCGACGGCGATTCTGGAAGAAGAACGGCAAACCGCCAATCAGTTGACCCTCACCGTCAAACTGAATCAGTTGCCGGAAGTCGTCGAATACCTTTACTACCAGCACGGCGGCTGGCTGTCCGTACTGTTCGGCAACGACGAACGCACCCTCAACGGCCATTTCGCCGTCTATTACGTGCTGTCGATGGAACAGGGCGAGAAGTGCTGGGTCGTCGTCAAGGCGCTGGTTAACCCGACGGTGCCGGAGTTTCCGTCAGTCACGCCGCGCGTACCTGCGGCAGTCTGGGGCGAGCGCGAAGTGCGTGATATGTACGGGCTGATCCCGGTCGGCTTGCCGGATGAGCGGCGGCTGGTGCTGCCGGACGACTGGCCGGACGAACTCTACCCGTTGCGTAAGGATGCCATGGATTACCGTCAACGCCCGGCCCCGACCCGCGATGACGAATCCTACACCTTCATTAATGAAGCCACCGGCGATACCCGCGTCGTGCCGATCGGCCCGATGCACATTACTTCCGACGAACCGGGGCACTTCCGCTTGTTCGTCGACGGCGAGCAAATTATCGACGCCGATTACCGCTTGTTTTATGTCCATCGCGGCATGGAAAAGCTGGCGGAAACCCGCATGGGCTACAACGAAGTGACGTTCCTGTCCGACCGGGTATGCGGCATCTGCGGTTTTACCCACAGCGTGGCTTATACCTCATCCATCGAGAACGCGTTGGGCGTGGTGGTGCCGGCCCGCGCCCACACTATCCGCAGCATTCTGCTGGAGGTGGAACGCCTGCACAGCCACCTGCTGAACATCGGGCTGTCCAGCCACTTCGTCGGTTTCGACACCGGCTTTATGCAGTTCTTCCGGGTGCGTGAAAAATCGATGCAGATGGCGGAAATCCTCACCGGCGCGCGCAAAACCTACGGGCTGAACCTGATCGGCGGTATTCGTCGCGACATTCTCAAAGAGGATCGGCTGAAAACCATCAAACTGATTCGTGAGATGCGCGAAGAGGTCACGCAGTTGACCGACATGTTGCTGGGCACCGCCAACATGATGCAACGGACTCAAGGCATCGGCATACTGGACCGCCAGGTAGCTCGCGACTACAGCCCGGTCGGCCCGATGATTCGCGCCAGCGGCTTCCAGCGCGACGTGCGCGTCGACCACCCGTTCTCCGGCTATCTGGACCTGCCGATGGAGCTGCATCACCTCGACGGCGGCGACGTTTACTCCCGCGTACTGGTACGGGTGCGCGAAGTGTTCACCTCGCTGGCGATGATTGAATTCGGGCTGGACAACATGCCGGAAGGGCCGATCCTCAACGAGCACATCCACTATCAGCCGCACAAGTTTGCGCTGGGCTTTACCGAAGCGCCGCGCGGCGAAGATATCCACTGGAGCATGACCGGCGACAACCAGAAGTTGTTCCGCTGGCGCTGTCGCGCCGCCACCTACGCCAACTGGCCGGTGCTGCGCTTTATGCTGCGCGGCAACACCATATCGGACGCACCACTGATCATCGGCAGCCTTGATCCCTGCTACTCCTGTACCGACCGCGTCACGCTGGTGGATGTCCGTAAAAAGAAAATCACCACCGTGCCGTATAAAGAGATCGAACGCTACGGGCTGGAACGCACCCGTTCGCCGCTGAAATGAGGGAGGCCCCATGATTAAACTGTTTAAAACCATCCTCAAGGCGGGCAACAGTACGGTGAAATACCCGTTCGCGCCGCTGGCGGTGCCTGCCGGATTTCGCGGCAAGCCGGAATACGACCCGGAGCAGTGCATCGGTTGCGCCGCCTGTACCATGGCCTGCCCGGCGAATGCCCTGACCATGGCCAACGACCTGGACCATGGCACCCGCACCTGGCAGCTGTTCCTCGGCCGTTGCATTTTCTGCGGCCGCTGCGAAGAAGTGTGCCCGACTCGCGCCATCGTGCTGTCGCAAGAGTTTGAAATGGCGGTTGCCAACAAAGCCGACCTGTATCAGCGCGCGACTTTCCAACTGCTGAACTGCCACGTCTGCCAACAACCGTTCGCCCCGCAAAAAGAGGTGGAGTACGCCATGGCGCTGCTGGCACACGCCGGCGTGCCGGAAAACGAGGTGGAGGCACGCCGCCATCAGTTCGAAACCTGCCCGGACTGCAAACGCAAACAGAACATGAACCATCAGGGCAACGTGCAGATAAGTCAGCACCTGTCCGCCCCGTCCACTCACCAGGGGAATGCACAATGAGTATGCTGCCCAATGGGGTCGACCATTACCAGACCACCCCGATTACGCTGGACGAACAAGCACAGCAGTTGAAAAAAACGCTGCTGAAAGATATCCAGCGCTCCGCTTACGTTTATCGCGTAGATTGCGGCGGTTGCAACGGCTGCGAGATCGAGATCTTCTCCGCCATTACGCCGCTGTTCGACGCCGAACGTTTCGGCATCAAGGTGGTGGCGTCGCCGCGCCACGCCGATATTCTGCTGTTTACCGGTGCGGTTACCCGCGCCATGCGCACGCCGGCGTTACGCGCCTATGAGTCCGCGCCGGACCCGAAAATCTGTATCTCTTACGGTGCCTGCGGTTGCGGCGGCGGCATCTTCCACGACCTGTACTGCGTATGGGGCGGCAGCGACAAAATTGTGCCGATCGATGTCTATATCCCCGGCTGCCCGCCCACGCCGGCGGCCACGATTTACGGTTTCGCGGTCGCACTGGGGCTGTTGGAACAAAAACTGCACGGCAGCGATCATCAACAGGGTGACAACGAGAAAGCCGCGCTGATTCATCCGGCGCTGCCGCTGGATTTACGCGTGCAGGTAGAACGGGAAGCCCGCCTGATGGCAGGGTATCGTCAGGGCCGTGAAATCAGCGATCGTTTCCTTGGGCTGCTGGAAAACCAGCCGCTGGATGGGTTTGAGCAGCGCGTTACCGGCTGGCTCGATCAGCACAACGACCCGAGGCTGAACGAAATCGTCGCCCGGTTGCTGCGCATTTATCATGCCATGCTGAGCGGGGAGATCCTGTCATGAGCAGTGTGCGTTTCTATGCCCTGAACCGCAAATTTCTCGACAGCCGCGACAAAATACCGGAACAGGCGCAACAGGTGATGTACTACTCGCTGGCGATCGGTCATCACGTCGGCGTGATCGACTGCCTGAAGCAGGTATTGCAATGCCCGCTGGCGGATTACGAAGGCTGGGTCGGTCAGTTGAGCGATGACGAAGCCCGCCGCAAAATGCTGGGCCTGTTACGCTTTGGCGAAATCACCATCGACCACACGCACACCGCCCTGCTGGGCGGTGCATTCGACGCGCTGGCTCAACACGACAGTCACCCGGAATGGACCGCGACGCTGATGGACTATCTCGCCGCGATGCAACGAGAACCGGCTATTTATCTGATGGTGAAACGTATCGATGACTGAACCTCTATTGCATAACGAAGCACCGCTGTATATCGAAAATATCGTGCTGGCCGTCGGCAACACCCTGATGGGTGACGACGGCGCCGGCCCGCTGTTGGCGGAACGGATGAGCCAGCACCCGGTGGCCGGCTGGTCGGCGATTGACGGCGGCGCGATTCCTGAAAATGCCGCACACACACTGCGGGAACTGAAACCCCGCCGCCTGCTGGTGGTGGATGCCACCGATATGGGGCTGGCACCGGGTGAAATCCGCATCGTCGAACCGAATCGCATTGCCGAAGACATGCTGATGAATACCCACAGTCTGCCGCTCAATTATCTGATCGATAGCCTGAAGGAAGACATTCCCGACGTGATTTTCGTCGGCATTCAGCCTGCACTGGTGGCGTTTTATTTCCCGATTAGCCAGGAAGTCACGCTCGCGGTAGAACAGCTTTACCAACGCCTTGACGGCTGGGAAGGAAATGGCGGTTTTGAGGTGCTGGCGTGATACCCCGGTGGGGTATTAACCCGTATGATCTGCTCTTCTCGTGAGAAGGGCAGACATCCGTTTCGCCTTTGCTCTTCTCTCTCGCCTATTTCTCTTCCAGTTGTAATACGGTGTGCGCCAGACTCACTACCGTTGCCAGGCTGACATGAGTATTTTTATTCAGTGACTTATACAGGCTGGTACGGCTTTTCGCCCCCGCCTCTTTGGCTACGGTGCTATTACCATGTTTTTCCACTGCGATTTTCAGCGCCGCCTGCAGAATTTCCGGCCGGTTTTCAATCACGGCATCATAGAAAGCGCGGGAGATGATATCGGCAAAATTCTGTTCTCTCACCGCCAGCGTGTGGCTGACAGACTCCCCTTTTTTCCGCAATTCCGATGCGGAAATCTTGATATCAGGCAGCCATTCCAGCGAGCCGTCCGGCAGCAGACCAAACTTGATAAACAGGCTGGCGTTCGAAAACACCGGGCTGGGCGCATATTGATAAAGATTGATGTCGCAAACCAGACCATCGTCATAGGTCAGGCGCAACGAAAAATCGCCAATGACGTCAACTTCCACAATTTTATGCATAAATGCCTCACAGTTTTCCCGGATTTCTCCCCACTACCGCCCGTTCCCACATGCTCAACAGCTGTTGGCGGTGGGCCCGGATATGCGCAAGCGCCAGCTTGCGCTTGTTATTCGGCAGATATCCTTCGATCTCGATTCCGGTACGAATACTGATGATAAGTTCATGATGACCATAACAAACATGCACGTGCGGCAAATGGTGCCGTTCATCATCGTAAAAGTACAAATGGAAAATTAGCCCTGCCAGTCTGGCAATCTCAGGCATTGGCACTCCTTGTCAATGGGCAGATTAACACCGTATCCCAAGGGATACAATCGTTCAATTCCCGTCTTCTTGCCTGTAAAAAGGCTCCATGTTGATTTCACTGAAAAATAAAAAACTATTGCGCGCCGCTGAAATGTGCGGGTAAAGCGCCATCACCCTGCAACCACCATCCTGAGGCAACAATAAAGGTCTGGCTTTATCACCTCGATAGTCTGTTTTCAGAGATGGAACGCACTTCGCAACAGATTTGTTTTTTATCCGCCTGTCGCCACGGACGACGCCGCATCAGACAGATGTCGTCAAATCTGCCGAACTCCTGTCAATTGACACTCGTCACCAGCATGACGCGGGTGTTCACGCCCCTTGCTCTCACCTTAAAACAATTAAAAATCAGCAAATTAAGATATAAGCATTCATTCTGGCACAAACCCTGCTTCGTCTATGCCGATGTGTCGGCGGCTATACCGTCGACATAACCTTTATTCCATCAGAGCCGCGGAAGGAGACCCTGTCATGAACCGGTTCGTTTTAGCAGACCCCAGGAAATGCATTGGCTGCCGCACCTGCGAAGTCGCCTGTGTGCTGGCCCACAGTGATGGCAACCCGTCATCGCTGTCTACGGAACATTTCACGCCGCGACTCAAAGTGGTGAAGGGGCTGAATGTCAGCACCACGATTCAGTGCCGTCACTGTGAAGATGCGCCCTGCGCCAATGTGTGCCCCAACGGGGCTATCGTTCATGCCGGCGATCATATCCGGGTGCAGCAAGAGAAATGTATCGGTTGCAAAACCTGCGTGGTGGCTTGTCCGTACGGCGCCATGACGGTGATCAGTAAACCGGTGGCGCGTATCAGCCATTATCAGACGTTGGGCAACTGTATTAAGGCGGAAGCGCACAAGTGCGACCTGTGCGAAGGACGCGCCAACGGTCCGGCCTGTGTCGAAGTCTGTCCTACCAAAGCCCTGCGCCTGATAAGCCGGGACGACATTCAGGAGATGATCCTACGTAAACAGCGGCGCGCAGCACTTGATGAAGCCGCGGAAATGAAATTCTGAGCGTGCCGTCGGTACAATGAAGGAGAGCAATGTCATGCAGAAAGTGATTACCGTCTGCCCATATTGTGGGTCAGGCTGCAAAATTAACCTGTTGGTGGAAAATGGCAAAGTGGTGGGCGCAGAAGGCGCCAACGGCCTGACCAACGAAGGCGAACTGTGTTTAAAAGGCTATTATGGCTGGGATTTTCTCAACGATACCAAGCTGTTAACCCCGCGACTGAAACAGCCGATGATCCGCCGCCAGAAAGGTGCGCCGTTCGAAGTGGTCTCCTGGGAGGAGGCCATCGATTTCGCCAGTTCCCGCCTGAAAGCCATCAAAGAGAAGTACGGCGCGGACGCCATCATGCACACCGGTTCCTCTCGTGGCCCGGGTAACGAAACCAACTACGTGATGCAAAAATTCGCCCGTGCGGTCACCGGCACCAACAACATCGACTGTTGCGCCCGCGTCTGCCACGGCCCCTCCGTTTCCGGCTTGCAGGTTACGCTGGGCAACGGGGCGATGAGTAACTCGATTTGTGAAATCGAAAAAACCGACTGCATTCTGGTGTTTGGTTACAATGCCGCCGACTCCCACCCGATCGTGGCGCGTCGCATCATCAAAGCCAAAGAGCGCGGCGCTAAAATCATCGTTTGCGACCCGCGTCATATCGAAACCGCCCGCATTGCCGACCTGTGGCTGCCGCTGAAGAACGGCTCCAACATGGCGCTGGTCAACGCGTTCGCCAATGTGCTGCTCAACGAAGGGCTGTATGACACGAACTTTGTGGCGCAGCACACCGAAGGGTTCGATGAATACCGCGCCATCGTCGCGAAATACACCCCGGAATACGTCGCGGACATCACCGGGCTCGACCCGCAGTTGATCCGCGATGCGATTCGTATGTATGCCGCTGCGCCGTCCGCCACCATTTTGTGGGGCATGGGCGTCACCCAGTGGACGCAAGGGGTCGACGTGGTGAAAGGCCTGTCCGGCCTGGCGCTGCTGACCGGCAACCTCGGCCGCCCGAACGTCGGCGTCGGCCCGGTGCGTGGGCAGAACAACGTACAGGGTGCCTGCGATATGGGCGCGCTGCCGAACCAGTTCCCCGGTTACCAGAAAGTCACCGATGCAGATGTGCGCGAGAAATTCGCCAAAGCCTGGGGCGTGCCATCGCTGTCTGACCGCATCGGCTACTCGCTGACCGATGTTCCGCACATGATCAAAGAAGGCAAGATCAGGGCTAATTACCTGATGGGGGAAGACCCGCTGCAAACCGAGCCGGACTTGTCGGTGGTGCGTGAAACCTTCAACCAACTGGAATTGTTGATAGTTCAAGACATCTTCATGACCAAGACCGCCGCCGTAGCGGATGTTATCTTCCCCGCGACTTCGTGGGGCGAGCATGAAGGGGTATATTCCGCCGCCGACCGTGGTTTCCAACGCTTCTACAAGGCCGTGGAACCGAAAGGCAATGTGAAGCCGGACTGGGAAATCATCAGCCTGATGGCAACCGCCATGGGCTACCCGATGCATTACAACAACACCCAGGAAATCTGGGATGAGTTGCGCAACCTGTGCCCGCTTTACTACGGTGCCACCTACGAGAAAATGGCCGGTCTGGGTTATATACCGTGGCCGTGTCTGACCGAAGACAGCCCCGGAACACCGTGGTTGTACGCCGGTAACAAGTTCGACCGCCCGAACGGTAAAGGGTTGCTGTTTGCGACGGAATGGCATCCGCCGATGGAACTGACCGACGCCGACTACCCGCTGGTGCTCTCCACGGTGCGTGAAGTGGGCCACTACTCCTGCCGCTCCATGACCGGCAACTGTACCGCACTTCAAACGCTGGCGGACGAACCGGGCTACGTGCAGATGAACCCGGAAGACGCCGCCGCGCTCGGTATCCGCGACCAGCAGCTCACCTGGGTGGCATCGCGCCGCGGCAAGGTGATCAGCCGGGCGATGGTCAGCGAACGCATCAATAAAGGTGCGGTTTATATGACCTACCAGTGGTGGATTGGCGCCTGCAACGAGCTGACGCTTGACGAAGTGGACCCGATCGCCAAAACGCCGGAATACAAGCACTGTGCGGTAAAACTGGAGCCGATCGCCGATCAGAACTGGGCGGAAAACTATGTCAGACAGGAATACAGCGCGCTGAAGGCCCGTCTGCGTAAAGAAGCGGAAGTGGCGGGTTAACGCCTACCTCTCCTCTCCTGCCGGGGAGGAGAGGTTCTTTCTCATTAATTCCACAGCCTTATCCATTGCCTCGTCAGGAAACCCTTCCAATCAATCTGTACAACTCTCAGTCCGCATTTATGCGCATAGAGTTGGATTTTGAAGACGGCCCACAAATGCTATGATCAGCACGACTAAGTTCTGTTAGTAAATGGATACCCTATCTGGTCTGCATCCCCGATCAGATGACAACTATCAGGCAATGCTGTTTGAGCTGCAGGAGTACGACCATGCCAAGACTGACCAATGATGAATTACTGGCTCTGTTGAATGATACAGAGTCAGATCGTGCTGAACGTAAAGAAACATTTAAGGGCGATGTTCCTAAGAAAGCACGTCAGGCAGTCTGCGCTTTTGCTAACGATTTGCCAGGGTATAACCAGCCTGGAGTATTGTTCATCGGCGCGAAAGATAATGGTGACCCCAGCAATCTGGAAATCACTGATCAACTACTGTTGTCTTTGGCGGATATGAAAACAGATGGAAACATCCTACCTTTACCTGTTTTAACGGTTGAAAAGCGAACGCTCAAAGGCAAGGATATCGCAGTAGTAACCGTCATTCCTTCCGACATGCCACCAGTAAAGTATGAAGGCCGCATCTGGATACGCACTGGCCCCCGGCGTTCAATTGCCAATGCCCAAGAAGAGCGTGTGCTAAACGAGAAACGCCGTTATAAAAATTTACCCTTTGATATTTATCCGCTCCCCACTGCAAGGCTAAGTGATTTATCTCGAATGATTTTTGAAAGTGAATATTTGCCACAAGCATTTGCCGACGATGTTCTGGAAGAAAATGGGCGAAGTTATGAAGAGCGTCTGGCGTCGTGTCGTATGATTGTATCTCCTGAAGATACAACGCCAACAGTCCTCGGTTTGCTTGCACTAGGAAAAAGCCCGCAAGATTTTCTGCCTGGTGCCTATATTCAGTTTTTGAGGATAGACGGCACAGAACTTGCTGACCCAGTTATTGATGAAGAAGAAATCAATGGCAGCATTGTCGACATGCTCCGCCGAGCAGAAGAAAAGCTAAAAGCGCACAACCGCTCAGCAGTGGACATTACCTCACACGCAACCCATCTGATTTCATCACCCTACCCACAAGCTGCGCTGCAACAGATTCTCTACAACGCTGTTCTACACAGAACTTACGAGAGCACTAATGCGCCTATTCGTGTGTATTGGTTTAATGATCGTATTGAAATCAATAGCCCTGGTGGTCCCTATGGTAATGTCACTCCAGAAAACTTTGGTCAACCCGGTGTGACAGACTACCGTAATCCTAATATTGCCGATGTGTTAAAGACATTTGGCTTTATACAGGCTTTTGGTCGCGGTATCGCTACCGCCAGACGGGAGATGGATAGGAATGGTAATCCACCTCTGGAATTTGAGACAAACCAGACAGCAGTGGTCTGTATTTTGCGAGGTAAACCATGAGCATCCCAGTTCTGACATTTTTCAATAACAAAGGTGGCGTCGGCAAAACCTCTTTGATTTATCATCTGGCCTGGATGTTTGCTCATCTGAGAAAAAGAGTCGTAATAGCGGACCTGGATCCTCAAGCCAACCTAACGGCGGCCTTTCTGGATGAAAATCGTATTGAAGCCATCTGGAATACTCCAAGCTCCAGTTCCACTATTTATCAGTGCATCAAGCCGTTAACCGGTGTCGGTGATATCACTCAACCACACCTACAAAACATTGCTACCGACCTTTATCTTTTGCCTGGAGATGTGGCGCTATCTGGTTTTGAGGATTTGCTGTCATCTGAATGGCCAAATAGCATGGCCGATAACAATTTATATCGTCCAATGCGAATACTGACCGCATTTTGGCAAGTCATGCAGATGGCCGCCGAAAAAGTGCAAGCTGACATTATACTGGTTGATATCGGCCCCAATCTGGGAGCGATAAATCGATCCGTACTACTGGCTACCGATTATGTGGCGATTCCGCTCGGGGCAGATCTCTTTTCGCTTCAGGGCCTGAGCAACCTAGGGCCGACGCTAAGAGGCTGGAAGAATCTTTGGCGCAAGCGTCTGGATAATTGGCAAGATAGCCCCGAATCTCAGAATCATCCTAACTTCAAGTTACCGACAGGCAAGATGCTCCCTATCGGCTATCTGTGTCAACAACACGGAGTACGTTTGGATCGCCCTGTAAAAGCTTATGACAAGTGGGTACAACGTATCCCTTCTGTGTATCGTGAGGCCGTTCTCAATGAAAGTCCGGTTCAGAACATGAAACAAGAATCCGACCCCTATTGCCTGGCCACAATTAAGCATTACCGTAGCCTCATCCCCATGGCGCAGGAATACCGTAAACCGATATTCAATCTGACGTCAGCCGACGGTGCTATCGGCAGTCATGCCAATGCCGTTAGCGATGCCAAAAAAGACTTTCGACAGTTAGCCATCAAGATTGCAGCTCAGATCGGTATGAGCTTATAAAAGCCAATGGCTATAAATGAAACGATATAAACCAAGCGTCCTCAATCTCCGAGCTGCTCACGGATGCTTATCTGAGTCTTATCAGGAAATCCCTTCTATTTCCCGGGCGGAAATGCCCATACGTTGCATACGCGATAGTAACGTGGTGCGCTTGAGGCCAAGTCGGGCAGCCGCACCTTTGGGGCCGGCGACGATCCCATTGGTTTCCCGCAACACCCGAATAATGCGCTCACGCTCCGATTCATCGTCTGCGGCCAGCGGATCCGGCCTTTTGGTTTCCACCGGTGGTGCAATATCACGGTACGACGGTTTGGGCACATCCAGCGGCGACAGGTGATGTTGTAGTTCATCTATCTGCAGATTAAGCGTGGTGCCGCGCGTCAGGATCACCGCCCGTTCCACCACATTTTCCAGTTCCCGCACGTTGCCGGGCCACGGCAACCGGCTCAACTGACGCAACATCTCGGATGGAATGCTGTCGATGGTGCGATTCATACGGCGGGCAATCTTGCGGGTAAAGAACTTCACCAGCAGCGGGATATCTTCCGGCCGTTCGCGCAATGGCGGAATGACGATGGGAAAGACGTTAAGACGGTAATAGAGATCACTACGGTATTCGCGGTCCGCCACCATCTGTTTCAGGTCACGGTTGGTGGCGGCGATCAACCGGACATCCACCGGGATAACTTTGCTGCCGCCCAGCCGCTCGATCTCCCGTTCCTGCAACACCCGCAGCAACTTAGGCTGCAATTCCAGCGGGATATCCCCGACCTCATCCAGAAACAGCGTGCTGTTATCCGCCAGTTCAAACCGCCCCTGACGCTGGCTGGTGGCGCCGGTAAACGCGCCCTTTTCATGCCCGAACAGGTCGCTTTCCAGCAGGCCGGAGGGAATGGCGGCGCAATTCATTTTTATCATGCGCTGGGATTTTCGCTGGCTCAGGCTGTGGATGGCGCGGGCAATCAGTTCTTTACCGGTGCCGGTTTCGCCGAGAATCAGCACGGTACTGTCGCTGGCGGCCACCATCGCCACCTGCTCCAGCACCTGTTGAATCGCTGCGCTACGGCCGATAATTTCACCAAACTCATCACCGCTGCGCTGATGGATATGCTCGGTCAGCTGTTCGGTCAGGTAGAAGTTTTCATGGATCAACGAATCTTTCAGCCGGGTAATCTGCTCATACGCCAGCGCGTTATCCAGTGCAATGGCGATGCGCGCGGCAATCTGTCGCAGCAACCGCAGGTCCGCCTCGCTGACCACCAGCGCTGAACGGTGCGCCAGTTCCAGCACCCCCAACGCCCGGTTACCAAATGACAACGGCAGCAGACAGACATGGGACAATTCACGGTCAAACCACTGACAAAGCGGACGCGGTTCGCCTGGATTCAGGCGTTCCGCCACCTGAACCAGTTGCGGCTGCTGTTGCGCCATCACGCCGTCAGCCAGCGTTTGCGCTCGCTCCACCTCGCCTTGTACCGTTTTCGGCGCGCCTGCCGGCGGGTAAACGGTGGCAAGGTATTTCAGCGAACGCGCTTGCGCATCTGCGTCTTTTAATACCAGCGCGATAAAATCAATGCCGAAGAAACGGTGGATCTCGCGCGACACTTCCAGCGCCAGCGCCTTCAGTTCCAGTTTGGAAATCACGGTATTGGTGACATCCACCAGAATACGCAGGTGATCGCGCTCATGACGCAAGCGCTCTTCTTCTTGCAACACGTGTTCGCGCTCGCGAATGTTTTCCACCACCAGCGCCACCACACCGGCCAGCGTTTGAAAGAAATCCAGCTCGCTGTCGGTAAAACGGCTGCCGTCGGTTTTGAGGAACTCCACTCCGCCCAGCACGCGATGAGTACCATGCAACGGCAACTGACAATAGTCGCTTAATCCGATATACGCCGGCAGGTCGATCAGGTGGGGGAAATCGCGTTGAAAATGCGTCCGGTCGCAGTGCAGCAACGTTTGGGTACTCCACACGATACCGCCGGGACCATTGGCCAGCAGAACCGCCTCTTCGCTGCATTGCGTATGCCCGGAATCACGATCGTGGCGGAAAAAATGCATCTGGTTATGTAACGGATCAAGCAGGATCACATTAACCCGGCCGAACCGCACCACGGAGAATGACACGCTGTCCAGCGCCTGCAACAGGTCGGGGATCGTACGCTGTTGCAGCAGCGACTGAGAAATTTTCAGCAAGGCATCCTGCCAGAGAATAGACAGCCGGGACGGAGAGTCTGTCAGTCGTGTCGCCATAACCACCGTAATCCAATCTCCATAGATAGTGTGGGGAAATAGTGTAAGATCTTCACCGACGAAATGACACGTCACCTCACCAATAGCTTGATCTGAATCGTGCTAACGCGGGCAAATACCCGACAACCGGTTATCTGATGAGCGGTTGCCGCTAGCCGGAAGAACAATAATAAGGATTGTTTATAATTTACGGGATATTCCGTACAAATTCCGCACAGATAAAGTCATCATGCCGTTATGCCGCATTCGTGTTCTTCATTTTCGCTCTTATCTTCTCGCTGCTTAAAATACCATCACATTAAACCCAAATGAAACAT
This sequence comes from Dickeya chrysanthemi NCPPB 402, assembly GCF_000406105.1. Taxonomy (NCBI): domain Bacteria; kingdom Pseudomonadati; phylum Pseudomonadota; class Gammaproteobacteria; order Enterobacterales; family Pectobacteriaceae; genus Dickeya; species Dickeya chrysanthemi. The sequence continues at coordinate 1,538,806 of NZ_CM001974.1, read as the reverse complement.
TCTAATTACACACAAAAAGCAAAAATAACATTTATTTTCCATTTTCGCGCAATAGCAGCAGGTGATTAAATTTACTGCCGTTTTTATTCGGATACTGGTATAACCTCGTGTTATCGAGCCATATTATATTTTTATGAAAAAGAAGGGTAATTACTGTTTATTAATCACGTGGGTCATCAACGAATAATAAGACCATCGGGACATAGAAATAAATTAGCGACGATTATTGAATATATTGCTGACTCGAACCAAGATATAAGAAAAAGTTATGATTGATACAAAAAGCGCCGACAGCCATCGCAACAAAATACTCAATACATTGATAATAAATAATTTATTATCAGCACGCTGGCGACACTTTATCGGCAACCAACCTATTTTCAGTACAAAAATAAGGTGTTTTACCCCCCATAAAGTGATGCATTTCATTTTATTCGCAGAAAAAAAGGGAAAAAATCCCAATTCGTTGTAATATCCCGCGCGGCAGACACAACACCCCACAAACAAATCAGGGTATCGGCCTGCGTATGTCTCATGACATCTTTGACCGCTACGCTGCAATAACACTGGTGTTGTCTGAATACATTCATCAACATGAGGTTTCTATGCAAAGGCAGAAGTTATTAATACAGATAATGCTGGCGATCGTGCTCGGTATTCTGATTGGCTGGGCATGCCATACCTATCTGGACGGCGCCCGTGCCAAAGAAGTGGCGTCTTACTTTAATATGGTGACCGACATTTTCCTGCGTCTGATCAAAATGATCATCGCGCCGCTGGTGTTCGCCACCCTGGTTTCCGGCCTGGCGAGCATGGGGAACTCTTCTGCCGTAGGCCGCGTCGGCCTGAAAGCCATGACCTGGTTTATTACCGCCTCTTTCCTGTCGTTGTTGATCGGCATGATGCTGGCGAACTTCTTCCAGCCGGGCGTCGGCATGAATCTGGTCGCGCCGGTCAACCACGTCACCACCGGTCTGAATACCGATGGTTTCACGCTGAAAAACTTCATCAGTCATATCTTCCCGAAAAGTATTGTGGAAGCGATGGCTAACAACGAAATCCTGCAGATTCTGGTGTTCTCGCTGTTCTTCGGATCTGCGCTGGCTTACGTCAAACACCACAACAAGCAGGCCAATTTCATTCTGTCGACCATCGAAGAACTGGCCAAAGTGATGTTCCGCGTGACCGACTACGTAATGGCGCTGGCGCCGATCGCCGTCTTCGCGGCGATTGCTTCCGCCATTACCACGCAGGGTCTGGGGCTGATCTACGACTTCGGCAAGCTGATCGGCGAGTTTTATCTTGGCCTGGCGCTGCTGTGGGCGGTGTTGTTCCTGGTGGGTTACGCCTTCCTCGGCCGCTCCATCCTGGTGCTGGCGCGACTGATTCGCGAACCCACCATGCTGGCTTTCGCCACCGCCAGCAGCGAATCGGCGTACCCAAAAACCATGGATGCGCTGACCCGTTTCGGCGTACCGAAAAAGATCACCAGCTTCGTGCTACCGCTGGGTTACTCCTTCAACCTGGATGGCTCCATGATGTACCAGTCGTTCGCCATTCTGTTCATCGCCCAGGCGTACAACATTGACCTGAGCTTCACTCAGCAGATCCTGATCCTACTGACGCTGATGATCACCAGTAAAGGGATGGCGGGCGTGGCGCGTGCTTCCGTCGTCGTCGTCGCCGCGACGCTGCCGATGTTCAGCCTGCCGGAAGCCGGCATTCTGCTGATTCTCGGCATCGACCAGTTCCTGGACATGGGCCGTACCGCGACCAACGTTATCGGCAACAGTATCTCTACCGCTGTGGTGGCCCGTCTGGAAAAAGACATCACCGACGATGAGGAAGAGGCCGAAGCGGACGTGGTGCTGCAACAAGCCAGACAAGACGCCTGATCCGCACGGAATTCAGCTAATCCTCCTACAGCGGCTCCGGCCGCTGTTTTTTATGGCGCCGGACGACGTGCCGTCATCGCTCGCCAGAATGACTCCGACGCCACGTTCAGCCGGGCATCCAGCCGATACAAATACACCGGCATCTTCATCACGGCGTTATCCAGTTTCAGCACCACCAGTTGGTTGTGCGCCAGCTCATCACGGATGGAATAATCGGGCAGCCAGGCAATGCCCAGCCCCTGCTTCACCATACGCCTGAGCAAGTCACTCATTGAGGAGACAAAACTGACGGTAAAACGTTCGGGCGGTAGCGTGGAGAGATAACGATTGACCTGACGGCCCATATAACTGGTGTCGGTGTAGTTGAGCAGCGGCAATGTGGCGGCCCGCACATCAAAATGCGGTTTGCCGGCCGCATCGCAGGCGCAAACCGGGTATAACGTGGAATCCATGATACGGGTATGGCGAAACGGCTCCGACATCAGTTCCTCGTTATAAAACGAGAAAATAAAATCGCTGCGCCCCTCCTTCAGGTTAAGTACCGCATCATCGACATCAATCGACTCGACATAGAAGATTTTCTCCTGCAAGTCCGGCACGTTTTTCAGCAGTTCCGGCATCACGAACACCGACAACGAATGCGCCGCCGCAATGCTAATCTTGTTTTTGTAGTGGCTGCCGCCGTGCAGTTTGTGAATCTGGTACTCCAGATCGTCGAGGGTATTGCGGATGTGGGCGTGGAAAATTTTGCCCTGTTCGGTCAATTGCAGCGGTTGCGCGCCTCGGTCAAACAGGTCGAACCCTACCGCTTCTTCCAGCGCCCGGATACGCCGGCTGAACGACGACTGGGAAATGTTACGCGTCTCGGCCGCCAGTGTGAAACTGCGAAACGCCTCCAGAGCGATAAAATCATATAACCACTTGGTTTCAATGTTATTAAGCATCACCGACCACCGCTGATAAAAAGCATTTCACGCATAACACCTACAAGGTTATGCAAAACATACATAGACGATGGGAATTTCGCAATTCACATTTTCGGGCGCTATGCGATGATTTTTCCACTCCAGACTCTTCGCAGCGAGGCGGAAAACGTGAACCCTGTAATCGGAATTCTTGGCGGCATGGGCCCCGGCGCTACCGTCGATGCCATGCAAAAACTTATCCGGCAGACTCCGGCGCGCAAGGATCAGGAACACATTCCGGTGATCGCCGTGTCTATTCCGGATATTCCCGATCGCACCCAGTGCATTCTCAATCACAGCCCGTCGCCGCTGAAAAAGATGATTGAGTACATGAGAATTCTGGAGAACGCCGGCGCTACCTGCATCATCATCCCTTGTAATACCGCACACTATTGGTTCGAGGATTTGAAACAGCACACTCAGGTGGACATGATCAGTATTATTGAGGCAGCCTGCCAGCAGGTGGCTGAACAACGCGTTCGTCACGTTGCCATTCTGGCCACCACCGCTACCGTGCGCAGCGATATCTACCAGCACGCGCTGGCCGATCAGCAGGTGCGCTGCACGTTGCCGACCAACGAGCAGCAGGACGCGGTGATGAACAGCATCTACGCTTACAAGGCGGGCGATGTCGCGCAGTCGCGGGCATTATTATTGCCCGTCGTCGCCTCGCTGCGTCAGCAAGGGGTAGAAAAAATGATTCTGGGTTGCACCGAACTCCCACTAATTCTGGAGACAGAAGTGAGCGCGACCCCTGACATCTATCTGGATGCCACCGATGCGTTGATCAAAAAAACCATCGCCTGGTATTACCAGCAGGTGACGCACCCGCCGGTCGCCGCATAATTTTTCTCTGTTGACCGCAGTGTGGCCTCATCGGCATTTGTTATGATAACGCCTGGTGACAATGCAGGGGCTGATTAACAGAGCATCATGAAAGCGAAACCAGTAACGCTCAATGACGTGGCGGCTTACGCCGGTGTGTCTTACCAAACCGTCTCACGGGTGCTGAATCAGGCGCCTCATGTCTCTGCCCGCACCCGGGAAAAGGTGGAGCAGGCGATGGCCGCACTTCACTACATCCCCAACCGGGTCGCCCAGCAACTGGCGCGCCGTAGCGCCACCACCATCGGGCTGGCGACTATCGACCTGTCGCTACATGCGCCATCCCAGATTGCCGCCGCGATAAAAACCACCGCCAGCGAACTGGGGTTCAACGTGGTGATCTCGATGCTGCGCGCGGCAGATGGTAATGACATCCAGCGCGCGGTGAATGAGCTGCTATCGCAACGGGTCGACGGCGTGCTTATCAACGTGCCGCTGGAACAGGAGGAGGCAGAACATATCCACCAGTTATGCGCCGCCACGCCGGTGCTGTTTCTTGACACGCCCCCCACCGCCGACTTACCGAGCGTGCTCTTTGACCCGCAACAAGGCACAAAGCTGGCGATCGACCATCTGGTCGAGTTGGGGCACCGGCGGATCGCCCTGCTGACAGGCCCACAAAATTCCGTTTCCGCACGGTTACGTTACGAAGGCTGGCAGCAAGCGCTGGCAGCGCATTTGCTGATGCCCTGCGCAATTGCCGAAGGTGACTGGAGCGCCAGCTCGGGTTATCAGCAGGCACACCTGCTGCTGGCGAACTCGGTTCGTCCTACCGCCATTGCCGTCGCCAATGATCAAATGGCGCTCGGCGTCCTGCGGGCAATCCATGAATATGGGTTGCGCGTACCGGAACAAATCTCGGTGATCGGTTTCGACGATACCCGCGACAGTGCTTATTTCCAGCCGCCATTGACCACGATTCGTCAGGATTTCAGGCAACTGGGGCGGGAAAGCGTCAACCGGCTGCTGGACTGCCTGCAACACCCGCACACCCCCACCCCGCTGCGACTGAAAACGACGTTGATCCCTCGCCAGACTACCGCCGCCTGGCAGCCTTCCACGTTGTCGCCGCAGGATGTCGCGCAACAACTGATTACACTGGCAAGGCAGTTACAACGCTAACCCCTTCCTCCTGACGCCGGTTTTGTGATCGACACCACTTTCCGGCGTCTCTGCGCTTTACTCCCATCCGGCAAGCCGCGATCCTGACAGCAAATTGTGAGCGGATAACAATTTTTGTTTACCCGCTTGCCAGACAGCTCAGCCACTCACTCTTTCAGCCAATAAAGGAAAGCCTGCTTTATGTCTACTGCTTCCGCTTACGCTCCGCTATCCGGCCTCTCGCTGGCGGATATTCTGGCCAGACGCGATTGGGAAAACCCGGCTTGTCCCCATATCCGCCGGCTGGACGCGCATCCGCCGTTTTCCAGTTGGCGCGACCTCAACGCCGCACGCGACGACCAGCCTTCCGATCGACGCCAGATGCTGAATGGTGAATGGACCTTCAGCTATTTCTCACGTCCGGAGGCCGTACCGGAACAGTGGCTGACACAGGATCTGGCCGATGCGAACCCGCTCGCTGTGCCGTCCAACTGGCAGTTGGCGGGATACGATGCGCCTATTTACACCAATATCAAATACCCGATACCGGTCAATCCACCGTTCGTACCGCAAGACAATCCCACCGGTTGTTACTCGCTCACATTCTCAGTCAACGGTGACTGGCTGGCTCAGGGCCAGACTCGTATTGTGTTTGACGGCGTTAACTCCGCCTTCCATCTGTGGTGCAACGGGCAATGGGTCGGCTATTCCCAGGACAGCCGGCTACCGGCAGAGTTCGATCTGACGTCCTGCCTGCAACCGGGAGAAAACCGGCTGGCGGTGATGGTGCTGCGCTGGTCTGACGGCACCTATCTGGAAGATCAGGACATGTGGCGTATGAGCGGTATTTACCGCGACGTCTACCTGCTGCACAAACCAGCGGTACATCTGCGTGATGTACAACTCACCACCCCGCTACGACACAGCTATACCCAAGGTACGCTGTGCGTCACCGCGCTGGCCAACCTGCCGGAAGATCAGGCTCAGGCGTGGCAACTGGCGGTGCAATTGTGGCGCGGCGAGCAACTGGTGGGGGAACAGCGCGCCCCCTTCGGCACGCCGGCTATTGATGAACGCGGCGCTTATCACGACAGGGTGAGCCTGCAACTGGAGGTGTCGCAGCCCGCTTTATGGAGTGCGGAAGAGCCCAACCTGTATCGCGCAGTCGTGGCGCTGGAGTGCGACGGCACGCTGGTGGAAGCGGAAGCCTATGACGTCGGTTTCCGCGAGGTCGCCATCCGTAACGGCTTGTTGTTGCTCAACGGTCAACCGCTGCTGATTCGCGGCACTAACCGCCATGAACACCATCCGCAGTACGGTCAGGCGATTGATGAAGCGACCATGCGGCAGGACATTCTGCTGATGAAGCAGCATAACTTCAACGCGGTGCGCTGCTCCCACTATCCCAACCATCCGTTGTGGTATCGGCTGTGTGACCGCTACGGTCTGTACGTAGTGGACGAGGCCAACATCGAAACCCACGGTATGCAGCCGATGAGCCGCCTGTCGGACGACCCGCGCTGGCTACCGGCTTATGCCGAACGCGTCACCCGCATGGTGCAGCGGGATCGCAACCACCCCTGCATTATTATCTGGTCGCTGGGCAATGAGTCTGGCTACGGCCCTACCCACAGCGCGCTCTACCAGTGGGTAAAACAGCAGGATCCCACCCGACCGGTGCAGTACGAAGGCGGTGGCGCCAACACGCCCGCCACCGATATTTTGTGCCCGATGTATGCCCGTGTTGATCAGGACCAACCGTTCCCGGCGGTGCCGAAGTGGTCAATCAAAAAGTGGATTGGGCTACCGGGAGAACATCGCCCGCTGATTCTGTGCGAATATGCACACGCTATGGGTAACAGTTTCGGCGGGTTTGACCGTTACTGGCAGGCATTCCGTCAATATCCGCGCCTGCAAGGCGGTTTCGTCTGGGACTGGGTGGATCAGGCGCTGATACGTGAGCAGGATGGCAAAACGCACTGGGCCTACGGCGGCGACTTCGGTGATAAACCCAACGATCGTCAGTTCTGCCTCAACGGTCTGGTGTTCCCCGATCGCACGCCGCACCCGGCATTGTACGAAGCTCAGCGCGCCCAGCAGTTTTTCCAGTTCAACCACCATGAGAATGCCCCGCTGACGCTGACCATCACCAGCGAATACCTGTTCCGGCGTAGCGATAATGAGGAACTGCACTGGCGCATTATGCAGGATGATGTACAACTGGCATCAGGCCGTGTACCGCTCGATATTGCCCCTCAGGGTTGCCAGACCCTCACTCTGCTTGAGCAGTTGCCTGCGCCGCAACACCACGCCGACATGTGGTTGACGGTAGAGGTGATTCAGCCGAACGCGACCGACTGGTCGCCTGCCGGTCACCGCTGCGCCTGGGATCAATGGCAATTACCGATGCCGCTGGCACGCCCAACTCCACGCCGTGACGATGGCGAACGCCCGACGCTGAACCAGAATGACGACCAGTTCGAGGTTATCCACGGCCAGCAGCGCTGGGCGTTCAATCGCCATAACGGGTTGCTGACCCAGTGGTGGCGCGATGGGCAAGCGCAGTTACTCAGCCCGCTACAGGACAACCTGGCGCGCACGCCACTGGATAACGACATCGGCATCAGTGAAGTCGACCGTATTGACCCGAATGCCTGGGTAGAACGCTGGAAACTGGCCGGGCTGTATCGGTACGACACCGACTGTCGGCATATTCATGCCGATACCCTCAGCGACGGCGTGCTGATCACCACCGAACACATCGGTCATTATCAGCAACAGGTGCTGTTCATCAGCCGTAAACAGTGGCGCATTGACGCGCAAGGCGTGCTGACGGTAAGCGTGGAAGTGGACGTCGCGCGTCACCTGCCTTCACTGGCGCGCGTCGGCCTCAGTGTGCAACTGGCGGCGGTCACCCCACAGGTAAGCTGGCTGGGGCTGGGCCCGCACGAAAACTATCCTGACCGACGCCTTGCCGCGCTGCACGGTCGCTGGCAACAACCGCTGGAAGCGATGCACACGCCATACATTTTTCCATCGGAAAACGGCTTGCGCTGTCACACCCGGGAGCTGCGCTACGGCGACTGGCTTATCGAGGGCGATTTCCATTTCGGTATCGGCCGCTACAGCCGACAGCAACTGATGGATTGCACTCATCACCATCTATTGCAGCCGGAACCGGGCACCTGGCTCAATCTGGACGGCTTCCACATGGGCATCGGCGGTGACGATTCCTGGAGCCCCAGCGTTGCGCCGGACTTCCAGCTAACCGCCCCTCACTACCGTTACCAATTGCAACTGCAGTTACGATAATCCCCTGCGGACTGGCTGCATCATCTTGTTGCCAGTCCGCTATTTTTCCACCGCAACTCCATGCAAACGCCGCGCAATCACGGCAATCCTGCGAAAAAAACAACACATTGCGCATTCCCTCGCCAAACGCATCAAAAATGTGGTTTACACCTTTGACATGCACAACAGACCCCGTTATCATGCGCCCCGTTCCAACGATTCCTCTGTAGTTCAGTCGGTAGAACGGCGGACTGTTAATCCGTATGTCACTGGTTCGAGTCCAGTCAGAGGAGCCAATTTAAAGAAACCAGATGTCTACTGACGTCTGGTTTTTTGCTTTTTATCAATTGGTTATCCCCTTTTTCAGGTTCACCCTCATCCATTCAAAACCACTCGAAGCCATACCCTTTTGCTGGTAAAAATACGGGTAAAGCGGGTTCGATTTCGTATTTACCAGCAATCGGAGGGAACCGTCATGCCACTTACTGATACTAAAGTAAAAAATGCCAAACCATCCGAAAAAGTGGTGAAGCTCACTGACGGGTTCGGTCTCTACCTGCTGGTACATCCCAACGGTTCCAAATACTGGCAGTTGGGTTATCGCTTTGAAAGGGAAACAGAAGGTGTTTTCCATTGGCGTTTACCCGGCTGTTTCACTGGCGGATGCCAGACAACGCCGGGATAAAGCGAAAAAGCTGTTAGCAGCAGGCATTGACCCCAGCGCCAAAAAGCAGACGGACAACAAAGCTGTTCAGGAAAAGCGTAACAATATTGCCAGCATCCCTCCCAACGTACCGTGCGTTGTATCAGGGCTGATGCCTGCTCGCCACTTTCTGTTTCATGCACTTCATATCCCACGATTTTTCAGCTGTACAGGTCTTCCACCAGATACAGGTAAAACCAGCGTCCCTTCACGGTCGACGGCAGCCATGTAATATCCCACGTCCACACCTGATTCGGCACGCCGGCCTGCCAGAGCTCCTGGCTGGAGTGACTTTCCGGGCCGCCCCCGTTGCAGTCCCCGCCGGTACACTTCGCCATGCCGTCGCAGCACCCGATAAAAGGTTGACTCGCTCGCCAGATAAATCCCGTTATCGGCCAGCGTCGGGACGATTTGTGACGGGGGAAGGCTGGCATAGGTTGGCTGATGGCACACGGCCAGTATCTGCTGCTCTTCTTCCGGGCTTAACCCGTTGATGCGGCAGTCAGTCGTATTTGGGATCTTGTGCCAAATAATGCTGGGTGTGTCGCAGGGACATGATCGCCAGCAGCCATGAGCCGGTTGAAGGTGAGTAACTTTATGTTTATGGATTTCCCGGAGAGGATACTGCCGTCAATTTTGGTGAGCACCACCAACGCGGTCTCGCCGTATTCGCTCATGAAAAAGATTTTTCTACCGTTCTAGGGTGTGTCCCGTAACTATTTTTTGTACAGATCAACATTGTTATCACTGTGCAAAGAGCGCTTTTAAGCGCCCCCAAAGCGCTCAGTGTTTAACCAAAAATCACATATCGGAAATCATTCATACAACACTTTTTCGTATGCTGGGAGGTTAAGGGACACCCCTGG